>AGAU01000082.1 GCA_000224765.2 SAR324 cluster bacterium JCVI-SC AAA005 | reverse complement strand
TTTTTCCATCCAATATCTTGATAGAAACTGGATAGCCTCACTCAGTCTCTCACTCTTTTCCATATCGACTTTCTATATCACCTCAATGGTACCGTCTTATCTCTTGCGGTAGTTCTGCTACGGTATTGGTCAGGTGGATCTCGTCATCCAAGTGATAGTAGATGCGTTCGATCTGCGCAACACTGATCCCGCATAGGTCGGCGATCTCCCTGAAGTCCAAGCCGTTCATGATCCTTTGTGTAATCATAAAGTGTCTTGAGCTTTATGAAACAATGTCACGCATGTTCCTTAGGCAGAGTATATCAATGCTTTGACGAGAGGAGCCAAAAGTAGAAATGGTCTTAGAGACTGAATCGAACTCACTGGCATCTGAAATTAATGCCTCCGCTTTGCTCACAGAGCTTTGAATGTCTTCAACAGTTAAAAGAGCTTCTTCATTTGTATTGTAAGCATCCAACAAATGAGCCTTCTTTAGCAAAGGCAATGGCAAAACGTCCAATTCCACGGCCGGCATCAGTGAATAAAACATCTGCAGAATTAAATGTCATGGAGTTTCGTTACAAAGCAAGACAGGGCTAATATTAGTAGACAGTGCAGAAGTACTGATCACAAGAGCAATTCAGAAATCTGACTACTAGAGAGAAAGTTATGAACTAGTGGTTGTGATTGATCCTTCTGAGATTGCTGCCAGGTAACATGAATACCTTCATTAGTTACGAGGGTATCTACATAACGACTACAACCAGTACCCCATGGAGATATAAATTGGGGATGCAAAATCGATATTTTTTGTAAGGCAGGAAAATCTTCATCAAAACCAAAATAGATACCGCTGAGTTCTTCGCAAGAATAGCCTCGAGGTCGTTGAAGTCCAGAAGTATTCTGAGGTAACTCGTTCATGCATTCAGCACCATCAAAAAAATAAATAGAACACGGTGCTAAATCGAAGAATGGACCAATTTGGGGTAAAGAAAGTCTAGAGGTGATACGGGTGGTGGCAATATCCCAGGAATGCCCTTTCTCCACAATACACCAATCAGCAACATCAAAACCATTAGAGTCGTTCCTCTTCGCATAACCAGTACTACCAGATGCCCAGGTAAAAGGATGTGTGCAAAAAAGAATGTCACAAGATTTAGAACCCAAAACTACAGGGTCTTTGACATGCAAATGTTCAAACTTTTCGTCACATATTAGAAGTTCATCAATCGAAGAATTATGGAAATCAGATAGTGAATTGGTGGTGATTCTACTAACAGACCATACCCCAGTACCTAGTTTCTGGTAATTAGATAGGCTTTGAGGATATTCATGTGATTTCTCCACGGAATAAAATATTTCCCATGTGTTGTAAGAGAGTCTGTTCAGTGCTGAACCTTCAATAGAAAGAACACTAAAGTTATCATTTTCCAGATCAGATTTAGACCAGCTCATTACTTTTCGAAAGGAGCTAGCGTTATCCTCAGATTTGAACAGTGAAAGTTCGAGCCCGCGAGGTCCAGTTCCTACTCCAGTTCTTGAATCTCCGTGATCTCGATATCTACCTACTAACCAAAGGTTGCCTAACTCGTCAGTGATCATGTTTCCACCGCCAAACCAATATCCCTTTTTCTGGTCGTTTGCTGGAATGACTACCTTAGCTTTTTCTTGATTAATTAATCCATTGGTGAATTGAATTAATTTTTCGGTGATAAGATGATGGATTCGTTTCATATGACAAAATTTTTATTTATTAGATCCTGAAGTAAGCCCACCAATAATTTGCTTTTGAAAAATACCTGTAATTATCAAAACAGGAATAATCGATAGAAAAGTTGCTGTACTAATTGTCTCCCAAGGAAATGAATATTCTCCAGGGTAAAGTGATATCCCAACAGGGGCAGTGCGCATATCATTATCATGAAGAAGAACTAAGGAAAGAGGAAACTCATTCCAAGAAAAAATAAATACAATCAATCCAGTAGCAAAAATTCCTGGTTTAGACAAAGGAAGTATTATTCTCCAAAATATACCAAAGGGTCCACACCCATCCATCTTTGCAGCATCTTCGATTTCGAAAGGTATAGTACGAATATAATTAGCTAAAATCCATATAGCCATGGTAATGAATAAACCAGTATGAGCTATAATTAATGATGGATATGAATTAATAAGATTTAGTTTTTTAAAAACTATAAATATTGCCGGAAGTATTGCAATATTTGGAAACATTGAAACAGCGAGCATACCGAGCATAATGGCAAAACTCCCTCTAAATTTTATTCTTACAAGTGCATAAGCTGCTAAGCCACCAAATAAAATAATTGTAACCGTGGTAAATACAGCAATAATAGTACTGTTTAGAATGTATCTAAGCAATTCTGGAGAGTTATTGAATATCTTTATATAATTATTGAAAGTGCCAGGGGAGGGAAAAAGATTTGGGGGCCAAGCATAAATATCTTTAGCTGGCATCAGCGATGTAAAAAATAGCCAAATAATAGGAAAGAAAGATATTAATACAACTACAACTGATAAAAAATAAATCAAAAATTTTGTTCTTATTTTTGATTGCATTGATGAACAAAATTTTTGATTTATTTTAAGTTTTAATAATCTATATTTTTAATCGATTTAATATAAATTAAGCTCATAATCAGGATCAGTATAAATTGAATTATTACCATGCTAGATCCGTATTTGAATTCAACAAATTCGAAAAGTACTCGGTATGAATATAATGAAATAGTTTCAGTTGTATTCAGTGGACCACCATCAGTAAGGTTAAATGGAAGTTCAAAAACTCTAAGTGCATCCATGGTTCTCAACAATAGAGAGACAATAATTGCCGGTGTTAACAATGGAATTGTGATATGCCAAAATGATTTAAAGCCGTTGGCACCATCCATTTCTGCACTCTCGTACAAATCTTTTGGTATCGTTTGCAATCCAGCTAAAAGCAAAAGCGCCATAAACGAGCTTGTTTTCCAGGTGGAAACAGACATCATAGCAATCATTGCAAGTGGCTCTTTACCAAGCCAGTTTAATTTACTTTCAATCAATCCAGCACTGATCAAGCCGTAATTAATTATTCCAAATTCAGTGTTGAACATCCATCGCCACATTATTGCATTTAAGGCAGTTGGTAGTGCCCACGGGAATAATATAGCTACCCTAACAATTCCTCTAAATCTGAATTCTTTATTCAATAATACAGCGATTACTAGGCCAATTAGTAATTCTGCTGGTATTGTAAAAAATGTGAAAATTAATGTATTATTAAACGATTCAATAAACCTATCGTCGTCTAATAAATTAAAATAATTTTCTAAAGACCATTCACTATCCTCACTATACTCTGGTGTTAGACTATATAGAAACGCTTGTATGACCGGATATACAAGAACAAAAGTCACAACCAGCAGCGAAGGTATAACGAACAGATATCCAATTTGAGTATTACGATGTAATTTGATGTAGTCTAGCTGCAAACGAAATCTTCTCTCTTCCAATCTAGGCGCTACTCTAGCAGAAAGCAGTGCCTAGAAGTTTGTTTATCTTCTCTCTTTGGGCAAGAAACGCTTAATCTGGTCTTCTGCATCCCTCATAGCTTTTGCTGGAGTTTTGCGCTGATGTAGCGCCTCTGTAATTTCTGCCTGCATAATCTGTGATACTCTGTTGTATCGTTCTCCTGTCTCGGCAGACGGTCTCACTACTCCTACCTTATAGTTTGCTCCCAGTATCTGTAGAACAGATCCTTTTAAAGAAGGGTCTTGGTAAACAGAATTAATTGTTGGAGCTTTGTTTGAGACTTTTGCAGATTCCAATTGTGATTCATACTTTGTGAAATATTTGATTAGCTTTGCAGCATCTTCTTTGTGCTCTGAATATTGATTTATTGCCAATAAATATCCACCTATTGTTGTTGAGTGACTAGTCTCTTTCCCTTTAAAATATGGGTTTCTAGTAATTTTAAATTTATCCTTTACGGGAGAATCATCAGCACTTAATGGACTTACAACAAAATCCTGTACCATTAAAAATATTGCTCTCTCTTGTTGAAACAATACCCTTGCATCATTCGGTTTGAAGGTGAGTATACTTTCGTTTGCAATCTTGTGTTTATAAAGTATATCAACCATTGCTTGCATTGCTTTTACACCCTCAGGACTATCTACTGCAATTTTACCTTGTTCATCAAAAAATTTCCCTCCAGCTCCATAGAAGAATGTGAGCCAATTCATAAATAGTCCTTCGATTTTTGCCCACATATTTACAAATCCTACTAGATCAGGATTTTTCTCTCCTTCTAAAATTGTTTTTGACTGACTGATTAGTTCTTCCCATGTTTTTGGTGCCTCAAATCCATATTTCTCTAATAAATCCACTCGATAGAATAAATGTGTTCCATCTATGTACAGAGGAATGGCGTAAAGCTTCCCGTTAACTGTAGCTGCTTCTGCAAAACTTTGATTATATTTACTAATTTCTTGTTTCGTAAATAAATCATTTAGCGGTGCTATCCATCCTCTTTTTGCAAAGTCACCTGGCCAGATAACATCGACAGAAATTATGTCTGGTTTACTACTTTCAGCTGTAAAATTTGTAACATATAATTTTCTTGATTCATTGGGAACATCTGAAATCTTCTGCCAATTAACTTTAATATGAGGATTTTCTTTCATAAATCCTTCAATAAGTTTTGGCGTCATTTGACCAAAACCTCTCGGTCCAATTGATATGGTTATTTCTGTTTCGTCACTAAATGCTATTGAAGCATATTGAAATATAAATAAAAATATTGTAAATAATTTGAATATATTCATTTTTTCTCATTCAAGAGAGATTAAAAAATTAAGTTTAAATTCTGTTCGAATTGAAACCTAGTAAAAAGCGTTAATTATTCTTCACCCTTATTCATGTCAAGTCATTTAAGTTGTCAGTAGAAGGATTAATTATTAAATAATAATCAGATAAAGAGATTTTTGACAGAACTGATTCGCAGGTAAATAGGAACACCTAGGGAGATGGAGATGTACGAGCATTCAGAAAACCCAGCGCTAAATCAAGCACGGGTGAGGACATGATTTGAAGAGCAACTTAGTTAATTTAACTACAAATCGTGTTAGCAGGATTAACCACTTCCTAAATCACATCAATCGTATCATTGGCTCTCTTATGGTAGTCCCGATGGCATTGGTCAGGCGGATCGCGTCATTCAAGTGTTAGTAGGTGTGCTTGATCTGCACCATACTGATCCCACACATGTCGGCGATCTCCCTAAAGCCCAGTCCACTCATAATCCGCTGAGTAATCATAAAGTGCCTTAAGCTGTAGGGCACGATGTCACGAGTGTCCCTATCTGATATGCAGGCAATTCCACCATCCGTTTGAAGTGTTGCAGCAGGCTGTGTTTGGTGATTGGTTAGACCTCATCCACGCTGAAGATGTTATTTTCTATGTCGCTGTGACCGACGGTTGCTTGCCAACGCTGGAAATACTGTCCATTGCGGCAGAGGAAAACTCAGAAAATATTTGATGGCAATTCATAAAATATTAGTATCTACTAATATTTTGGGGGATAATTGAGGTAGAGCGAAACAAAAATTGACATCAGATAGAAAATAAATAATAAATTCATGATTAGTAAATTCAAAATTTATTTTTGAAAAGCATGAAAAATCACACGAATATTTTCAAATTCGCAAATTGAAACGGAAATGGTAACATATTCAACAAATTATTTTAAAAAAAGAAAGAGAATTTTCAAAAATTGAAGTAAAAGAAATAATTCGGATTTAAAACCCACTGAAATACAAAATATCCAAGATGAAAAAACAAAAAATTATTATAATCATAAAGATTTTTTTAAGCATTATAGTAACGATAAAAACTAATATTGTTTATGCAGAAGAAAAAATACGATTAGTAACAACTTTTACAATCATTGCTGACATAGCTAAAAATGTGGCAGGAGATAGAGTAATCGTAGAATCAATAACAAAACCAGGTGTTGAGATCCACAATTATAAACCAACACCAAAAGATGTATTACGCGCTAGGAAAGCTGATATCATTCTTTGGAATGGACTGAATTTAGAACAATGGTTTTCACGTTTTTTTTCCAATGTTGATAATACTCCAAGCGTTGTTATTTCAAATGGAATCAAACCAATATCAATTTTCGAAGGAGAATATACGGGAAAACCTAATCCCCACGCATGGATGTCTACAAAAAATGCATTAGTCTATGTTGATAACATCTACAACGCTTTAGCAGATATAGATCCCAAAAATAAGGAGTATTATGCTAATAATGCAAATAAGTATTCAGAAGAGATACTAAAGATCCAATCAAAAATTAAAAAGAAACTTAAATTTATAGAGCCTAGTAAAAGATTTTTAGTAACAAGTGAAGGTGCATTTAGCTATCTAGCTGAAGATTTAAATATGCAAGAAATTTACTTGTGGCCGATGAATTCAGATCGTCAAGGATCACCACAACAAATCCGTAAAGTGATCGACACAGTATTGAAGAACGATATTCCAGTGGTGTTTAGTGAAAGTACAGTTTCCGACAAACCAGCAAAGCAAGTTGCATCCGAGACAAATGCTATTTATGGTGGAGTTTTATTTGTTGATTCCCTGAGTGAAAAAGATGGAATTGTACCTTCTTATTTAGACTTACTTGAAGTAACAACTGATAGAATTGTTAAGGGTTTCAAAAAAGCTTTAAAAGAGTAAATTTTGGAAGAAATAATAAATATTAAAAATGTAAGCGTAAAATTTAAAAATAATTTTGAGGCGCTGACATGTGTAAATGCTAAATTAAATAACTCAAGAATAATTGGACTCGTTGGGATGAATGGTGCTGGAAAATCAACGCTTTTCAAAACAATAATGGGCATTATTAAACCCATAGATGGTGAAATATTAATCATGGGTATGAGCCCAGCAGAGGCATTGAAAAAAAACTTAGTTTCCTATGTTCCACAAATAGAAGAAGTTGACTGGAATTTTCCTTTGTTGGTTGAAGATCTGGTAATGATGGGTCGATATAGTCATATGAGCTTTCTTAGATACCCATCTAAGAAAGATTACGAAATTGTTGATGAGGCTATAAACTTTGTAGGTATAAATGAATTCCGGAAGTCCCAAATAGGAGAATTAAGTGGTGGACAGAAAAAACGCGCATTTGTCGCTCGATCGCTCGCACATCGAGGTAAAATCATACTACTGGATGAGCCCTTTACAGGTGTTGATGTTACAACAGAAGAATCTTTAAGTGACTTATTCCGTTTATTAGCCAATGCTGGCAATCTAATTGTCGTCTCAACACACAATTTAGGGAGTGTTCCTCAATTTTGTAACGATGTAATGCTGATTAATAAAAAGTTACTTGCTTACGGCCCCATCGAAACTACCTTTACGCAAGAAAATTTGAGGCGTGCTTTCGGTAATATGTTTCGGGAGCATCGATTATCTTCAATTATTAATACTAGCAAGAACAGTGAAGAGACTTTTACTATTATTACAGATGATGAGCGTCCTGCAGTGTTTTATGGAAAGTATGGTGTAAATGAAATAAACAAATCTGGGAAAAAGTTGTGATTGAGTATTTGTTAGAACCATTCTCATATAATTTTATGGTTAAAGCCATATGGGCTTGTACTTTAGTTGGAGGATTGTGTGCTTACTTATCTTGTTATCTTGTATTGAAAGGCTGGTCTTTAATCGGTGATGCCTTAGCTCATGCAATTGTACCTGGTGTAGCTTTAGCCTATCTACTTAGTCTGCCATATTCTATAGGTTCATTCTTCGCAGGATTTTTGGCTGTTCTTAGTATGACAGCAATCAAAATCTTCACAAAATTACGTGAAGACACTGTTATTGGAATGATCTTTACATCTTTCCTTGCGCTTGGGTTGGTTATAGCTTCTTTTAGTCCCGTCTCCGTAAATATTGAAGAGATTATTCTTGGAAATATACTTGGAATATCAGACTATGATATTCTTCAAGTAATTATTATTTCAATAATATGTTTTACGGCTATAACTTTGAAATGGAAAGATATTTTTCTGGTATTTTTTGATGAAAGTTATGCAGAAAGTATTGGTATAAATATTATTTATATAAAAATTCTTTTTTTTACTCTTTTGACCGCTTCTATTGTTGCAGCTCTTCAGGCAGTAGGTGCTTCTCTCGTGATAGCTTTAATAATAACACCCGGGTCAACAGCTTATCTATTAACAGATAAATTTAATAAATTAATAATTATATCTATATCGATTGGAACATGCACAAGTTGGATTGGCTCCTATTTAAGTTTTTTTCTTGATCTAAACCCTTCTGGGTTGATCGTGTGTTTACAGTCACTAATTTTTTTCATCACTTTTTGTTTCTCTCCAAAGTACGGGCAATTCACTTGGTTTTACAAACTTAATAATTAATCAGAAAATTTAAATAAATTATTGTTTTATGAATAATCTGATCGATTTTATATATGCACCTTTGGCACATGACTTTATGATTCGTGCTCTATTGATGTCTTTTGTAATCGCAATTTCTTGTTCAATTTTTTCTTGTTTTCTTGTTCTTAAAGGCTGGTCAATGATGGGTGATGCGATATCTCACGCAGTCTTACCTGGTTTAGTGCTAGCTGCCTTGCTTGGTTTACCTCTAATAGTAGGTGCATTTGTATCAGGTTTTTCATGTGCTTTTCTAGTAGGATATGTAAAAAACAATTGCCGGCTGAAAGAAGATACTGTAATGGGTATCATCTTTACATTCATGTTTGCTGTTGGCCTGATCTTACTAACTAAGATAGAAACTGAACTGCACTTAATGCATGTTTTATTTGGAAATATACTTGGAATTTTAGAAAAAGATTTAATGATCTCAACTGTCATAGGATCTGTCTGCTCTTTTCTGTTAATTTTGAAGAAAAAAGATTTTTTACTTTATTGCTTTGATCCTGTTTATACAAGATCTATTGGTTTTCCATCTAAAATACTTCACTATGCACTTTTAATACTATTGTCTATGTCAATAGTATCTTCGTTAAAAGCTGTCGGAATCGTACTTGTATTAGCAATGTTGATTACACCGGGTGCAGTTGGGTATCTAATCTGTCGAACTTTCAATTCTATGATGATAGTAGCTGTCGGAATTTCTGTTTTCTCATGCTTAACCGGCACGATACTTAGTTTT
>AGAU01000083.1 GCA_000224765.2 SAR324 cluster bacterium JCVI-SC AAA005 | reverse complement strand
CATTGCAGCTCCTTTCGCTTTTCTGGGTTCGATTGGCGTTGTAGCGAGTGTGCCAAATTTTCATCGTGTCCTTCAGCGTAATGAAATTGACTACTACCTCTTCACCGCAGGTGAATACAAGCGCACAGTGACCCCTTTTGCTGAAGTGACAGAGGAAGCACGTGAAAAATTCCAAGCGGACCTGTCTGCAATTCATCAGGCCTTTAAGGACCACGTCACACAATACCGAGAAGGCTTGGATATTGAGCAAGTGGCTACAGGTGAATATTGGTTGGCATCAAAAGCCTTGGAGCTGAAATTAGTGGACGAACTGTCGACGAGTGATGATTATCTGCACAGTAAGATGGAAGAAAGCTTTGATGTGATTGAGATTTCTACTGTCGAAGAGCGTAAACCACTAGAGCGATTGCTACAGCAGGGTACTCAACTCTTTCAACGTGTTCTACAGTCTCGCCTGCCTCTCCCAGATTCCCAACCACTGGATGTTCGTGAATACTACCGCTGAGTTTGTCAAGCTGAGTTTGTAAATGCGTCACGTCGTTTATAATTGGAAGGTGGAGTTTGCAAGTCCACTATTGCCAGCAATCTTGCAGCAATTGCTACCCAGGGGAAGAAGTGAGTTTTGCTTGTGGATCTGTATACACATGGCAATTCTCCACACTACCTGTTGAGTCGATCTGGAAAAGAATTTTTTTCCTAATGGTTTTGATTGCTTCAATGATTGGTTGCACTTCACAACTAGAACAGGTAGACCCAGGGCTTGCATTCATCCCTCTCCATTTACAAGGCCCTATGTTTTGCACTCCTATCCAGAGTTGGAGGAATTACAAGCGAAGCTGGAGATGTACTACAAGATGTTTAAATTGAGAGAACTCTTGTTGTGGTTATCGGAGTAGGATGAAATTTTTCTGAATACCCCACCAGCTTGGGATTTCTACACTAGATCTGCTTTGATTGCATCTGAGCGTTGTTTGATTCCTTTCGATTGTGATGCTTTCTCGCGTCAGGTGCTGTACACCCTGTTGCAACAAGTCTGCGAAATCAGCTTGGATCACAATCAGCAGCTAGAGGTGGATGGGATTGTGGCTAACCAGTTTCAGCCACGAGTCCGATTACCACCCCAACTGCTTGAGGAAATGCTGGCTGAAAAACTGCCTGCTCTAGAAACAAAACTCTCGTCGTCCATCAAGATTCGTGAGTCCCACCAGCACTGCAAGCCGCTGGTCTTTATGGACTCACAGCACAAGATAATACGGGAGTTTCGGAACCTGCATTATGAACTGCAATCTAATTGAAAGAAGTCTAGTCTTGCAATTCATTCACTCAAACTGACTACCAAGAGAATATGGCGTTCAAGATTCCGCTTCGCTGGCTTCGTGATTTTGTTGCTTACACCGCAACACCGGATCAATTGACGGAAACCCTGACGATTGCTGGCCTTGAAGTTGATGGTACAGACGTGATCGGGGAATTCTGGAATCCTGAAACTCTGGTGGTTGCAGAGATTCAGAAAGTGAAACCACATCCTGATGCGGATTCTCTTTGTCTAGCAACAGTCAATTACGGAAAAGATCAATCCTTGGTGGTGGTGACCGGTGCTCCCAATATTTTTGCAATGATTGGCAGTGTTCTAACTCCCTGCCCAAAGATCCCACTAGCTTTGGTTGGAACTCAAGTAATTGACGCTTACAGTGAAGAATACAAGCTCAAAAAGCTCAAACCTTCGAAAATTCGAGGAATTCCCTCCGAAGGGATGGCTTGTTCAGAAAAGGAACTTGGTCTGAGTGAAGAACATGAGGGAGTCTTGATTCTTCCAGAGGATGCACCCGTTGGTTCTCCCTTGAGTGAATATCTTGGGGAGACCGTTCTGCACTTTGATATCAAGGGAGGTTTTAGCCATCTTCTCTGTGTGCATGGAATTGCCCGGGAGGCTGCTGCGATTTACGGGTTACCTCTCAAGAATGAGTTCATTCACGATCTACCAGAAGACAAGAATATTGTGGAAGAATCGGGTTATATAAATCTGCAGATCAATGACCCAGATCTTTGTGCACGTTACACTGTATTTCGGATCAGAGACGTCAAAATTCGTCCTTCTCCATTTTGGATGCAGCAGCGCTTGAGACAGAGCGGAATGCGCCCCATCAATAACATTGTTGATATTACCAATTACGTGATGTTGGAGCTTGGGCAGCCCCTGCATGCTTTCGATTACGAAGTGCTAGTGCAACGTAGTAGCGGCATTCCAACTATCTGTGTGCGTCGAGCCCAACCGGGAGAAGTGTTGGTAACTCTTGATGAAATTGAGCGCAAGCTTGATCCAGAAATGTTGTTGATTACAGATGAGCAGGGAGCGATTGCCATCGCTGGTGTGATGGGTGGGGGTAATACTGAGGTGTCTGAAACAACAACGGATATCCTGTTAGAAGCAGCTCACTTTGAATTTCTGAACAATCGGCGTACCTCTCAACTACTAAAGCTCAAAACGGAAGCTGCAGAGCGGTTTGGTAAACGCCTGGATCCTGAATTACCGATGCTGGCAGGGTGGCGTGCAGCACGTCTAATTGCTGAATTTGCTGGCGGAACGCTGGAGCCTGTCGTTGGGGACCTCTATCCGAGAAGACCTGAGTCAGTTAAAATTGAACTGCACTCAGGCTATATTGAGCGGATCCTAGGAATCAAGATGTCAGAGGCAGAGGTTGTTCGGATCCTTGAAGCATTGGAATTCAAAGTTGCCATAAAGCAAGAAATCTATCAGGTTCAAGTACCCGCTCATCGTCAGGATGTGCGGATTCCAGCAGATCTGGTGGAAGAGCTCGTACGCATCTATGGTTACAACCGACTTCCCCCTACAAGACTAGCAGATGAATTGCCGCCGCAACGAGAAAACTTTAAATTGAACGGAGTAGAGAAAGTCCGTGATCTGCTGGTGGGAGCAGGGCTAGATGAGGTGATTACCTACTCACTGAACAGCCCTGTTGATGAAGCCAAGCTGTGCTTACAGCCAGATGTGAGCCTGAGTACACAGATTGGCTTGCTGAACCCTCTCTCTCAGGAGCGTAGTCATCTTCGTCAGACCTTGCTAGTGGGCTTACTTCAGACAGCACGTGAAAACCTACGACTATTGTCTCGAATTCAGATTTTTGAGGTAGGAAGTGTGTTCTTACCCCAAAAGGGCGAAACCCTGCCAACTGAACCTCGTCGACTAGCCACGTTGCTAACAGGCCCTCGACAAGCCGATGCTTGGCACCCTGATCAGGCAACAACTGGCTATGATTTTTATGATATCAAGGGTCGCCTGGAGATTTTGTTGGAAGGCCTGCATTTACAATCTGAGATTAGCTGGAAGCAATCCGATAGTTCACCTTATCACCCAGGTCGCTGTGCTTGTCTTCGTCTCGGTGGAGACATGTTAGGCTACATCGGAGAACTCCACCCGAAAATTCGTAGTGAATTTTCTCTCCCAGAACAACCGTTTTGTGTCGCAGAGTTGGATCTAGATCTTCTGTTAACCCAATGGCAGCAAGCACACCAGATGCAGGAAATTTCTGGATTTACTCCAATCTATGAAGACTTGGCAGTTGTTGTAAATCAAGATCTTCCAGTAGCCCAAGTCCTTAGTGAAATGGAACAGGCAGGTCGTCCTTTGTTAAAACAGACTACCTTGTTCGATGTGTATACAGGTGAACAAGTGGCTGCTGACAAAAAAAGTTTGGCTTTTGCTCTAACTTTTCAGGCAAATGACCGTACTCTGAAGGACAAGGATGTCCAGAAGATCCGGCAGAAAATTGTAAGCCGACTCGAACAGGCCTTTGATGCCCAGTTGAGATCTTGAAAACACCCCAAGTATAAAGTGCTGTTAATGATTCTAGAGTTGGAAAATGTTGGAAAGTCATTTCCTCATCCCAGCAGGAACGAAAATGTTGAGGTCCTGCGCAACTTACAGTTACAAGTTAATCAGGGCGAAACTGTCGCGGTGATAGGGCAGTCAGGAAGCGGAAAATCGACTCTGCTTTCTTTGCTTGCAGGGCTTGACCAACCAACCGGCGGTGCCTTGAGGATTCGCGGAACAGATCTAGCCCAAATGAGCGAGGAGGAACTGACGCGGTTCCGCGCTGAGAATATTGGGATCATTTTTCAGCAATTCCATTTGATGTCGCATCTGACAGCTTTGGAAAACGTCAGTTTGCCACTAGAGATTTTTCAAAGGGCTGGACATATAGAACGCTCTTGCAAGGCCCTGGAGCAAGTGCGGCTTGAACATCGTCATGATCACTTCCCGTACCAGTTGAGTGGTGGAGAATGCCAACGAGTTGCGATCGCTCGTGCCGTGGTTGTAGAACCCGCGATCCTTTTGGCTGATGAGCCTACAGGAAATTTGGATGTGGAAACTGGTGAGCAGATTGCGAATCTACTCTTTGATTTGGTACGTGATACGCAGATGACTCTCTTAATGGTGACTCACAATAGGGATCTAGCGGAGCGTTGCCAACGGCAAGTCGTGCTTCAACAGGGGCAACTCGCTGAACTTTGAACTTACCTCATCTGGGAACAAGGCATAGATTAAGGACAGAATGGAAATTCGACAGGATTTCGTTGATAGCATTGGCAACACACCACTGATTCGCCTACGAAAGGCTTCGGAATTGACTGGGTGTACAATCCTAGGAAAAGCAGAGTTTCTAAATCCAGGAGGATCTGTAAAAGACCGAACTGCCCGTGCAATTATCTTGGATGCAGAGCAGAAAGGATTGCTTCAACCAGGTGGTTTGATTGTCGAAGGAACTGCTGGAAATACTGGAATTGGACTGGCACTGGTTGGAAACTCCCGAGGCTACCGAACCCTGATCGTTATTCCTGAGACCCAGAGCGAGGAAAAAAAAGACATGCTGCGGCTTTTTGGTGCTTTGGTCAAAGAAGTTCCAGCAGTGCCCTATAAAGATCCAAATAACTATATTCATCAGTCGCGAAGAATCGCCGACGAAACAGCCGCAGCAGAATCTAACGGAGCCATTTGGGCCAATCAATTTGACAATATAGCAAATAGAATGGGGCACTATGAAACAACAGGACCAGAAATCTGGGAGCAGACTGATGGGACTGTGGATGCCTTTATCTGCTCGATTGGGACCGGAGGAACCTTGGCGGGGACAGCCATGGCACTGCGCGAGAGAAATCCCGATATTGTGATAGGGTTGGTTGATCCGATGGGTGCTGCTCTCTATTCCTACTACACCACGGGTGAGTTGCAGTCTGTCGGAAGCTCAATTACCGAGGGAATTGGTCAGGGAAGAATCACCGCCAATCTGGAAGGGCTCAAGGTAGACGCTGCATTTCGAGTCAATGATGATGAAATGTTGCCAATCTGCTTTGAACTACTGAGAGATGAAGCGCTATGTTTGGGAGGTTCAGCAGCTCTGAATGTTGCAGGTGCGATCCGTTTGGCTAAGCAGCTTGGGCCAGGCAGAACCATTGTTACTGTGCTTTGTGACTCAGGGGTCCGCTATAAATCTAAGCTCTTCAATCCAGAGTTTCTGCGAAGCAAAGATTTGCCAGTACCGATTTGGCTGGAGAATGGTGAATGAAGACTCGAGTTGCAGTCCTCTGCGGTGGCTTGAGTGGGGAGCATCAGGTTTCACTGATCTCGGCTTTCAATATTGCCCGAGCTCTTCCCAGAGACAACTACGAGGTTCAGCTAATCGGTATTCGCAAAGATGGGAGTTGGTGTTGGAGACCTGAGGGGGACTTACTGTGCAAAACAAAGGATATCCGTGAGATCCATTTGCACCCAGCAGCAGAAACTCTTCTCCCAAGACAGTTGGGATGGTTACAAAATGAACAAGGAAAGTTGCAATGGAAGGCAGATGTTTGCTTCCCAATCACCCATGGGAATTTTGGGGAAGATGGTTCACTGCAGGGGATGCTGCGAATGCTTCGAGTTCCTTTTGTTGGCTGTGATGTTTGGGGTTCTGCGGTCAGTATAGATAAGGATATGACGAAGCGACTACTCGTTCAGGCCGGACTTCCGGTTACACCTTTCATCACGTTACGTAGGAATGGAACACTCCTCTATTCCGAAGTGGTCACAAGATTGGGATCGCCATTCTTTGTTAAACCAACCCGTGAAGGCTCTTCTTTAGGTGTTTCCAAGGTTCGTAATGAGGATGAATATCAGCAAGCCTTGAAAGAGGCCTTTTCTCTAGACCACAAGATTTTGCTGGAACAGGCAATCATCGGTCGGGAAATTGAAGCTGCTGTCCTTGGAAATGATTCCCCTGAAGTGGCTGCGACTCTGGGTGAGATCATTCCCAAGCATGAATTCTACTCTTACGAAGCGAAGTATGTTGATCCGAATGGGGCAATTTTGAAGATTCCTGCGGAGATTGAAGCTTCTGTAGCGAGCCGAATCTATGAGTTGGCTTCAGAGTCTTTTCGAGTCGTTGAAGGTCTGGGGATGGCACGTGTTGATTTCTTCCTAACCAAAGATAATCAGATTTACATTAACGAAATCAATACACTTCCTGGATTTACCAGCATTAGTATGTACCCAAAACTTTGGGAAGCGTCAGGTTTGTCTTATTCAGAATTACTGCACCAATTGCTACAGTTGGGTCTTCAAAGAGCGGTTGTGTAACTGTGAGAATACACAGCAATCCGCTGTTGCAGGTGGTGTTGGTAGAACCACAGATACCGCCAAATACTGGAAATATTGCAAGATTGTGTGCAGCAACAAAATGTCATCTTATTTTAGCGGGTGAACTTGGTTTTGAACTTTCTGATCGCACTCTGAAGCGGGCTGGGCTGGACTATTGGGATTGGGTAAGTTGGGAGCATATCATGGATTGGGAAGAATGGATCAAGCAGTTGGATCTTACACGGTGTCACTTTCTCTCCACTCATGCAAAGACCCCATACACCCAGATGCCGATTCAAACAGGTGACTTTGTCTTTTTTGGCAAGGAAACGGCTGGTTTGCCAAAGTGGCTTTGGCATCCACACCCCGAAAGAAGCTTTACGATTCCCATGTGGGAATCTGAGGTGCGCAGTTTGAACCTTGCCTCTGCCGCTTCAATTGTGATTTATGATGGACTTCGTCGCTTGGTTCCCTTCTAAACTATTTGACATCCATAAATTCTTCCTTTCAGATTCACAACGCTGTGCTACAGTAGCTCCTCCTTCATGGATGACTGAGAAACAAAAAACGACATACAGCATGGAACAACGAGCGAAACTTTGGGCTGTGGGTGGCGGTAAAGGAGGTGTAGGAAAGAGCTTCCTGACTACTAATATTGGGGTCTTGCTGGCTAAAGAAGGCAAGCGAGTGGTGCTTATGGACCTGGATCTGGGAGGGGCAAACCTTCACACTTGCCTTGGAGTCACTGATCTGGATCGAGGAGTGTCAGACTTCTTGATGAGGCGCTATGAGGAGTTAGAAGAAGGCTTGGTTCCGACTCAAGTACCAAATCTTTTCCTGCTTAGTGGAGCTCAGGATAGCCTCAATATCGCGAATCCAAAGTATGCGCAAAAAATTCGACTTCTCCGTGAATTGAAAAAGATTGAAGCAGATTACATTCTGATGGACTTGGGAGCGGGAACTTCCTTCAATACTCTAGATTTTTTCATTACCGCAGACACTCAATTACTAGTAGCGATTCCAGAGCCGACCTCCATCGAAAATGCTTACCGTTTTATTAAAAGTTCATTCTATCGGCAGATTAGACTATATAGTGAAACTCCAGAGTTGCGAGATTTGGTTGAAGAATCAATGGATCGTAACAATCGGCATGGTATCCGCACTCCGCGTGAATTATTGCTCCACCTTAAAGAGCTGGGACCTGAGATGTCTGATTTTGCGGAACAACAAACGCAGCGGTATCGTCCCAGTCTGATTCTGAATCAGGTTCGTTCCAATAACGATGTCAAGGTCGGCCATGCGATGGAAACCGCATGTCTGAAATACTTTGGACTATCTGTAGATTTTAGAGGATACGTGACGAACAACGATTTGGTGAGACGCTCAGTCCTACAGCGTAAACCCCTAATGATGCAGTCACCCGATTCAGAAATTGGGCAGGACCTGCAACGCCTTCTCGGTAACATTTTGCAGCGTCAAAAGGTGCCACCGTCATGAATGCGGAGTCGGAAATAAGCCGGGTTCTGTTCTCTCTTAAGAGTCGTGATCATTTATCTAGGGCTGCTGTTACCAGCAACCTCCAGCATCCTACCCGATCGCCAGACGGGCCGCCTGATTACGATCCTATTTGGACTTGCAGCGGATGGGGTTTACCTTGCCAGGTCTGTCGCCAGCCCCGCGGTGAGCTCTTACCTCCCCGTTTCACCCTTGCCTGTGCCGAAGCCATCGGCGGTCTATTCTCTGTGGCACTTTCCGTCGGCTCACGCCGCCTGGCCGTTAGCCAGCATCCTGCCCTGTGCTGCCCGGACTTTCCTCTCGCAACTCGAGAATCATGATCGATTCTCTCACCACCAGCAATCACGTATCTGACTCCGCTAGCCTACTACGCTATCAAGAAGTCTTTGTAATCGCTAACTGTTTTTTCATCACTGGCCAGTCCGCCTTGAAAAGTATGTTCATTGGCGCTGCCTATGGTCCCATGTTGTGACCGTTCTCTTGAACTCTAGCTAACCGCACATGACCCTTCTAATCGTTTTTGTAGCCATGGCAATAGGAATCTCCTTTGTCTGCTCCATTGCCGAAGCCGTCTTACTCAGCATCACTCCAGCCTATGTTGCTCTTTTGCAGGAAAAACGGAAGCGCTCCGGAGAAATGTTGTTTCATCTGAAGGAAAATGTGGATCGGCCGCTCTCTGCCATCCTGACTCTGAACACCATCGCCAACACGGTAGGAGCAGCTGGAGTAGGAGTTCAAGCAACTCAACTTTTTGGTGACGAGTACCTTGGTGTTGCCTCGGGGGCTTTGACGCTGATGATTCTAATCTTCTCAGAAATCATTCCTAAAACGATGGGTGCCGCTTTCTGGCGTACATTAGCCCCTACTGTCGGTTACTTCATCAAATATCTAGTTTGGATTCTCCTGCCCTTCGTCTGGCTAGCAGAGTTTCTGACACGCGGTATGAAGCAGCATCGTGAGTTGACTGGTTTCAGTCGAGAAGAGTTCGCCTCGATGGCTGAACTTGGTATCAAGGAGGGCCAGCTCGAAGAGAGTGAATCAAGGATTCTTCGCAATCTCTTTCGTTTCCGCTCCTCCCATGCGGAAGATATCATGACCCCCCGAACCGTCGTATTTTCCTTGGAGGAAAACCTAACAGTGGATGAATATTTCACTCTGCATCCCCAAAATCCCTTCTCACGGATTCCAATCTATCAGAAGCACCCTGATCAAGTGACGGGATATGTTCTTAAAAACGATATCATCATGGCTCAAGCGCAAGACAGACCTCAGACCAAGCTCAGTGATTTTCGACGTCAGGTGGTAGTGACACGTTACAACGCAACCATCGCCGAAGTTTTCGATCTGATGATCAGCAAGCGTGAACAAATAGCTTTGGTGGTTGACAATGATTGGGGAACAATGGTCGGAGTTGTTTCAATGGAAGATGTCGTCGAGACCTTGCTTGGCTTAGAAATCGTTGATGAGGACGACAAGAACGAGGACATGCAGGTGCTGGCTCGCCGTCTGTGGGAAAGGCGTGCTCGAGCAATGGGATTGCAGTTGGATGACAAGGAAGATCAACCTTCTCGTCAAGAACCTCAGGGTGCTTCTTAGCATCGACGGACATCCTGTCTTCAGAGTGAACTAGCTGTTGCCCAACCCGCTCCCTCCGGTGTCATCCCTGAGGCAACATCAACCTTAACGGGCAATTACTAAATTTCAAGTAAGAAATATCTTAAAAGTTATTTTTTTTAGTTTTATAATTTAGATTATCTAAATCTTTTAATTTTTTATGAATTTGTCCTCTTATTGGATCATCGAAGATGCTCCGACTTCGAACCCTTGAAGATGTGAAGAACTGAGAGTAGAAGAAATCGAAAATGAATAAAGAATCAAGAATCTATATTGCAGGTCATCGGGGATTAGTTGGTTCTGCTATTAAGCGAATTTTGAGCCGCAATGGTTACAGTAATTTGATTGTGAAAACACGAGCTGAATTGAACCTTCTGGATGCAAAGGCAGTGGAGAAATTTTTCTTAAAGGAGAATCCAGAGTACGTGTTCTTAGCTGCAGCCAAAGTAGGTGGCATTCACGCCAATAACACTTATCCAGCTGATTTTTTATATGAAAACTTACAGATTCAAAACCACGTTTTGAAGAATGCTTGGCGAGTTCAGGTGAAAAAGCTGTTGTTTCTAGGAAGTTCCTGCATCTACCCAAGAGACTGTCCTCAACCCATTCAGGAGGATTATTTGTTGACTGGGCCTCTGGAAAACACGAATCGAGCTTATGCCTTGGCCAAGATCGCTGGTATTGAGCTCTGTCAGAGCTTCAACCGACAGCATGGAACTAAGTTTCTGAGCGTGATGCCCACGAATCTCTATGGTATTTACGACAACTTTCATCCTGAGAACTCCCATGTACTGCCCGCATTGATCCAGAGAATTCATGAAGCCAAAGTGAAGTCTTTACCTGAAGTGGTTATCTGGGGTACAGGGGCTCCAAGAAGAGAATTTCTTCTTTCTGATGAACTGGCAGAGGCTTGCTTACACTTGATGTTAAATTATGAAGACGGCGAGTTGGTGAATATTGGCTGGGGTGAAGATCAGACAATTAAAGAATTAGCGGAGATTATCTGTGAGGTAGTCGGGTATCAAGGGAAGTTACGTTTTGATCCTACACGCCCAGATGGTACTCCTCGCAAGGTTTTGGATGTAAGTCGACTCAAAGCATTGGGATGGCAGCCCAAGATTACATTGCGTGAGGGGTTACAGCAGGTGTATCTCTGGTATTGTGAGGAATATGCAGCTCCCCAATGAATACTGGATGCAGCAAGCAATTAAACTTGGGGAAACGGTTCGAGGCAAGACAGGAAACAATCCCCATGTGGGGTGTGTCTTGGTTGAGAAGGATCAGCTACTTGTGGAAGGTTGGACTCATCCTCCTGGGCAGGATCATGCCGAAGCCCATGCGATTCGTCAAGCGCAGGAGCTTGGATTAGATTTTAGCGGGCTGACTCTCTATTGCACGTTGGAACCCTGCTCGTTTGTAGGAAAAACTCCTGCTTGTGCAACAACAATCTCTCAAGTTGGCATCCGGCATGTAGTGATTGGTATCAGAGATCCTCATCCAAGAGTCAATGGCGCAGGGCTTTCGATCATGAGAAGCGCAGGCGTGGAGGTAGTGGAAGGACTTTGCGTGGAGGAAATTTGTGAGAGTTTGCAAGATTGGCTGAGAAGTTTTGGAGAATAAAACTGATTTAAAAAGATGGAGGACCTAAAAGGCCACTTAGATAACCTGCCACACCAGCTGCACAAATCCCACGGAAGGCGATACATTTGGCTTTTCCAAGCTGTTTACCGTTCGGGCTGTAAACATAGACCCAAAACGAAGTCCAATCATAAAGCGCTACTAGTTCCCCTGCTTCATTGTATAACCTTCGATTCGTGGCCCGGCCAGTGATAGATTTGTCCTCATCCTCTCTGACCAGAAGCATTTCAAACAACCCCTCTCGCATCACATAAGCGATTTTACCCATTTTTTGTTTGCTAGGATCAAGCAATTCCACATAGTCGATG
Organism: SAR324 cluster bacterium JCVI-SC AAA005; assembly: GCA_000224765.2. Lineage (GTDB taxonomy): Bacteria > SAR324 > SAR324 > SAR324 > NAC60-12 > JCVI-SCAAA005. The sequence goes on along the minus strand of AGAU01000083.1, from coordinate 95,714 downwards.
TATATCAAAGCGGTACCAACTGCCTCTTCACTGGGACTCAGAATCGCAGTCTGAAGCGGTAGCGCAAATACTCCTAAAGGGATCAAGAGTAACGAGCAACTGAGTAACAAGCGACGCATACTGAATCCATGAAAAGCAGTGAGTAAAAGAACTGTTCGGAAAACAAGGATTGTTCCAAAGCATAGTACAAAACAGAAAGTGTAAAGAAAGAGCTAAAGTTCTAAATCAATCTGCCGATATGAAGAGTATTAAATTTTGCTTTTTTTGGAGGAAGAATTTTTATGTCATTGTGCAAATTGATGAAGAAATCACTATTTGTTCTGGGAATTGGAATTGTATTTTCGACAATGTTACCTATCGGAGGGATTGCTCAGGACAATATCAACACACCAAAAAACATCTTCTCCCAGTGGGTCAAACTATCGCTGATGGGCTACAATCAGTCAGAGATTGAAGCAACTTTAAATGTTTATCAAACCGAGGAAATTCAGCTCGTCAAACGACGCTTGCGCAGAAATGTGCTCAACAATCTAATGGGCGTAAATCTGAAGCAAGACATTTCCTTGAGTACGACACAGCAGGAGTTGCGTTACATCCGCGACAAGATCCGCACTGAAATTCGCTTTGCAGGTTTAGAAAACGATTTTCTGGTTCGCCAAATGATCCGTCACCAATTTGGAATTGCAGTCCAAGACATCTGATCAAATTTCTCTTGCTATTCCTTGTGGATACGATAAAAATTGTTGGTTTTTGTGGCGGGGTGTGGCGCAGTCTGGTAGCGCGCTTGTTTTGGGAACAAGAGGTCGCTGGTTCGAACCCAGTCACCCCGACCATGAAATAATTCCCAAGGTCTTCTCCTCAGCATTCCTTCTCAGCTTCTCTGATCAATACGTTTAAGACTAAAGCTTTTCAAAACTAAATATCCAATCCCACTTCTATTCAGCCTGAAATCGGCCTGCCCAAAATTTGGCTTACCAGAGTACAGATCCTCCTCCTACTTTCTCATGCCATGAAATTTATATTTGCTGTTTTGTTCTGGCTACTCACCATTAATCCATTGTGGCCAGCCGAATCTTTTTCAATTGATTCATGGAAAATACTGGGTCCCTTTATGGCGGCTCCAAGAGATAGTGGAACCGACCACCTGGTCCAACATGGAGGTGAAGAACACATTACCCCAAATGATTCTCAAGTGTTTTATTCAGAATATTCAGATCAGGGACTTCTGAAGTGGGAGGAGATCTTTGTAGACTCTGATCGAGTTGAAATCAATTATGAGAAGATTGACTGGAACTCCTCCTATAACCGAATGGGTGGAGTAGGGCTTTTGAATACGGGCTATGCGTATACAGAAATCAAAGCTGACTCAGATCAGGTCGCTCTGGTACGCTCTCAACAGGTTGGCGGATTTTATGTCAACGGCCGAAGGTACCAGGGGGAGCCTTACTATGCGAACTTTCAGAAGACAGCCGTACCTTTACAAAAAGGTACGAACAAAATTCTTGTCAAGTTTGCTGGGAAGCATAATAGATCCTTTCGCTTTCAGATTGAATCAAACGAACAAAAGGCTCTTTTACTGGAGGATGTAACTCAGCCAGATCTTTTGGATTCAGAGGAAAAACAAGTCCTGATAGCTGTGCCCGTTTTGAACGCATCCAAAAGTTGGATGCGGGACCTGACAATCGAATTGGCCCCAAACTCGATCCTGAAAGAAAAAGTCCATCAGATTCCACCAATTCCACCATTAGGAATTGTTAAATTCCCTTTAAAATTTGAATTATCAGAATTTTCTAAGTTATTTACTGCTGTTGATCTAATTCTCAAAGATGGCGCGCAAGAAGAACTTTCACGAATTGCAATCAAATTGAATAAAAAGTCTCATACTGAACCACTGAAACGAACATTTATTTCTGGAGTAGATGGCTCTGTTCAGTACTACGGTATCCGTTTTCCGGAGCCCTATGATCCAAAGCAGCAGTATGGAGTGATTTTTTCTCTACATGGGGCGGGAGTGGAAGCAATCAATTTGGCGGGTTATTATTCCAGCAAGGATTGGACGTTTGTGATCACTCCTACAAACCGCAGGCCCTATGGTTTTGATTGGCAGGACTGGGGACGTCGGGACTTTGAAGAAGTTTTTGAAAAAGTGATGAAAGAATACCCAATTGACCCTGATCGCGTTTATTTGGCAGGTAGTTCCATGGGGGGGCAGGGAGTCTGGCACATCGGCCTGCATGATCCGTCACGTTTTGCAGCATTGGCACCCCAGGCTGGGTGGACAGGTTTTCAGCACTATTCCCCATTCACGATGCAGAAAAGTCAGATGTTTACTGCTCCAGACTTACTAAATATTCGGAATAGGGTGATGCAGGATTCCAACAATCTTTACTTTCTGGAAAACCTGCAGCACCTGCCCGTGGTGATTACTCACGGAGCGCAGGACCTTACAGTTCCCCCTCTGCACCCCAGAATGTTCCAGAAGTTCCTTAAGGAGAGAAACTTCATGGTCAACTACCGAGAACTTCCAGAGCAGGGTCACTGGTGGGATGACCCACGTTCTTCCGGAGGAGGATCTGATGCTGTGGATAACGATGAGGTGCTGGACTTTCTGAGACTACAAGTTCGTAATCAATATCCTCAGAAATTCAATATTCGTCTTTTTGACTTATCAATCAACGATACTTTTTACTGGATTCGAGTTCTTTCGCAACAGGAAGCACTGCAGCAAACTTCAATTTCTGCGGAAGTGATCGGAGAAAAGGTTTTATTAAATACTGAGAATATCTTGGCAATGGAGGTTGACTGGGGTGCTCTCAACCTGCCAATTGAGCGAATCATTTGGAACCAGCAGCAATATTCGATCTCGGATGATTCCCCAATGCTATTGGGCCCAGAACCAGATGCAGCAGTGCAACTAGTAACAGAGTATCCTGCATTGAAGTCTGTGTTCTTAAACCCTTTTGTGTTGGTCTACGGAACGCAGGGAGAAACGCACCAGCAGGAAATGTTGCTGCACCGAGCGAATCAGATTGCTATTCGATTCTGGCGCAGAGCAAATGGCTATGTGCGAGTGATGGCAGATACTGAAGTGACGAACTCTATCGAATCAGATTTCAACTTAGTGATGTTGGGCAATCTGGAATCCAATTTAATGATCAAGAAGCTATTACCTCACACGCCCCTTAAGTTCATAGAAAATGGATTGCGCCTAGAGGGTAAAGAGTATGTTGGGGAACTGGCAGCATCAATCATGTACCCTCATCCTCAATTCCCAAAGCGGATGATGGCATTTTTTTCAGGTACTACGGCTGAAGCAGAGAAATGGAGCCTGCATTTCCTGCCGATCTATTCTGGGTCAGGTACACCGCACTACGTTATTTTTGATAAGACAGTTCGTCAATATGGTTGGGGAGGAGTGCGCAGCGCTGGTTTTTTTGATTTCACAAACCGATTTCCCTGAAATTGAGTTCTCTGTCCTTTCTTTTTTGAGTTTTACCACTTGTTCACACAATCAAAATCTGTGAATCCATTAGCTCCCCGCAAGATAGCGATTTGGTTGCTGGTTGTCACTATGGGTTGCGGCACTGCTGGGATCACGATCATTTCACCAGCTCTCAGCTCAATCACCAAATACTTCAGTGTTGACGAAGCTGCTGCACAGTCTCTACTCTCTGGCTATTTCATTGCGATGGCAGTCTCTCAGCTGATCTATGGCCCACTCTCTGATCGTTATGGTCGTCGTCGTCCCCTGCTGGTTGGTCTAGTTGGGTTTGCCCTCGGGGGATTGTTGGCGGCTTCTGCTGAGTCTTTTGAGGTACTCGTAATCGCCCGCGTGCTGCAAGGCATTGGTGCTGCTTCGATTGCCTCGATTATACGAGCGATTATCAATGACTCATATGGTCGATTGGAAGGGGCCAGTGCTTTTGCAACGATCAGTGGAATCATGGTGATTGTACCAATCTTCAGTTTTGCTTTTGGTGGTTTGATTAGTGATTTGATTGGTTGGAAGGGGATCATGTTTGGGATCTTCTTCGCAGGCTTGATCCCTCTGGTACTGAATTTCATCTTTCTGCCAGAAACTAACCTACGGCCGATTCCGCAAATTCTTTTGGGTAGCCTGGCTCAGGATTATTTGATCTTGATGAAAAATCGGATATTCCTGACGTTCATGCTTTCTTCCTCGTTTTGTGTTGGAATTTTTTTCACGATGGTTGGATTTGTTCCATTCGAATATCAGAGAATTGGTGTAGACAATACGGAGATCGGCTTTTGGTTTGTGTTGATTCCATGTGGATATACCTTGGGGAATTTCATCACAAAAAACTTTGTTCACCGTTTTGGAATCGAGAGAATGTCACAGATTGGTGGACTGATTTCTATGGTAGCAACCAGTGCATTACTGCTACCAAGTGTTGTGGGTTGGTATCATCCTACTTTGATTGCGATTCCATGTTTCTTATTTGGTTTTGCATCAGGTTTTGTAATCGCTAATTCGACTATGGTTGCGATTGCAGCAGCAGGAGAGCTTGGAGGAAGTGCATCAGGAATCGTCGGTGCAGGCCAAATGGGGTTTGGCATCTTCGGAGGATCGTTGGTGGTCAGCGTGGGAGGTTATGAGCATTTTGAGAATGGAGTGCTGATACTTATCGGATTGGCGACTTTTTCCACCCTCTCATCTACGCTGGCTAAACATTTTAGCGAGACCCTGCCTGTTGCAAAAACTACTGAACAGTAAGCTTCTTGAAATATAGATTCAGAAGACACTAGAAAAAATAAGGATAAGAATACGGGATGTGTAAAGAGATCTCCTGAGTTGGGAAGCGGAAAAGATATGTATAAAACTACTTGCCAAGATGGCATCATCCCAACCTCAGATCAATGCGGGTCAGATGTAATATTGGATGAGATGAGACCGATTCAGCTTTGTTGTTGCAGCTTTGCACTACCGCTTGGGTCCAGCTGAAAATCAATATAATTGGAACTCAGCTTTGAAAAATTGAGGGAAGTTAAAAAAATTAAATGAATTATTCATCTTTTTGCTAGCAAACGCTTTTCCAGGCCTGGGTAGCAAAACCCCAAGGTTACACCACGGGCGATTAGGGATATCAATAATGCTGTCCACAGTCCGAACAAGCCAAAGATCGGTACCAAAAAGATCAAAGCGATTCCATAGGTCAGTAGGCTGATAGCCATCATATTGCGCATGTCTCTGGTTTGTGTGGCACCAATGAATATCCCATCCAACATCCAGGATCCCACCCCAAAAATTGGGATGAGCAAGAGAAACGGAAGGTACTTGACCGCGGTTTGCCGTACTTCTTCCGACTTGCTGAGCAATTCGATCATCCAATTTCCAAACAAGGCAATCGCAAGTGTCAGTAACAAGGCGATTCCTACCGCCCAGTAACTGGCCATCAATGCACTGCGACGGAACCCCGACCGACTGCGCGCACCAATCGCCTGACCAACCAGGGTCTCGGCAGCAAAGGCGAACCCATCTAGTGCGAAGACAGTAACTATAAGGAATTGCCCAAGCAAATGTGTCGCTGCCAGTTCAACCACCCCAAAATCAGCAGCAACAAAAAGGAATGAAACCGAGATGCACTGTAGTATCAAGGTTCGTAGTAAGATGTCCCGATTGACATTCACCATGCGCAACAACATGTCCCGATCAAATACTCTGGACCAGTTACGCCAGTCCCTACCCAGCAAGGTGTTCCGGCAGATTAATAACCCAAGTACTAGAGCGCTGATTTCTGAAAGAAAACTTGCCCAAGCGACACCTTGCACTCCCCATCCCTGACCAATCACAAACCAGAGATCTAGCAGGATGTTGAGCCCATTCATCCAGATCTGTAACAATAAAACTGAGCGGGTGCGCTCCTGGGCAATCAACCAGCCATTCAATCCGTAGATAGCAATTGCAGCTGGGGCACTGAGCACTCGGATCTGCATGTATAATCGTGCCTGGGTCTCTACTGCTTCGGTAGCAGGAGAGAGTAGGAAAGCCAACCAAAATAGAGGGACCTGTAAGGCTATGATAAGTAGTCCAGCGGCTCCTCCCAGTAGAAGTACTCGGGTTAGAATCGCGTTCACCTCGGCACTATTCTGAGCTCCTAAGGCTTGGGAAGCTAGACCCGTGGTGCCCATTCTCAAAAAACCAAAGAACCAGTAAGTTGTATTAAGGATCAAGCCACCCATTCCCACCGCGGCAATTGGAATGGGAGAGTCGATTTGTCCTACCACTCCCGTATCTACTAAACTCAGTAGCGGTACGGTGACATTAGCTAAGACAATAGGAATGGCGATGTTGAGAATCCGCTGATGAGTGATCTGCATCCGTGCTTACTGAGGAGGCTTGAAAGTGTGCACCATTGAATCAAATTCTTTCTATGATTGTAGCGATCACTGGACTTGCAGCAAAAATCCTACAAAATTGTTTGTCTGCCTTTGTTAAAACTGTTTTCTAAACCGGAGGATTTAAATGATCGTCGATACCACTTGGCTGCACCAGCGAAAATTTGTCTCCACCTGTCCATCTGGCTTCAAACTGGAAATGGACGCCACCGAAAAGTATGGGGGCTTGGGAGAAGGCCTCACTCCAATGGAGTTGATACTAGCAGGTGTTGCCGGATGTATTGGGATTGATGTGACAATGATCCTCAAACGCCACCTCGAGCAAATCAACAAGTTACATATCCGCACAGAGGGAGTGCGCCACAAAGAATTACCAACCAAGTTTACCGAAATCAAGGTGACCTTTGATGTGGAAGGAGAGATTGACGCTTATCGAGTCTGGCGGGCAATTCACTTGGGTCACCAAAAATACTGTGCGGTGTCTGCTTCGCTAACTGCTGAAATGCAACATTTTCTGATCCTCAATGGAGAGGTAATTTTAGAGCCTACTGAAGAACTCAGTTCCTGAGCAATACAGTCTGACCTTTGTTGAAGATTTCTTGATAGAAAATCTGCTCTTTCCCCAACCAGCCCCAAGGAAATTATGGCTAATGCAGAAGACCTGAAAAAACTAGCAAAATCGACAGCGTGCCCCAATGGGGATTTGAAAAATGCCAGCTTGCGCGGAATCGATCTGAAGGGTGCTCAACTCCGAGGTGCTAACCTTATGCGAGTCGATCTGGCTAAGAGCATCTTATCAGAAGCAGACCTGCGTGGTACCAATCTCGCTGGTGCCAATCTCCGTGGAACCAACCTCGAGTGGGCTGATCTTCGGGGTTCAGATCTTGACGGAGCAGACTTTATGGATGCCAATTTGCGTGGGGCTTTTTTAGGAGGAGCTCGTATTTGCAACACAACGATGCCTGATGGGTGCATCAAGTTTACCGGGTGCTCAAAACAACTCGTTTTGGCAGAGGATACCTCAGAGTGAACTCGTCTCACACCCCGGTAAAGCTGTTGCTCTACTGGTACAAGCAACTTCAGCCTGGATGCCACCTGATTTTGCTGTCAGGAGTGCTGTTACTGGTACTTCCGATCTGGTTGGTGTTCACAACTTCCACACATTCTCCCCAAACTCTGGCTGAAGAAGGAATTCAGTGGTGGATTGGTGATCAGTTGCTTGAGAACTATGTCACCCTATGGTGGCAGGAGAGCGGTTTTCGTGGGCAGGTTACAGTTCCAGGAATGTTGCTTAACAGCACGATTCTTGGGCTGGGCTTCATGGTTGGCTCCCTGGTGATCTCAATGACCGCAGCCTATGCAATCGTATTCTTCCGTTTTCCTTTCGGAAGTTTCTGTTTTTGGATGATTTTTATCACCCTGCTCTTCCCCCTGGAGGCTAGAATCATTCCTTCTTATCAGGTTGTGGTTCATCTAAATATGTTGGATTCCTACAGTGGACTAATCCTCCCCATGATCTCTTCGGCTACGGGGACCTTCTTTTTCCGGCAATTCTACCGATCTATTCCGGATGAACTGCTGGAAGCCGCTACACTTGACGGTTCAGGCCCCTGGCGTTTCTTTATTGATATCCTGTTGCCTTTGTCCAAAACGATGATTGCTGCCATAGCGCTTATTTTGTTTGTGGTGGGTTGGAATCAGTACCTTTGGCCACTGATGATCTCAACCAGTGAAAACTTCACTACCTTGATGCTCGGTATTTGGACAGCACGTGGGTACCAAGGATTTTCCATCGCGATTCTGGCGCTACTCCCCCCCTACTAGTAGTCATCTTCTTTCAAAGACGATTTGTCAAAGGATTGCTCGAAGTCTACAAGTGATAAGAAATGGGTAAAAGCCAAGTCAGTCTGAAGAAGTGTCACATGATATTTACAAATAGTTGCATTCTTAGTATGTTGTGAGAATATTTTTGATCACTCCCACTGTAGGTAAGGAATGTCTGACTCAGCCAAGTCACTAGACTCCACGGGAAATTCTGACCCAGAAAAGCGTAAGGGGAATAATCGACGACAGTTGTCCGATCGGCGTAGCCAACAAAAGGATCGTAGAGGAGAAGAGCGCCGAGTTAGTCCTCGAAGAGAGAATGACCAGAGCTCTGAATCTGAGACAGAAGAGGCGTTTACAGGACCCGATTGGATGATGGAGGCCCTTCAGGAGGCAGAAAAACGTCAGGCAGAGATGCCGGCGATGGCTCCTCCTCCAGTAGAAATTCCAAAGGAAGGAGAATCCCGCAAGGACGTCATGACGGTAGAGGATGATGAGACCTTTCGCCGTCGCAATCTGATCCTGATTGCCATCATTCTGTTACTGATTGTTGCGTTGTTTGCAGTGATTTTTTACTGACAGAGACCCCCTTCTTTTCCCAGCTTGTTCCCTATGGCCACCAGTGTCTTTGATCTCTTCAAGATTGGGATCGGTCCCTCCAGCTCCCACACAGTAGGTCCGATGAAGGCGGCAGGCCTCTTTCTTCAGAACTTGCCTCTCTACCGAGTCGACAGAATCCAAGTAGATCTCTACGGTTCCCTCGGACTGACCGGAAAGGGCCATGGCAGCGACAAAGCCATCCTTCTAGGATTGGAAGGAGAGCAGCCTGAAATTGTAGAAATCGCTAAGATACCCTCCCGTCTCCAGTAAATCCAGACACAGCAGTTACTCCACTTGAATCAACAGTATCCGATCTCGTTTCATAAAAAGCAGGACCTGATCTTTCACCGCCAGCAGACCCTACCTCTCCACGAAAATGGTCTGTGTTTTCAAGCCTAGGATGTAGACGGACAATTGCTTGTAAAGAAGACCTATTATTCGATTGGTGGAGGCTTTGTCCTCGAAGGAAAAGGGGACACTTTGGCGGTTGTTGAGGACCAATCGGAGTTACCCTTTCCCTACAAGAAAGCTTCAGAGTTGCTAGAAATCTGCCGCCAGCAGCATTATTCGATCAGTCAAATCGTCCTGGCTAACGAGCAGATCTGGCTTTCAAAGGAAGAGATTTACCGACGTCTATTGGAAATTTGGGAGGTAATGCAGGAGTGCGTACGATTGGGCTGTGTCAATGAGGGAGTGTTGCCCGGTGGGTTAAGAGTGAACCGTCGTGCTCCGAGTCTTCATCGTAAATTGCAGCAGGAAAAGGATCCCACAAACCTGATGGTCTGGGTCAACTTGTTTGCATTAGCAGTCAATGAGGAAAACGCCGTGGGAGGACGAGTGGTAACAGCGCCGACAAATGGAGCAGCGGGCATTATCCCCGCGGTACTCCACTACCTGATGCGCTTCACTAAGTACTTCAGTCAGGAGCAGGTAGTCCGTTTTCTGCTAACGTCAGCAGGTATCGGCATACTCTACAAGGAGAATGCTTCGATTTCAGGAGCTGCGGTGGGGTGCCAAGGAGAGGTTGGCAGTGCCTGTTCAATGGCAGCTGGTGCTTTGGCTGAATGCCTGGGAGGAACACCAGCCCAAGTAGAAAATGCTGCAGAGATTGCCATGGAACACAACCTCGGATTGACCTGTGACCCAATAGGTGGGCTGGTTCAGATTCCCTGCATCGAACGCAACGCCATAGCTGCGAACAAGGCAATCAATGCCGCACAACTGGCACTTAGAACCGATGGGCAACATCATGTCTCGCTGGACAAGGTAATCCGTACAATGTGGCAAACTGGTCGTGACATGGATTCCAAATACAAGGAGACCGCCCGTGGTGGCCTCGCAGTCAATATCGTGGAGTGCTGACTCTCTCTTTCCTCTGCTAGTCAGATTGGTCTTCTTCCACATGTGATTGCCGATTAACAGCTGCTTTTTCACTTACCGAATTTCAAAAAACTCTGGCTGCTTTCTTCTGGGTAGGGTTATGACAACAGCAACGCTAGTGGGTGAGGGGCTTGTGAAAACAATGAAAAATGATTAAAATTAGCATTCCGAAGGAATGCTGTCATAAGGCCTGTGGCAACCTTCTCCTCAAGAGAGCAACAAAGAAGTGATGTGCAAAAACTCTAGCATCTTGATAGAGAGGAAACTATCAGTGACAGCGTTTCCAAACACTTTGAGACAAAGCGAAAGAAGAACTATTCGACAGAGATAAAAGAACAAAGAAAGAGAAACCTAAATATCTAAATTTTCCAATGGTAAATTGACCTCCAGGTTATCTCACTTCAGCTTCTCAATGTCTTCCACGCTGCGAGAGAAGGATAATGAACTCAAAGCCAGGGACAAGGAAATCAAGAAGCTGAAAGAGCAGATTGCAATGCTTTATGGAGAGTTAGAAAAGCGAAGAATGTTTGAGAAGAGAAAAAGGTAGTAGGATTATTGTGTATACCATCAGTTGGGTAAATAAAATTTGAGAAACTTACTGTATAGTTCTTAGCATCTGAGAAATAGAAATTGTGGCCATGAGGTCTAGCCCTCTCTGGCTTCTGAAGTACTTGTTGTTGTTTATTGCGCTCAGGGTCTGAGTACTCTCATTTGTTCAAACTGCGCAATTGCGCCAAACCATCTCAAATTGTCGAGAAGTGGAAAATTCAAATTTTGAATAGCATTAATTATCAATAATTGAAATTTTGATGTGTTTTGTTGGTACTGGTGTGTAAGCTTCACAAACAGCACAATATTTTTTTGAGTTATTCCCAATTTAAAATTTAAATGAATTACTTTCATCTATATTTTCTGGAAAATCACACACACCTTTCTAAGGTAAAAACATTTTCATACAAAATATTTAAAGACTCATCAGTCCATTTATTTTCAATCAATTCTTGTGGAAAATTAATGTCGTCTACTTGAATTACGTAATTCATACAGATTCCTTTTTTACAAGTTTACTATTAAAGTAATTATCCTTGTCATTAAGGTTATAAGATTTTGCTGTGCTCACGCTTCTATCAATACCTTTGTCACTTGGACTACACCCAATAATCATGGTGAAAAGTAAGAAAAATAAAATCTGATTTGTTGTTTTATTCATTCTTAATACTAAATAGATTTTCGTCGAATTGAAAAAGATTATGTAGAAAAAATTTAAAAGTAAATATTTAGAAAATTAGAATATAATTTTTCACTATATTAAATTCATGAATAAAGTTGAATGCTAGTAAATAATTGGCATTAACAATATGTAATACTATTGTAAATCAGATTTATTTTTGTAAATTAGCGATCTCCTCTGTGTCCTATAGTCCATCATTAGTTTGTTTTATTGATTTGTTAGAATTTAATTTTGAAATATCAATCCTAAACCCACTCCATTTGCGAAGTAATCAACAATTTAAGAAAATTTATATTTTCAGGTTTTTGATATCGAACCAAGATTTTTTGTCGTTTGTGAGGAGATACTGTTTGTCCACACAAACGAAATTAATAACCTTGCGTTGGTTCTGTAAGCTTTTTTTGTGACAGAAATGATAGCCCAAAAAGATGCACAATTGCCCTGATAGATATTGAATAGCAGAATACGATGGGAATTTATGAATTTGGCTATTTACGCTTACACTGAGTGGCTTTTAAGAAGATTGTCTTCCCTTTCCGATCTTGTGAGGAGTTTCTGATGAAACAAGGACTAAAATTGATTGCTTGGTGTTGGATCTGTTTCAGCACAATAGAACTGCTGGCAGTCGAGTCGATTCACCTTGGGCCGCGCCCATTCTTCTTGGTGGAGGATATGGACGAGAGCCTATTGAAAAATAAATTGAGTCAATGCGTAGGGAAACCGGTTAGCAAGCGAGATTTTTCGATCGGGCATCGGGGTGCTGCTCTTCAGTTTCCCGAGCACACGCGTGAATCCTATTTAGCTTCTGCACGTATGGGTGCTGGCATCTTGGAATGTGACGTGACCTTCACCAAAGATCGTCAGTTGGTCTGTCGGCATTCACAAGCAGATTTGCATACGACCACCGATATTTTGGCCCATCCTGATCTGGCAGCCAAGTGTACAGTTCCTTTCGAACCAGGAGATCCACCCAGCGGCAAGAAAGCTAAGGTAGAATGCCGTACATCGGATCTAAGCTTGGCTGAATTCAAACGCTTGCAAGGAAAGATGGATGCAGCCAATCTGTTTGCTGCCACTCCTGAAGCGTACATGAGGGGGTACTGCGAATTGGCGCACAGACCTCTACGCAACTCGTGGCACCTTGATGACCCACGCAGAGAGCATTGCATTGTTCAAGGAGCTTGGAGTGAAGTTTACTCCAGAGTTGAAGTCAGCCAAGGAGGAAATGCCCTATGAAGACGAGTTTAGCCAGCAGGATTATGCCCAAAAGCTGATTGAAGAATACAAGGATGCTGGGGTTGCACCTAATGATGTCTACCCTCAGTCCTTTAGTTTGGATGATGTCCTCTACTGGGTTGAACAGGAACCAGAATTTGGAAAGCAGGCAGTCTATCTGGACGGTCGGACCTATCGTCCCGACTTTCGCTCATCGCTGGAAGATATGCAGGAGCTGGCAAAGCAGGGAGTACGTATACTAGCTCCACCTATCTATGCTCTGCTGGATGTTGAAGGTGGGGATATTGTGCCCTCGGCGTATGCACGTCAAGCCCGGCAGGCAGGAATTGATTTGATTACCTGGACACTGGAGCGCTCCGGACCGTTGACTGGAGGAGGTGGGTGGTACTATCAAACGGTTAAGGAAGCAATCAATAATGATGGGGACGTGATGCAGGTGTTAGACGTGCTCGCACAGCAGGTTGGAGTACTCGGAGTCTTCAGTGATTGGCCTGCAACGACAACATACTACGCTAATTGCATGGACCTTCCATAGTTGCCCAACTCGCTGATTTCTCTGGGTAAGAGAGGAATTTCGGTGTTATCCCGGGGGGGGACTTTTCAGTCATCTCCCCCAACCCCTTCCGACTTTTTTCTTTTCAGCAATCCCGAACCGTTACCTCGCCATCTGGTAGAATCGTTCCGCAGAGCTTTACATAGTTTAGATCGGTCCCTTCCATCTTGACGTTGGTCAAATTAGTACGACGCATCTTGACTCCACGGAGGTCGGCTGCGTTGAGGTTCACTTCGGTTAAATTGGCTTCATCCAAATTGGCTTCAAGCAAGATGGCTCCGCTGAGATCGGCGCCCTCCATGCGAGTATCTCGCAAGCTTGCTTCTTCGAGAGAAGTGCCTCGCAGCTTAGCGCTTCTCATGTTCGAGTTCCATAGTTCTACACCACGCAGATTGGCTCCGTTCAGCAGAGCGCCCTCCAAATCTGTTTCTTCCAGGTTGGCGTCCAACAGGTCTGCGCCACTGAAATCCGCCTCAGTCAACTTGGCTCCACGTAGTCGGGCACGTCGTAGGTCGGCTCCACGTAGTCGGGCTCCTTGGAGATTGGAAAAGCTGAGGTCACTTCCCTCGAGACTCATTCCACTAAGATCGGCTCCAACCAGGTTACAGCCTAGGCAGTCTTTGTTCTCCATCAACTTCACGAGATCGTCTTGATCCAGGGTTAGGGGTTGTTGAAGGAAGCTGCTCTGGCAAGCTCCCAGATTGATACAGATGATACCAAAGCAAACTAGTATCATTGGGTGAATTCTGTACTGCCAACTGCCGTGTATGAACATTGGCACACCTCCTTACCTTCGAATCTTGAAAGTCTGCTAAATGAGTTTGGTCTATTTTTCATAATGATGACTGAGGAGAGCAGAACCGTCAATGAATTCCAATCAATAAAGCGGTGAAATGAATCTATACAGATTTGGACAAAGGGTGGCATTTGATGAAAATTCCTGTTACACCTGCGCTTTGCTGATAAGACACTCTGATAGCAGTTGATAAGAAAAGGTACGCATGAACTTTCGCATCGATGCCCTGCAGTATGCCGACTGGTCTGAGAAAATCTTTTGTCAACTCCGTGAAGGTAAGCTGGATGGGGTCCACGTGACAATCACCTACCACGAAAATTTTCGGGAAACCGTGCTTGTGATGGAAAAGTGGAATAGATGGTTTGAGCGTTTCCCAAATTTGATTTTCCAGGGATTTGACGCCAGTGATTTGGAACAAGCTCAACTGAGTGGTCGGACAGCAATCTTCTTTGGGTCACAGAATCCAAGTTGCATGGAAGACGACATCGGGCTGGTGGAGATTCTTCATCGCTTGGGTCTGCGCTTCATGCAGCTTAGTTACAATAACCAATCACTGCTAGCGACTGGTTGCTATGAGGAAGAAGATCCGGGTTTGACACGGATGGGACGCGAAGTGATCAAGGAGATGAACCGGGTGGGTTTGGTGATAGACATGAGTCACTCCGCGGAGCGTTCAACTCTGGAAGCGATTGAACTTTCAAGCCGACCAATTGCCATTACGCACGCCAACCCTTCCCTGTGGCATCCTGCACTGCGTAACAAGTCCAATCAGGTATTGCGTACTCTTGGTGAGTCCGGTGGAATACTTGGCTTCTCACTTTATCCACATCATTTGAAAGAAGGGACCAACTGTACTAGAAGATCCTTCTGCGAGATGGTGGCCCAGACCGCCGAGTTGGTTGGAGTGACTCAAATAGGGATGGGTTCGGACCTCTGTCAGGATCAACCGGACGAGATTGTGGAGTGGATGCGTAACGGACGCTGGACTAAATCAATGGATTACGGAGAAGGGAGTGCAAAAGTTCCTGGGTTCCCACCGATGCCAGATTGGTATCCAGACAACCGGGCCTTTGGCAGCCTGGCAGATAGCTTGCGTGAGGTAGGCTTTGCAGAAAAGGAAGTCGCTGGCATTCTGGGGAACAACTGGGCCAGGTTTTTTGCGGAGAGCTTCTCTGCAAGAGTGGAAGACATCAAGTGAGGCCTAACGAGCAACCAATTCCAGCTAGGTTCTATCGCTCTCCCGGACAGGTGATGCGAGTTGCTCGAATGGGCTGCAGTCACCCAACACGCCTCTCCTTTCTACGTCAACTGCTGCGACGTCTTAAGAAAGAAAATTGGAGCTTTGACCGTCCAGTCTGGCAGCTTAACCAGCGAGGGGTTGGTCACGCCGTTTACCAAGCTCAAGGCCCCGAGCGCTGCTATAGCCTGGTCGCTTTCTCTCATGATCTTCCAGAGGAGATGCGCTCAGACAGGGTGATTGCAACTGCTTGGGATGCTACGTTCACTCTATTTGATGGTACTCCTAGCACTGCTGATATTGAACGGCTGGAACGAAATGTCCCTCTTCAAGAAGCAGGACGTATCTCAGCAAAGGAGCTATCGTTAAGTCGGGCCAATCGTTCCGTACGACTCTTTGAATATGTGGTCAAAGAGTTAGCTCAGGGACGTCAGCCTGAGCGTAGTCGCCTGGAGCACACGGGTTACCTGATGCGTACTACCGCGGTCTACGGGACTGGCAAATTTGGTGCAGCCGATAGGGGCGTTTTAGAAGATCGGCCAGAGATGCGAGCACCTTTTCAAGCAGAGATGCTCTCTGTCTGGCTGACCCGAGCGTTCACGGTAGATCTCGTCGAGCATCTGGCAGCAGAGTTGGGAGGGGCACAAGCAGTGAATCTTGATCCTGCATTACGAAGTTTGTTGGGAGTGGGCAACTCGACTGGCTTAGGCATGGCTCCCTTCATGGTACGTCATCCGGTGCTGATTCATCACTGGTTTGCTGCTCGTGAAGAGGCGCTTGCGCGGGTACGCTCCCAACCAAAGTTAACTTCAGAAACACTTGATCAATTTTGTGAAGTACTCAGAGCAAAACAGGAAAACGCAAATCAGTGGCAGAGTGAGCATCCACTTCAGGTAGTCAAGTTGAAGGAACTGCGGGAAGGCTTGATGCAGCTGCATACATTTGTTCATGAAGAGTGGGATATAGCGCAAAAATACCCATGGGACGCACTCTGGTATTGGAGTCAGCTTGAACTGCCGCTGGAAGCACAGGAGGCATTGGCAGCCCTCTTATTGGAGCCGCATGGTGAGTTGATTGATGATTTAGGAGATCAGATGGCTACAGACGAAGAAGTGACTTTCAAGGTCGATGGCAGTCAATTGATTGGTGAGTTGAGAAAGCATTTGCATAGTAACTTTTTTTGGGCTTTGGGAACTGATTATCAGCAACCAGAACAATGCGCTCGCTTTTGGTATGTGTCAGAAGAAAAACTAGAACCTCGCCTTGGTGAACGACACAGCGAACCTGGTGCTGAACGAGAACAGCCCCTGGACATTGGTCGCCAAGTAGCTGAACTCAGGGATTTGCTCAGAGAGTGGTTTGATGAGACTCCAGTGGCTCAACTATTGTTGGTGCATCCTGAGTTTCGTTCCATTGTTCGTCGTGTTCAACTATCTGCTCATTATCCTTTTGCTGAAATCCAGGACAATCTCATTTCTTCTGAGATGCTGCCCATTGACCTCTTACGAAGCAAACTAGCTTTTTTTGGAGCAACTCACTTTGATCCTCGTTCTGACCGCTGGGTGCGAATTAGCTTGTTTCAAGGGGAGCCTTATCCAAATGAATTGAACCGTGCAGATGTCTCCTGAGAATCAGCAAGTCTCAGAAGATTTTTACACTTCTGGGGACCTCTGGTTTTCTCAGTCTGAACTCCAGCAACTTGTAGTTAAGGTCGCCCGGGGATCTGGTTATTGCTGGAGTGATGCAGAAGAAATTGGCTGGGCAGCGAGTTGGTTGAGTAAGTTTGGTTTGCCCGGTGAGGATGTTGTGTTGAGCTTGATGCACTCAAGCGAGCTGATAGCACCAACACCAACACCTCAATTTTGGAAGGAAGGTCGTATTCCGCATTGTCCATTGCGTTGTGGACTGGCACTAATGGATTTTGCGCAATTGCCTGAGGGATTGGGGACTTCTTCGCTGGTGATTGAGTCTATGTTGGGTTTGCCCTGCTTTCTAGCTTTTGCAGCACGGACTGCTCGACAAATTCAGCATCCGCTGAAAATTCAGTGGGAGGAGCAGTCTCTGTTCATGAATGAGGCGGCTCAGCCTAGTGTAGAGATTGATAAGGTTTCAATGGAATTTGGGAAGATAGTGGAAGTTAAGATTACGCGTTCTGAATCGGACATGGCTTATGTTCGGACAAAAAACTCCCAATACTGCGTGCGTGTATCTTCACAAAGTTTTGAACAATTAGAGGCCTTTGCTCAGCAGACTCTGGTTCCTGCCTCAGATTTATCTCGACTCCGAGCTGGTGGTCACGATAATCCAACCTCTTGAACGAGACTGCTAGTCGTTTGTCCACGGATTTGCGGTAGTTGGCTTTTGTTTTGCGGAAGTAAGTACTGATCCGAATGTCTGATCAAAAGTGATTTGGTATCAACTCAAAGAGAGCGAATTTACTTGACTCAGTTGTTGGTTCAATGGCAAGAATAAGTATTATCCTGTCAAGATTGTTAAAAATAATAATTTAACTCCAACAATCGGAAGAATGTTAGGCAATCTCTTCAGCAGTAATTGAAAATAAAGACCCGAACTGTCGCAAATTCAATCAGTACAATAAGCTTTCATTAAATAGCCACAGCCAGAGATAAAAAAGATGCGAAACCATGAAGTGAGATTTGTTGACAGCAAGCACTATCGAGGAGACTGCCGAAGATATCACAAACGTTTTCCAGTGGTTCTACCCGCGACACTTCAGTATAACGAGAATGAGGGAGTAGTGAAAGTACTCGATATCAGCATGGGAGGGTGCAAGATGATTGCGAATAATCACTGCAGCCCTCATGCGAAAATCAGCATGACTTTTTATACTCCTTCAGAGGCTAATGCAGAGGAGTTAGTCGCCTGCTCGCCTATTCATGCTTTAGTAGTACGCTCCCATCACACAGCAAACGATCATTATATCATCAATGTCGATTTTCGGGGGGCGCTGTTCCATGAACATGGAATCGAGCAGCTGATTGAAATCCACAAGCACCAAACACATCAATAAAGTCACCCAACTTTGCCTTCATTTTTACCCTGCCGGGCGATCGTTTTTAGTATTTTCAGAAGCGGTTGATATCGTGTCTAATCAACAATCTCTATAAACCATATTCCCAGCTGGCATTCGGGTTCTACAAATCTGAGCATCGGTCATTTCTACATCGGTCAGATCCGCTCCACTAAAGATTGCCTCGTGGATCTTTGCGCCTTTGAGATTTGCGCCTTTGAGATTTGCGCGACTTAGGTTGACTACCATCAGGCGGGCGCCCTCCAAATTGGCGTTACTCAGGTTTGCTTCACCAAGCATTGCTCCAGTTAGATTTGCACCACGCAGGTCGGCTCCCTGAAGATTGGCCTTGTAGAGGTTGGCCAACCCTAAATTAGCGTTTTCTAGCGAGGCTCCTGCAAGGTTGGCCCACTGCAGGTTAGCAATTTCCAGATTGGCCTCAAACAGGTCCGCGCGATCCAGGTCAGCCCCTTCTAAATCTGCACCGACTAGTTGAGCATGAATAAGCGAAGCTTCTCGAAGCTTTGCGTCCACTAGATTTGCCGAGAGCAGTCTAGCTCCAGCCAATTTGCTGCCAACAAGGTTTGCTTTCTGAAGATTGGCTTCAAATAGATTTACCCCCAGTAGTTCGCGCCCTTGGAGTTGGGCAAATTTCAGATCACAGCCTTCGCATTGCCCTTCTTTCAGCTTTTTCAAATCCTTTGAATCTACGGCACACAGATTGGCGCCAACAAGCAAGGCTACTAGGCTCGATATGAGTAACTTAGAACTGGCGAAGAGCGGTAGGTGCATGGTTGAATTCTCCATCGGGTTGAGATCTGTGAATATTTGTTGTGAACACAAACTAGCACGAGACGACAGAGGCAGGGAGTGATTCGAGTTGGTTCGATACGTCCCCTTCCGATGGTGGCGATTGAAGCCGCAGTGAATTCCTGCCATGGTGATTCAAAGTCTTTACCGATGCATACCCTTGACCGGAAAGGGAGTCAAAAGGAATTTACGTAGACTCTTTTTAATAAACCAATTGAGGGCGGATGACTAGTTCGAAAAATCCGCCAAATTTGATGAGTTAGCAACGCTATGGATTTCTGATGGGTTTTCTATCACTGGCGCTGTCAAAAAGTGCCCGGAAACGGTTGAAACCCTAGGGCTGGGAAGTCCTCACTTGCTTGCCTTTATTGAGCATCTTTGGTTGGGGTCCCCATGGTAGATCGCTGAATGGCCAACGATCTGAACAGTCCCAAAAGGACGGTTGCTTCTCTGGAAGATGATGCTTAATTAGGTTCACTACTGGTGCTGGTTGTGTTACTACAATAGCAGTAATTTTTTGGGGAGTCGGCATCTTTGCAAAAGAGAATCTTGGCTTTTGAGACAATTTTGTCTGGATGCTCTCAATGAGAGTGGTCTGAGCACAGTTAGCACCACAGTCGACCATGAACTGGTGCATCATAAGGCTAGATTTGAGCAAGCATTTGGAAGGGTCTATAGCCGGTGTCTGCTATGAAGTCACCGGCTCTGCTGACGAATTTGCTACCTTTTCAGCTACAGCGGTATCCCGATCATTATCTCCACGCCTGAAGATCCTATCGGTTGTTATATCATTGTAAAGACGGGTCTAATCTATCATATGCATACGAGGCGATAATTGATCCGGAGCTGCTTCCTCCTGTTTGTTTCCGAGTGATGGACCCCAAAGAAGTGTAGCAACAAAATCTCATTTGACCAAGGTTGCCATAGGAATTGCGAAGTGATCAGGAACAAGACTTCAATAAATTTTAGAATCTAAAGAAAGCCGCATTGGGATCAATTGTTTCGATATGCAGTCGTTCCCAATTCCAGACCAGCATCAAGGTTTGACTTTGTCGAGGTGTAATGGTCGCTTTGATGTCATGATACTGAATCTTCAGTGAATCTGTAAAGTAGTTGATCGCATAGCCCAACCAAAGTTTGCCAGAGACTTCTAGGATCAAATTTAGGCCATAATAGAATTGGTAACCCCACTCACTCTTCTCCTCATAAGGTGTGATTTTTCCTGAGGCTGAAGTGTGAGTAGCATTGTGGTAGTCCATGCCGAGTCCAAACGCAGCATAGGGTTGCAGATGAGCAAGCCCCAGTCGCAGATCATAGCCAAGTGAATAAGCGAAACTTAGGTTGCGATATTCGACAACATGATCGTTGCCAGAACTATCAGTTCCTTCCCCTTGAAATGACAGACTCAGCAAGTGTAACCCGTCCAATAGTCCGCCATCAAAGCCACGATCCTGCCAAAAAGTAATCTCGTTATGCATGCCATTCATCGTCAGGGCCAGGTCTGAATTCTGTGCTCTGAAGTCGGCTTTAGTGGGACCGGTGGCAAACCAGCTAAGCGTCTTATCCTTCCCACTTTCCTCCTTCTCTTCTTGTGGAAAAGCCGAAGAAAAGGTTGATATGCAAAGAAAGGCAAAAAGCAACAAGCATCTAAAGTGGGGTCTCATAATTTGGTTCAGCACAGTTCCCCGGGCGCTGAACTCCCTGTTCAATGGCTGGGACAGAGTTGGCAGAAATAATCTCACGGAAGAACCCGTCAGACAAGCAAAGGCAACACCAACGACAACCGACATCGAGAAAGATGGGAAGACCCTACTTTGAGATCAAACTTTCAGGAAAGATTTCTCAAGGGCGAATCGGCAAGGATACCAACTGATGGGAGCCCCTCGAAAGCAAATGGAAGCGCAGACTGTGCAGAACAGCCGCTACACTCAACCCAGCGATCAGACCGCCCCAGACGCTGATAGCACCCCATTCCCAAACAAATCCAAAGAGATAGGCCAACCCCATTCCAACAGGCCAATAGGAAAGCAAGTTAGTTAGTAAGGGAATGCGGGTATCCTTCAGTCCCCGTAAGGCACTCATTGTGGAGACCTGCAATCCATCTGAGAGCTGGAACAAAGCTGCCATCCAAAGAATCTGGATTGTTAGTTCGGTGACAGCAGGATCACTTGTGTAGAGTCCACTGATTGCGTGTGGAAACAGAACGAGAATGCTGGCAGTCATGGTCATGATGCCGACACAAACACCGACTCCCAGCCAACCTCGAAAACGGACTTCCTGCCAATTTTTTTGACCAACCGCATTACCCACTCGTTGGGAGATCGCTGCAGAGATTCCCAACGGGATCATGAAAGCCAAGCCTGCTACATTGATGGAAATCTGGTGCGCTGCCAGTGCGACTACCCCAAACTTACCCATCATCAGGGCAATTACTGTGAACATGCAGACTTCTGCCCCGAAACTGAGACCACTTGGAATGCCGACTCGCAAAATTTCCCGCCAATAGCTCCAAATGGGCCAGTCAAATCGACTCAGAAAGCGAATAGTTTTAGTTTTTTGACTAGATTGCAGATAAAGCAGCGCTCCTATCAGAATTACCCAATGTGCGATGGCGGTCGTCCATCCAGCTCCCACAGCACCCATCTTTGGAAAACCAAAATTGCCGAAGATCAGGGTGTAGTTGCCAATAATGTTGACACATAAGCCTAAGAGAGTGAGGTACATGCAAGGCCTAGTGATTCCAAGACCATCGAGACTATGCCGGATGGCCAGAAAGACATAGGCTGCGGGTAATCCCCAGATAACTGCTTCCAGATAGCCATCAGTGATTCTGACAACATCGGGTTCATAGTCCATCCAGCGCAACAGATGATCCATATGAGGAAGTACCAGCATACTAAGCAAAGCCAGCAACATACTAATCCAAATGCCTTGTCGAACACTGGGGCTAATTTTGCGAATATTACCTGACCCTTCTAGTTGAGCGACGATTGGGGTCAAGGCTACCATCACACCAATGCCCAAGCAAAAGATTTGATGGAATAAAGCACTTGCTGAGGCAACTGCTGCCAGCTCATTCGGGCCAGCATGTCCAGTCATCACGGTGTCAACAAACTGCATTGAGAGGTTCAGCACTCCTGAGACTACGACGGGTAATCCAATGCGCAGCAAAACTTGGCTTTCCTCAATGATCAGAGCAGCATTCATAAGTGCTTTATAAAATTAAATTCTATTGATGAGGGAAAGTGAATTTTATGAAAAGTGGAAACAATATTTCCATCAGGAGGATAATTCACGATGAAGAGGGCCTGTGGAAAGTCCAGCCAAATTAAGCTATCCTCTTATTTAAAGTGAGCTTAGTGAGCTTCTGAAGAGAGGATCAAGAAATGTACTTGTGTTCCATTCGTCTTGTTGTTAACAACTGGGCTTAACAACGTTACATCACTTCCTGTATAAGAGGAGAATTCCATGGCAAACAACGACAAACGAAGTACCTACGGTCAGGGACGACTATATGATTCGATCGTTGAAACGATCGGCAATACTCCATGTATTCGGATCAACAAACTTGCTCCAAAGGGAGTTCGGCTTTATGTGAAAGCTGAAGCATTTAATCCTGCTGCATCGGTCAAAGATCGATTGGCAATTAGTATCATTGAAGAAGCCGAAAAGCGAGGTGACCTTAAACCTGGGCAGACTGTGGTTGAAGCTACCAGTGGCAATACAGGAATTGGCCTTGCAATGGTCTGTGCAGCTAAAGGCTATCCTCTAGTAGTCACAATGGCGGATAGTTTTTCCATTGAACGACGTAAGCTGATGCGTTTCTTAGGAGCCAAAGTTGTTCTGACACCAAGAGCCCAGAAAGGCTTCGGAATGTACAAGAAAGCAGCGGAACTGGCAGAGTCTAACGGTTGGTTCCTGGCGCACCAGTTTGAGACTACAGACAACGCTGATATTCATGAGAATACAACCGCCCGTGAGATCATTGCTGATTTTGCTGGAGAGCGACTGGACTACTGGGTCACAGGATATGGTACTGGGGGAACAGTTACCGGTGTAGCTCGGGTGCTACGTAAGGAACGCCCAGAAACTCGGATCATCCTCAGCGAGCCTGCAAATGCTCAGGTTGTTGGTAGTGGTCATGTTCAGCAGCGAGATGCAGATGGTTCTCCGTCTGTGAGTCACCCTCACTTTGAACCGCACCCTATTCAGGGCTGGACACCAGACTTCATTCCCCTAGTTCTGCAGGAGTCCATTGATAATAAACTGTTTGATGAACTGGTTCCGATTGCGGGTGCTGCTGGCATTGAATGGTCTCGTAAATTAGCAACTCAGGAAGGGATCTTTACTGGAATTTCAGGGGGCTCATCCTTTGCGGTGGCGGTTGAGATTGCTCAGCAAGCAGAGCCTGGATCTGTCATCCTCTGCATGCTAGCAGATACTGGAGAGCGCTATCTTTCCTCCCCACTTTTTGAGGCAATCAGCGAAGACATGACGGATGAAGAAATTGCTCTTTCAAAGTCAACTCCTGGTTACCAGATGTCGGAGAGTTGAGTACTCTACGTAGATTGAAATCAGTATTGTTCTACCCTTTCAAAGAGTATAGGTTTGTTCTTTGCTCACTCCAAAGAATTAAATGCACAGATTTCTCAAATAGTGAAATCTTACAATCTATCTACTCACCAGGACACTTCATGAAAAGAACAATTCTTATTTTCGTTAGCTTCTGGCTGGGAACGACAGTCTGGGCTTTAAATCAGGCACACTTTGATCGGTTGATGCAGACGAAGCGTTGTCTAGAATGTGATTTGTCAGACATGAATCTGAGAAATGAGAATCTGAAGGGGGCTGTGTTGGTTGACAGCAACTTGCAGCGTGCAAACTTGTGGGATGTGAATCTGCAGATTGCGTTCCTTCAACGAGTGAACTTTCAGAAGAGCTATTTGCAGGGTGCTAAGCTGATGGGGGCTGATCTGCAGAACGCAAATTTTCAGGGAGCGGATCTGCGCGGGGCGGATTTGCAGGGCGCTAATTTACAAGGGGTGAACTTCGATGGAGCCAACTTGGAAGGAGCAAAACTCTCAGGAGCTCTCATGCTCCGAGCCAAGCTATGCAACACGATCCTGCCAGATGGCAGGGTGGAGTACAGTGGTTGTGTGCTGAGCAATTGATAACGAAGGAGTAAGATGTTGAATTCTTGAATCAGATCTCAAAAGTCCTCCATCCTTTGGAAGGAATCATCAAATGGAATACTGCCGAAGCTGGTGTAATCTTCATGGATATAGCCGAATTCTACCACGAAGGTTGGAGTGAAGAGCTACTAGGGCAAGCAATTCGAGACATGAGAATTCCTAGTTAGAATTCAGTGATCACAACAAAAATTCTTAGATGCATGCGGTCGGGTATCAATGACATGGAATTGACTCGGGTGCACATTCATCATGAAGTGAATACCTCCATACGAAAGCTGGGCTTGAAGCACATTAATCTCTACCAAATTCACGGACTTGATCTACTGACAACCATTGATGAGATCTTGTAAGCCTTGGATGGCTCTAGTATTTAGTGGCGAGGTGTGCCATATCGGAATTTCAATTCAGGCAGCCTAGAAAGTTGCAAAAGCCAATCATTGTAACCGGTTCGAGTCCGTTCAAACTATACCTTGGTGGGACGTGACTTGGAACGTGAGGTCTTGCCTATTTGTAAGGAATCAATCGGAGTAATGGTTTGGAGACTCCTTGCTGAAAGTTTGCTCAGTGCCGATTTCCTAAGGAATAGTGACAGGCCAGGAGGAGCCTGACGCACTAGCTTTGATTTTCCACCGGTGGATTGAGGGCGCGCATTCAGCCCCGTCGATGCAAGGCGGCTGGTTGCCGAGGCCCGTGATCGTATTGGCAAGGGTGGCCCAACCTTGGTTCCTTCAACAAACAGGCATCACGAGCATTGTCATTGGAGCTAATACTAGGGAGCAGCTAGAAGATAACCTGTAGGTTGCTAGGCTCACTCTGACTTCAGTGGAACTGGAAATTCTTGACTCTGTCATTGCGCTACCCGTTGAGTACTCCAGTCGGATGGAGACACTCCGGAACCAGGGCCGAATGGTGCTTCTAGATCAAAGCTAGTGAACTGGTTTGCCAACTGTAAGTTGGTCAAGAAATGCCCACATCTCTAGCACTCCTTAACCAAGCAGTAACTTTAGAAGCCTCTGCCAACGAATCTTGCCATAAGGCAGTCCAATCAAGCGAGCCAGCCAATTCGGTCGCTCCTCTGGAGACAGTGAAGCAATCTCTTGCTGCGCAATTGAGACCCGAATCGGTAGCCGCAGTTTGTCCAAGTTGAACGCCATCGTCTGACGGTGTTGGATTAGGAACTTCCAGGAAGGTTGAAGTTTACGAAGTGTAGCCAATCTAGTGAACTGGAGATGAATTGCGGATCCTTCGCCGACAAGAACCAACTGATCCTTTTCACTCCCAACGATTTCGACCCGACCTTCAAACTCCAGACGACTCATTGCTTTACGTCGCGGGTGCGGATCTTTAGAGTTCCGTTGATTTTCCAGTGTCCATGCTCCGCATCTTGACCTACTCCGCTGGGAGCCCAGACTTCCATATTTTCGAATTCATAGGTGATTTCCGCATTGCGACCAGTCAATTTGTCGTAAAGATCAATCGCCAGTTCTGCCCAGGATTGAGTGTGTTTCGATTCTGCCATGAGATTCCTTGCTTTTAGGTAAATAGGTTGGGGTTTTTGATGATCTGAGCCACCGGCTTCACACTATGTACCAGTTATGGTGCGTAAAGCCCTGAAGTGGTGCTTGCCAAGAAATGATAGCGAGCAAGATAATTTTTTCAATCTTCAGTCGCTGTATACCCTTCAGAAAAATGATGGACTACTTGCTCTGGAAGAAATTTGACACCGCCGAGTAGTAAGAAATACGATGTATTTCTCTATTTTATTATCTACTTCTTTCAGTATTGCTTCAGAATTTATCTTGTTCTCTGAAAAACGATCAGACTACACTTTCGCAAATTAACTATCTATTTTGTGTCTCATGTCCAAGATTTATGTTGGACATTGTATCGATAAGAATAAGCCCCAGTAATTTGAACCCTCATTCTCAAGCTTTACATGAGTTACGCAGCTGCCAAAACGATCACAACTGATGAAATTCCAGTGATTGACGTATATACATTGCGCTCTGGTGACTATAAGTTGAAGCAGGAGGTTGCTCAAAAACTTCGCCAAGCAGCAGAGGGAATTGGCTTTTTCTACATAAACAATCATCGTATCCCATCACAGTTGATCCAGCAAGCGTATGTAGCCACACAAAAATTTTTTCAGCAACCGCTGGGTTGGAAAAACCAGCTCAAGATCAATCCCAATCACCACGGTTTCCTAGCAGTTGGCCAGGCCAAGATGGAAAAGGCCAAAAGAGTAGATCTGAAAGAGAGTTTTGTTTGGGGACTGGATCTACCAGAGGGACACCCTGATATAACTGAGGAAAATCCATTTTTGGGAAGAAACCAATGGCCTTCACAAATGCCGGAATTCAGAGCAGCAGTTTATCCTTTTTTTGAAGCAGGCCTGGAATGTGGGAGAGACATGATGCGGGCTTTTGCCCTCAGCCTTGATCTGCCCGAAGAAACATTTCTGCAAGCAACCAATCAGCCTATCGCCCGTAGTTCTGTGATTTACTATCCGCCTCACCCGTCTGACCTTGGTGAAACTCAATTTGGTGTGGCACCACATACAGATTACGGATGTCTGACCTTACTCTGGCAGGATTCAGTGGGTGGTTTGGAAGTCCAGACTAGGCAGGGCGAATGGGTCACAGCTCATCCATTAGAGAATACTTTGGTAGTCAACGTAGGAGACCTACTTTCTCGTTGGACGAACAACGCTTTTCAGTCCACTCTGCATCGCGTGATCAACCGAAAAAGTATAGAGCGCTATTCAATGGTAATTGCCTGGGATCCTAACTTCGAAACGTGGGTTGATCCAGCAGAGGTCTTTCCAGAAGCAGAGTCAGTGCAGTATGCACCTGTACAATGTGGAGAGTATGTTTTGTCACGATTCGATGCTTCATTCAGCTATCGAAAGGCAGCGCAGTCAGCATGAGTGAACTTTGCAAGCCGCCCTCCCGCCCTGTCAAATGGTGGAATTCTCGTTGGTTGGATGTCAGTCAGTTAGTTATATTCTTCGGTGCTCTGATCTGGTTTACGCTCAATGGTGCTGCCCAGATGGGATACAACTGGCAGTGGTACCGACTTCCCAAGTATTTTTGGAAGGTTATTGACGGCGAGTTGATCTGGGGGCCTCTGATGGATGGTCTTTTCGTAACCTTGGAGATTGGGCTCTACGGAATCATTATTACTTTGCTGATTGGATTAACGACCGCAATGTTACGCATGTCCCAATCCTGGATAGGGAATGTGGTTGCACAAGTCTATCTGGAAGCAATTCGTAACACGCCGTTGCTTGTGCAGATGTATGTTTTCTACTTTGTCTTTGCTCCGATTCTTGAAATTCCCAGATTCTGGGTTGGAGTTCTCTGCATATCTTTTTTCGAGGGAACCTTCGCTTCAGAAATCATCCGAGCGGGTATCCTGAGTGTGCAAAGAGGACAATGGGAGGCTGGTACCAGCATTGGACTATCCCGCTGGAACATCTATCGATACATTATACTGCCACAAGCGGTACCATTGATGTTGCCGCCGTTGACAGGGGTTTTGATCAACCTGATCAAACATTCAGCGATTGTCAGCGTGATTGCTGTCTTTGATTTGACGACACAGGGACTGGACATCATCGCAGACACCTTCATGAGCTTTGAGATTTGGCTAACAGTAGCTGCGATGTATCTAGGTATCACGATAGCGCTTTCTCTGTTGGTGAGCATTCTTGAATGGAAAGTTCGCGGCCGTCACTGAACCCAGGAGACTTGGAGTTTGACAAGTTTCCTGTTGAGCTTTCGCAA
Source organism: SAR324 cluster bacterium JCVI-SC AAA005 (assembly GCA_000224765.2). GTDB lineage: Bacteria > SAR324 > SAR324 > SAR324 > NAC60-12 > JCVI-SCAAA005. The sequence goes on along the minus strand of AGAU01000083.1, from coordinate 67,682 downwards.
CTGGCGAAAGCGTTTTTATAGCAGGCTTCCCGGGGAGAGTAGCCTATCTCCAAATTCGTTGTCTGGTTTCTTGACAACGGGTCAACAAATCTTTCTGAAAAGAGGACGTATGAAAGTCATCAAAACTTCGCTAACCCTCCTGCTAGGTCTGTTGCTGATACTTCCCGCATACACAAGTGCTTTGGCTGGGGAGACTCAACAACAACTGACCTCTGAAAGTGTCATCGAGACAATCAAGAAGCGAGGCAAGTTAATGGTTGGCATGTCAACCTTTGTGCCCTGGGCTATGCGCAACAAGCAGGGTGAATTGATCGGTTTTGAGATTGATGTTGCAAAGAAGGTTGCCGAAGACATGGGTGTTGACATTGAGTTTGTACCCACACAGTGGTCCGGTATCATTCCCGCACTGATTGCTGGAAAATTTGATGCGATCATTGGTGGAATGAGCGTTACCCCGCAACGCAATCTGACTATCAGTTTCACAGCACCGTACGCCCATTCTGGGCTAGGAATTGCTGCTAGTAAGAAACTGGCTGGTGATTTTGCTTGGCCAGAAGGATTTAATCGCTCAGATGTGATCTTTGTTTGTCGTCGTGGGGTTACTCCCTGTACGGATGCAGTCGCAAAAATATGGCCAAAAGCTAAAGTTCGTCAGTTTGATGATGATACGATGGCGTTCCAAGAGGTCGTGAATGGTAATGCTCATGCAACTCTTTCGAGTCACCCAAAGCCTGTCAGTTTCACTTACCGGTATTCAGATGCGCTCTACATGCCGACAACGGAAAATCTATCCCGGGGGGACGAGGCATTTGGGATCCGCAAAGGTGATCCGGATGCGCTGAATTTCTTCTCCAACTGGATCATGATCAACACCAGCAACGGATGGCTCGAAAAGCGCCATCACTATTGGTTTAAGACAATGGACTGGGCAGATCAGGTCGATCAGCAGTAATTCTTCAATTTCTGGTTGGAGAAGATTCCAATGGGAACTTCTCCAACCGGTAGTGTTATCATATGTCTCGATCTACCTTGCGCTATCGCTGGTCTTGGGTAGACTCAGTTGTCCTGTTAGGAATTATTGGTTTCTTTGGCTTCATCGGCTATCGGGTTGACACTGTCTTGGTTTACCAATGGGACTGGGGTTTCCTACCTGGTTACTTGTTCCGCTGGGACGAAGAAACTCAATCACTGCTGCCAAATCTCTTGGTTAAGGGCTTGCTGACAACACTTCGGTTGGCCTTCTGGAGCATCATCCTGGCGACATTGATCGGCTTCGTCACTGGTATGATGCGAACCAGCCGCCGGCTTTTTCCTAAGGCTTTCAGTCGACTCTACGTTGAGTTGATTCGTAATGTTCCTCCCATCGTTTTCATCTTCGTCTTTTACTTCTTCATCAGTAGCCAGATCATCCCACTACTGGGTCTAGATACCCTTGATCAAAGACTGGGTCCAACCGGTCAAAGTGTTGTGGAGCTTCTCTTTGGTCCGGTTTCTTTGCTCTCAAATACTTTTTCAGGAATTTTCTGTCTCGCTCTCTTTGAAGCAGCCTACATCACAGAGATTGTACGCTCTGGGATTCAATCCATCTCATCTGGCCAACGAGAGGCTGCGATGAGCATTGGACTGAGTCGTTGGCAACAGATGCGCTACGTTGTCCTACCCCAGGCCGTTCAACGTGTAATCCCTCCCTTAGCAGGTCAGTTTATCATCCTGATCAAGGATTCTTCGATTGTCTCATTGATTTCCATCCAGGAGCTCACTTTTTTGACGCTGGAAGTGGCCAATTCTACACAACGTGTCTTTGAGGTTTGGGTTTTTGTAGCTGGGGTTTACTTTGTTTTGTGCTACTCCTGCGCACTGATCTTTCGTCGTCTTGAAATGAAACTTGACTCATCGCGTATTTAGAACTAGGGGTTCACGACGACATGAAGGAGAATATTTCAAATCCAATCATAGAGATGTCTGGGGTCAGTAAGTGGTTTGGTGACTTTCAGGTACTCAAAGATGTTAGTTTGCGAGTTTTCTCTGGAGAGCGGGTTGTTGTCTGCGGACCTTCTGGCTCTGGCAAGTCTACACTGATTCGTTGTATCAATCGGTTGGAGGAGCACCAAGAGGGACGGATTATTGTTGATGGTATTGAGCTGGATCAGGATACTCAGCACATCAACAAGGTTCGTAGCGAAGTAGGAATGGTCTTCCAGCAGTTCAATCTCTTTCCTCATTTGACGGTGCTGGAAAACTGCGCGCTGGGTCCTGTGAAAGTTCGCGGTCATAGTAAAAAAGATGCCGAGGCCTTGGCGATGGAATATCTGCAGCGGGTTCGAATTCCAGAGCAAGCCGCTAAATATCCGGGATCACTCTCCGGAGGGCAGCAGCAAAGGGTAGCGATTGCCCGATCCCTCTGCATGCAGCCGCGGATCATGCTTTTTGATGAACCGACCTCTGCTCTTGATCCAGAGATGATCAAGGAAGTACTCGACGTGATGATCGATCTTGCCGAGAGTGGTATGACGATGATTTGTGTCACTCACGAAATGGGTTTTGCTCGCACAGTGGCACATCAGATGGTGTTTATGGATGAAGGGCGGATTATTGAGCGGTCGCCACCAGCCCAGTTTTTTTCAGAACCAGAACACGAGAGGACTAAGCTGTTTCTGAGTCAGATCCTTTCACACTGAGTTGAATTTTTACAATTCGATTTTGTTTTGGAGACTATGGAACCGAAATTCGATGAATTTCTAGATTTTTCAAGTATTCCTAAGAATGTGAGTTTTCTGCAATCAGACGGACTCTTGCATCAACCTTCCCAAGTTTTACCAGCTTACGAGCATTTGTCAGAGAGTCGAACTGCCATGGAAGAGTTGACCCCAGGGGAATGGAATAGTCTGAATCTATACCGAGCTCGTTACAACCAAGAACAGCAGGCAAGACAGGCTTTGGACATGCTTGCCGCTTCCAAAGACTCTCCTAGTTATGGATTCCGTGTAAACAATTATCGCCACTGTCTGCAGTGTGCAACGATGCTGTATCAGGATGGAGCAGACGAAGAAACGATTGTCTGTGGATTATTTCATGATTTGGGCTTCATCGTCTGTCCTGATAATCATGGTGAATTCTCAGCAACGTTACTCGCTAATTACATTTCTGAAAAGAATCTCTGGATGCTTCGACACCACGCCTTGTTTCTCGACCATCATGCCAGTGGAAATTTGCTACTGGATACTAATGCACGTGAGAGTTATCGAGGGCATCCCTATTTTGAATACACTGCAGATTGGGTCGCCCGTTATGATCAGACTGCCATCCAGACCCAACACGAAACTGCTCCCTTAGAGTTCTTTGAGCCAATGGTTTATCGAGTCTTCACTCGCCTTTCTAAGGGTGTCAAGCTCCATTACTGAGTCACCTCAATGAGTGCATGGATTCATATGGTTCCTCTGGAGGAAGCGACAGGGTCTGTCAAGGATGCCTACGAGCTTGCGAAGACCCCCAGTGGGACTGTTGACAACGTGATGCGGGCTCACAGTCTGCGTCCTCACACTATGGTAGGGCATCTCAAACTCTATCGGAGTGTTCTGCACCATTCTGAAAACAGTTTGCCCCTTTGGTTTCTTGAGGCTGTTGGTGTATATACCAGCCTACTCAACGAATGTGTCTATAGCTACACCCACCACTTTGCCAACATGCAGCGCCTGTTGGAAGATCCTCAGCGTTCCAAGGCGATTGAAGAAGCACTCCGTGATCAGGCACCGGAGAAAGCTTTCTCCGGTAAGGAACTAGCGTTGATCTACTACACCGGCAAGTTGACTCTCTCACCTGGAAAAGTAAGTGAGCAAGATCTACTGGATGCACGTGAAGCGGGAGCTTCTGATGGAGAAATTCTGGAAGTTAACCAAGTTTGTGCCTACTTTTGTTACTCCAACCGAACTCTCAATGGCTTAGGTATACAGCTTGGTGAAGATGCGATTGGCTTCTACAAGGAATAAGCAGATGGCCAAAGATTTCCAAAAAGACATAGACTGTTAGAGACCCAACACACCAGAGTCTCTCCTTAGTCAATACTTCACTTTTGAGACATTTTCCTTCAGTCTGCTCCCCTGTATCTCCTCTGATTTTTCCTTCTGATAGCCTATATTGAAAGCACGCAACACAATCGTCGGTTTGAAAAATTGCTGTAGAATCCAGTGTTATCTGAGCCATGACTTACTAATCAGCTTTCAGAGGCAGGAATGAATCCAGATGACTTGAAAAAACTTAAGGTGACTGGCAGTCGTACCATGGGAAACTTGCAGGATGCAGTTTTGCGAGGAATAGATTTGCGGAGTGTGAATTTGTTGGCCGCCAATCTGAGTGGGGCGAACCTAAGTGGCGTAGATCTCAGAAATGCCAACCTCAGAGGAGCCAATTTGTGCAATGCCAATCTGAGTGGGGCAAACTTGTCAGAGGTAAATTTGTGGGTCGGCATCTTCCGTCATTAATACATGATGGGCGGTGAACTCTGCGCCGATTGGATTTATCATGAAGCCAATCTGTGCGGTGCCAATTTAACAGGTGCCCTCCTAAATGAGGCGAATTTGATCGGAGCGAACTTGCGGGATGCTAACTTGACGAGAACAGACTTCAGTGAAGCGATTCTGAACGAAGCTAACTTGGAAGAAGCCTTCTTAGTTGGGACTATCTTTGAGGATCCAAAAATGCTAGGGTGTGAAGTCCTTTAAGTAGTTTGAGTTAGATTTCGGTGTAAGGAAAAGACTTTACTCTACAACCTCATTTGAGGAAAAAGTTTTGGAGGCAGAGAAAGTCTTGCGCATTCACTCATGTGATAACGATTCATCAGTTCATTTTGATCTTTAGTGAAAACTTTCAACCAACCTCCACTTTTCCCGTGACGGATGTGATTTGTTTTCACCTGATCTGCCTTACCAATTGCAACCATCTTGGCATCTTCCTCAGCAGCAGTCTGCTTCATTGATTCAAATTTACTAGCTTCCAAAACTCCCTCCATAGCTTTCAAAGTAGGCTTGAATTGAATAAATTCAGCAATTTTTCGAAATAGCTCTTTCGGTTTCTGGAGGAGATCTTCGTAGCTCACCCATAACAGATTAACAGAAGCTGATTGATAGATGTTCCACCAGGACTGGTGCCACTCCCAGAAGGAACCAGACTCTACTTTGCCTGGAATCCAAAGGTTTGTCAGAAAATGATCCCAGCTGCCGTTATACTGGAAGATGTGAGGCAAGTCGGTAGTATGGTAGTAGTGGCTGACAGCCACATCTTTTGGGTTGCGTGTAACAACAATGATCCGCGCGCCATTCATCCCATTATGCTCGGCTCCACCAACCCAAGGAGCCAGTTGAGAAGGCGCGTGGGTTTTCAGTACTCGTCTGGATGGACACCAGCTTGGGTTTAGGTCACCGGAATTCTCAAGACCGTTCCAACCGGTCTTTTCAGGATGCCACTCTTCAAAAGCTGCTAATCCTTGGCTAGAAACCCATGCTTCTAGCCAAGGAGACATGTCCATTGGTCGGCGCACCTTTGAACCATCCCCATCCGCCAGCAAAGTGAGCACGATCTGTTGCATCCAAGTGGTTCCGCATTTTGGGTAGGCTGCAATGACAATATCGTTAGATCGCAGGGTGTGCTGCTTTCTCAGTTGAGCTAGAGCTTCTGGCTTGATAAACGGCGGATAAACAACTCCTTCATACATTATGGATTGATAATTCAGACTGAGGTTTCCCAGATTGTCTGAACCCATAATTTTTGACCAGTGGTTTGAGATGGTTTGAATATCGAATGTTTTAGGTAGTTGATGGTAGTCCATGCATCTTGGTTTCCATTTTTTCCAGATCAATGTTGACAACTGTATTGGCTTTAAATTCCTCAGATGAATGTGTCAATCAATAGCTATCACTTGGGTTTCCAATCCTTTTGCAGAATAACAAACATGAAATCCTATGCTCATTCAAAGCGCTGTGTTCTCAATTTCTACACTGCTCTTGAACAGGCAAATTTAAAATCAGTAAAATCGATCTTGAGCTCTCATCTGGCCCCTGATTTTCACTGGTATGGTGTCTACCCTTTCAATGAACGGGATGGGCCTGAAGCGGTAGCAGAAGCCTTCTGGGTTCCCTTTCTCAATTCATGGACGAGTGTGCAACGTCGTCAGGATATTTTTTTGGCAGGAACTAGTGAGATTGATGACACCGACTGGGTGATTAGTATGGGGCATCTGATGGGGTTACTGGATAAAGACTGGCTAGGGATGAAAGCTTCACGAAAGCTAGTTTTTTTACGTTATGCCGATTTTTTTTGTGTTCAGGAAAGACAGCTGGTGCAAGGGGCTTTCTTTTGTGACCTGATCGGGGTGATGCACCAGTTAGGAATTTCACCACTCCCATTGCAAACCGGTGCTTCTTTTGTGTACCCAGGACCACGCACTCATAGTGGGCTGCTGTTCGAAGATCAAGATGCTGGAGAATCCAAAAAGACCCTTGATTTGGTCAACCGAATGTTGGCAGATCTTTCTGCACTAAATATTTCTGGGGATGATCTGCCTCCACCAGAGTACCTTGCTAGAACCTGGCACGAAGACATGACATGGTACGGTCCCGCTGGAATTGGAGCTACCTACACGATTCCACGCTACCAGGAACAGCATCAATACCCGTTTCGAACCGGACTGCAAGGTAAGTGCTTCAATGGCCATTTTTGCAGGTTTGCAGAAGGAAACTATGCTGGTTTTTTTGGATGGCCTAATTTGACGAATACAGCGGTAGGAGGATTCTTGGGGCTCCCAGCGAGTGATCGAGCAGCAGATATGAGAGTTGTTGATATTTATCGCAGAGAAGGAGACAAGCTAGCTGAAAACTGGGTCCTAATTGATTTGCCCTGGTGGCTCAAGCAACAAGGCATTGATATCTTAAAGAGAACAGAACAGATTATTGCACCTGACAAATTTTCCCATTTGTGATTGTTGTATCTTCAACTAATTTGAAATTTTAGCTGGCCCTACATCTTTGGCTACCACAGCCATCTTAAAATTGCTTCAGTAGTAAGGTTGATCAGCAAGTTTCCATCTTCATCATATCTTGGTTTAACCGCAGCCTGTGTTTATCCAAATGAGAATCAAACCTATCATATCGTCTGACACAGTCGCAGAGAATTTTTTGGAAAGGGGATATTTAGATGCCATTCCCATTCTTTCTCAAGATGAAGCGCAAGAAATTTGGGAAGAGGTGGGTGTATCACTAGAACTAAATGGTCCCGGGCGTTTCAAAACACACCTGCTCCTACCCATCTTAGACAAGTTGGTAAGGAATGCTAAAATTTTACGTGTGGTCTGTAGCGCACTGGGATCTGAAAATATCCTTGTTTGGTCTTCAGACTGGTGTATTAAGCAGGCTCATTCGCAAGGTTTTTACAGTTGGCATCAGGATTCTACTTACGCAGGTATGACTGAGCCAGAAAAAGCACTCACAGTATGGTTGGCATTGACACCATCGATGCCAAAGTCAGGATGCTTGCGCGTTGTGCCTAGATCACACAAGTGGGGTCAATTTGCACATGAACCTAGACCATCAGATGAAAATATGTTAAGTCGAGGACAGCAAATCGTTGTTGATGAAAAAATCGCTGATTTCACACATGAAGCAGTTGATCTCAAATTGCAATCTGGTGAGATGAGCCTGCACAGCTTTCGATCTATTCATGCTAGTGGCCCAAATCAGACTGATTATCCAAGAGTTGGATTTGCCATTCGATATTGCACCACTGACCTACAACGTGAAATTCGAATCACTGAGAAAGAATCTGCAATGCTAGTTGCTGGTGTTGAAACAGAAAACTGTTCATTCATCATGGAGTCTGCTCCAAATCAATCAATGGGTGTTGAAGAAGTTTTAGAATGGAAACGGGCGGTTGCTCGTGAAAATAAGAATTATTTTCAAGATAATCCTGTACGCCAAACGTACCACAGTTGAGCAGGTAAGGTTTAAATTTTTATATACTTTTAAATCTAACTATTTCCCTTGTAGGCTACAAGTAACTAGATCATGGGTAAGAAAACCAAAACTTTGTCTCATATAAAATTAAGTAAAACTCTCCACTCTTACTCTTCAATATCTTCTTTTGTTGGTAACACAATAAGGATTCCTAAAGCTGCTACTGAGCCTGTGATTAGTAACGTGTTAAGATCAATTGTTGCACCTCCAAAGAACAGCAAAACAATAATTGCAAACAAAAAGTATATTAGAATTTTGTACTTTGAATTCATGTTAATTTTTTAAGTAAATATCTTTTTAATCCCTCAAATAAATTACAAATCCAACTGTTGAACCACTCATCTGCAATCCACATCCAGACATGCTGAGTTCCATGATTCAAAAATTTGCTGGCAATTTCATTGATACGTTCTCCCGGGTCAATCCGTAAATATTGTTTGAAAACTCTTATCGGGTTCAATGCACCAAAGTATCTGACCAAAATAACTTCCATACTTCGGAGTAAATTTTTTGCTGAACACGAGGTATGACGAATTTTTGATTGAGAATCACATCATCTCGAGTGGCTAACCCCCTCCTATGGAGCTATTTTGAAGAATGATCACGAGCCAGCTGGCTTACGAACATATCTTGAGGAAATTAGCGAGCACGACCGCGCGAGCCTTTATCCCTACATGGCTCCTGCGGGCGGGTATGTGTTAGTTCGGGGACAGTTGTTTTTGTTGGATCAACGTGCGCTGAAGGAAGGCAACCCAGTTAAGGCTAAGCCCCTGCTTGCTGGAAGAACGCCAGTGCTGGCAGTTGGCTCAAACCGCGCTCCCTATCAGCTTCTACGGAAGTTTGGTTCGGAAGCAATTGTACCTGTCACTCCTGCTCTGTTGCACGACTGTGACGTTGTGCATACGGCCTTGGTCAGTTACTACGGAGCTATTCCCTGTACCGCTTTCCCTTCATTGGGAACTGTTACGGAACTGAAAGTGGTTTGGCTAAATCAGGAACAACTTCCCCTAATGCATAAAACCGAGGGTATTGGAGTTGCCTACGACTATGTGGAAATTCAGGGTGTGGAACACCAATTTGAGGTGCCTGCTGGCCCTGTCTTTGGGTACGCTGCCCGCGCTGGGGTATTGGATTGGGAGAGCTGCCAGCCTGCCAGCCTGGCAGCAATTCACGCTCAGTTGCGAAGATTCAGGGCGATCAGCCAAAGACAAGCAGCTCAGCGCGTCTGCCAAATCGCCAAGCTTGAGAAAGCTTACTCAGGGGAGCAGTTCATCGCTACTATGCAGGCTGATAAGACCTTACGTGCGGAAGTGAATGATCAACTTCGGACACATTCCATTCAACCAACCCGACCACCTTGGCAGGTGATTCCAGTTTCTATGAATGGAATTGATGATTATCTATGAGGTTTGAGAGTAAAAGTGGATGCTCGAATGTGGAAAAATGTGGGTTTATGCCGGGTAAGCAGCAATTTTTTTCTCTCGAACCGGAGATCCGTAATTTTTTCTGAATCTTTTGACCATCATGCTGACTTCATCCAGGTGACTTGTGAACTTGACACCAATTCCTTGTGGAATTTTTGTGTCCCCGGTTGAGACCCAAACGACTTGAGCCGTGAGATTGATCGGTTCAAGAAGTTTAAGATTTAACTCCAGTTGCTGTCCTGTTTCGTAGGAATGGTCTGTGATCAGGAAACATCCAGAGACAGAGATATCAAAGGTCTTGGAGCTGATTTGCTCTGTACCGCCTTTGTGCTGAATTTGAGCATCCAACTGGAATGGGAAGCGCTCCGCCTTACTGTACTTCTTTTTGAACCTATCAACCTGGGCAGCAATCTCTTTGAGGTTACTGGTAAATCGGATGCCAATCCCTTTTGGCACATTCTCATTGCCAGGACAAACCCAGACTACTTCGGCTTTGAGATCAACTGGATCCAGGAGATTGATCTTCAGTTCAATTGTCTGACCTGACTGATACTCTAAATCTGTCGTCAAGAAGCATCCAGAAACAGAGATATCGAAGGTTCTAGAACTGATTTTTTCCTCCCTACGATCACTTTTTAAAAGAATATCCAGCTTGAATGGAAATCGCTCTGCAGATTCCCACCAGCGAAGTTGGGGATTGAAATAGGGAGCCATGATTTCTTTTCTAACCACATACACTAAGATAGCGAGTACCCCGGTAAGCGAATATAGGCTTGCTGATAGGTTGGTCACTCCCTCCGTTGTGTAGGCGATATAGAAGTTTACGAAGATCGTTGCCCCACAATAGAGCATGAAGCTGATCCAGCCAATTTGCTTAACGGAAAGCACTGTAAGACCAACCAGTGGCGAAGCTACAATTACCGATAGCTTGAGGGGACCGTGAGGCAAAAGCATCAACTGTTCAACCATACCTGCCAAGGACCAATGGCTCCACTGGAAAGCTGTAGTTACGTAATATCCAAGAGGGGCTAAGATCAACGCCCAGCCCACCAATTGAATGATCAACGGTTTCTTTACCTTGTTTCTGGTCATGGCTGGTTTTTGTTCAATGGTTGAAACAAATAATAAATTTTGAATTATCGCAGACTAGATTTTTGTTGAAAATATTCAAGGATTAAACATTCAAAATGAAACATTTGTGGCACTATTTCCTTGTTTGGGAAAACAAGTGTTATTGATCTGGACTCAGATATTTTTAGGAAAATCGTTGTGAGAGAGCTAACTTTCAGCAGGGGTGGGTAGGACTGTCTGGATTACTACTTTCAATGTACGAAAGTATTCTATCTAACAGCGAAACTGTATAATCAAGTCAGTGAGGGACTCGCCGTCAATGAAGACTTTCGTTGCATGGTTGCCTTTGAATTTGCCATTGATTTCTAGGCGCAGTGATTTGGCGCCTTGGAGTTGGTTCTTGGCGAATTCCCATTTGATTTGCCTTGAAACATCTCGACAAGCAAATTGGTCGGCCCCATTTATGTCCAGAATGCGAATGCGTAGGATCGGCTGGCTGAGTTGTCTTTCTCGCCAGCCTCTTGGGATTTCACTGGGATCCATGATCTGTACGTCACAATATCCCAGGATAAAGCAGTCCTTGATTTTTGCTGAGTCAAGTTTCACGCTTTTCGCTGCAAGCGGTGTCTGGCTAGCCGTAAGGACCAATACGATTCCAAGAAATAGTGCTTTCATTTTTCGCATTTATGAGTCAAGGAATTGCGATCATCCACGACACCGCTGCTAATTTCCTGATGATCAGGAGTTCATCGCTTTCCAGAGAGTTTGCGGCCTAATAGGTAAATGCTCAAAACGTACTCCTGTGACTTCTCGGACAGCGTTTGCAACGGCAGCTCCTCCTGGAACAATCGGTGGTTCTCCCACACCGCGGATCCCCAATGGACCTAGCGGAGAGGGATTTTCCACTAGTACGGCATCAACGAACACAGAATCGTCTGCTCGAGGCATGGCGTAATCCAAAAAGTTCGAAGCCAGTAACTGTCCTTGTGCATCATAAGGCATTTCTTCCCAGAGTCCCCAGCCTAGCCCTTGCAACACACCCCCTTGAACTTGTCCCTCAATCAACATTGGGTTGATCGCGAAGCCTACATCCTGAACGGCAATGTAGTTCTTCGGGGAAACCTGTCCAGTTTCGGGATCAACCGCTACCTTGACGGCGTGAACGGCGACGGCAGGTGCATTTTCCTGAATAGAATTACTAGATGTCGCAATCACTGGACCGGCTCCACCTTTGCGAGATTCAGCCTGCTTGGCCAATTTTGCCAATGAGATAGTTTTGCTTGGCAAGCCGGTGACGTGTACGGAACCGTCCTCAAAAACCAAATCCTGTTCGGAGGCCTCAAAGTGTTCAGCGGCTAACTTGGCAAGCTGATCCTTGATGTTTCTGGTAGCCCCTGAAATTGCTCCGGCTAAACTATAGCTGACTTGGCTACCACCACTCGGTGGAGCAACCGGACCTGTGTGCGAATCAACCTGGATTATCTCTACTTTCGATGGGTCTATGTAGAGAACTTCGGCAACAATCTGTACAAAACCACTGTTGATTCCAGAAATATCCACGGATCCCACCTGCACCTGAACATTCCCGTTGGACAACATCCGACAGACTGCGGACGCTGGTGAAACCCCACAAGGCCACAAGCCAACGGCAATACCCCAACCTTCGTTTTCTTTGGTTTGACGATTTTTCCAGAGCTCACTCTCCTTGAGCGCATTAAGACACTCTTTCAGCCCAAGGCTCGGCCATGGATTCCCGTTACTCATCAAGTCGCCAGAGCCCGCCGCATTCTGTAAGCGAAACTCCAGTGGATCTAATTTCAGGCTGCGAGCCAGTTCATCTATGTGGGACTCCATGGCGAAACTGGCTGTTTGAGCGGTCGGAGCTCGGTAAGGTCCCGCCATGGGTTTGTGGGTAACTACCTCACGGCAATCAAGTCTCAGATGTGGTGCGCGATAACCACTGGCCAGTAACTGGGCTAGCAACCCACTCCATGAAGCTGCTGCAAAGACTCCATTGTCTACGTCAATGCGAGCTTGAATTGCGCAGATGCTTCCATCATGTTTGACTCCCATTTTGAGCCAGACTTCAGCAGCTGGTGCTGGCATGGTGGTCATGAAATCTTCCGTGCGAGTCAACTCCAACTTTACTGGTGCCCTCATCTCCAACGCTACGGCTACAGCCAAGGGTTCCAGGATTCCATGCTTGCCACCAAAACCACCACCGATCACCATTGGCACAACCTTTATCTGCGTATGAGGTAAATCGAGCAATCGAGACACATCATTGTGAACTGACCTAGGGCCCTGGGTGCTTGTGTAAATCGTCATTATCCCCATCGGATCAGGACTAGCCAAACAGACTTGAGGCTCCATATAGCCCTGATGAACAATCCCCGTGCGATAGTCTCGCTCCAACACCACATCGGCTGCTGCAAATCCCTCTTCCACGTCGCCCCGCGTATACGAATCCATTGAATGAACGTTGGGGGGAAGACTGTCTGAATCTGAGTCACCTTTTTTTTCGGCACCATGGTCTGCGCTGACATCAGATTCGTCTCGAGGAATTCCATCTGGCCAGACTAGGGGGGCTCCAGGCTGGAGAGCTGTTGCAATATCAGGAACCACATCCATCTCTTCATAGTCTACATCGACAGCTGAAGCACCATCCCAGGCAGCCTGTGGTGTCTCTCCAACTACGACAACAACAGGGTGACCCTGGAACATCACTTCATCACGAGCGAGTAGGGCTCCTACCCGGGAAGCTGCTTTTTTTCTCCAGTGGGTTAGATCTTTGGCATCAAGGACAGCTCGAACGCCAGGTATATTAAGGGCAGCTTCCTTGTCGATCGAAACAATCCGAGCGTGAGCATGTGGACTGAGAACAGGTCGGAGGTGCAGCATGCCGGGAAGCAGCAGATCTGCTGTGTAACGGGCCTGCCCCTTGAGCTTTTCAGGAGCGTCAATTGTTCCACGAGGCTTGCCGATGTACTTGAACTGAGTAGGTGCGCTCTCACCAGAAATGGGTTTACTCATGATGTGAACCTGTTGAAATTAGTTAAGGAATGCAAACATATAATCAGTATGGACAGCGGTGGATTGGGATGCAAGCAGAGAATCACGCCTCAATTATTCTCAGGTATGACAAAGAGAAGTTTTCTCTCCCCCGGCTCTCCTCCCCAAATACAATCAGCTCTGATAAACCATTAATTATTGCACGAGGCGACGTTCTTACAGCCCCTCACCAGTAAAATTGAATCAACCCTAGGAGGATCCAATGGCCACCAAAAAAAAACATGCTCCAAAGTTCAGCACATTCAACTTATTCTTGGCGAATTTTCGTAAAACTGTTCAAGAGAAATTACGTCTGAATCCAAACACTGCGGGGCAACAATCCGTTAGCTGATCACCACACTTTCTCTCAAAACAGCTGGACCAGGCTAATTTGCAAGCTCCAGACTGCCTCCCTTTAAATCTTCTCACTTCTCAAAAATCAATTTAAAAAATAGTTTCTCCAATCCCATATTTTTGTGGTGCTTTTTCATAGAGTGACTTGGTTTCAGAAAGCCATTGAGAGAGTCTTTGCTTGCGATTTTTGTTGCTGGGATGAGTAGACATAAATTCTGGACCGCCTCCGCCTCCTGTCGCCTGTGCCATTCGTTCCCAGACCGCAATGGCCTCCGCTGGGTCATAACCAGCCTTGGCCATGTAGATTTGTCCTACCCGATCGGCATCTGTCTCATCGTCACGACTAAACTTACGCTCGAAGAAAGCCAATCCCATCGCACCGGCAGCTCCCCCAACCGTTGCAAGAGCCTTGCACTCCTGAGATTCGCAATAGAATTCAGCGGCTAGAACAGCAATTCCAGCCACTGCAGCTGTTGCTAGCTGATTTTCGATAGCTTGTGCGTAACCATTCATCCCATGGCGCCGGGTTGCGTGAGCAACTTCATGACCGATCACAGCTGCTAGGGCCCCCTCGGTCTTAAGGACTGGGAGGATTCCCGTGTAGACCGCCATCTTGCCTCCTGGCATGCACCAAGCGTTGAGCTCAGGGCTCTCGATCAGTTCGATCTCCCAGTCAAAAGGCTCCCCAGAGGCTTTCGCAATCCGCATCCCCACGCGTTCAACCATTTCTAACAAGCGATTGTCCTTGGAAAGCTCTGATTCTGCGATGACTTGCTGATAAGACTTGTTGGCTTCCAGGTTGATGCGTTTTTCATCTACTGTGTCCGGTGCTAAGGTCCGCACTACTTTTCCAGAACAACCAACCAATATTAGGCCTGTAATCAATCCGATGACCAGTCGCTTCAACATTTTTATTCTTCTTTAAATTGGGAGTGAAGTTGAGGTTGAATTTGTGACCTCTCAAACTAGGACAAATTTATTGATATGACAAGATTTAGGATACCGAATTTAAGATAGTAAACAGTTCTTTTTGCTTGTAGAAAGTCCTGCTAAAGTGAAAAATTTGTGGGATAAGTTCAGGCCTACATCAAACAATGGATTTCAAGTAAACCAAAACAAATCCCAGAGTTTAATTGGTTCAATAGTGAGTCGTGACCCAATAAACTATCAAACTTTTGATGGTTTATTGCCTACGCTCATCTCAATTGTTGGACACTGAGGAATTTCTAGATTTTCACCTCACTTTCGATAGAATTGAATAGAGTTAGACTTTTCTAAAAGAGTACTTTAGCAGGAAAGAAGATTAGCTTAAGGAACAACTATACTTTGTCTAAATTCCTAAACAAAGATCTTTAAAGATGGCTAATTCTTTTAGATAGTCCCCAAATATTCGACTAGATAGCTTTGGAAAGGTTCTTGCTTGCTAAAATTTTGTCTTTGGAAAAGACGTGTTGAATCAATAGCAAGGAAAAGAGGATGCTATGAAGATGATACTATTTTGTGCCGCTTTGTTAATATTGGGAACGCAGGCTGGATGTACCAAAACCTGCACCGAAAAGCACTGGTTTGATGGACGTGCATTTAGTGAGTGTGTGAGACTTGGTGGGTGATGAAAATTATTTTCATCGTTGCACTTGTGATAATGACGTTACAGGCTGGATGCACAAAGAGTTGTGCAGAAAAACACTGGTTTGACGGACGTGCATTTACAGAATGTTTACGAGTGGCTGATAAAAATGATTGGACGAGACGCTTGTAGATAAGCATTCAGTCTCATGGGTTGATGAGCATGGCAGGTATGCGTAACCTAAATTACCGCTTTTTCAAACTGTTTTTGTCTAAGTTAGGTTTTAGATTTCACCAAATCTCGCCACCTAATACTACTGAAACCATCTCAGTTCTCTTCGAACTTCCATTTCAAACTGCATACTAAGGATAGATTAACTACTACACGCCCAAATCTCATTTGGGTTTTTAAAGTATTAGTAAGAACAAAGATTATCTTGCATCTGCAAATGTAGACCTTCGCCTTCAAATGGATGAGCTCGAGCCAGTTTCTCATCGACATCAATCCCCAATCCAGGAGCTTGTGGAGCGCTTACGAAGCCTTCATCGACCTGAATTGAATTCCGAATCAAAGTGTCATGAAACTTCGTCTCAATCGTCTCTACCATCAGTAGGTTGGGAATCGAGACTGCCAACTGCAGATTAGCTGCCCACTCGATAGGCCCTGCATAGAGATGAGGAGCTAGCTGGGCGTTGAAGACCTCAGCAATTGCTGCAATTTTCTTAGCCTCCCAAATTCCGCCCACACGACCTAGAGCGGGCTGCAGGATTGAGGCACCTCCAGTCCTCATCAAGGCCCCAAACTCAAATTTAGTACATAGTCGCTCTCCAGTAGCTACTGGAATCCTAATCCCCTTGGCGACCTGCGCAAACTCTAAAAAATTATCCGGTGGGATCGGCTCTTCAAACCACAATGGGTGGTACGGCTCCAGTTCCTGTCCTAAACGAATTGCAGCAGCAGTTGTGAACTGACCATGGGTTCCAAACAAAAGGTCGGCTCGATTCCCAACCGCTTCTCGCAAAATTCTACAGAACTCCACGGATCGAGAGACATCGGCAAGGGCTGGCATGTGTCCGCCCCGCATCGTGTAAGGTCCAGCTGGGTCAAACTTGAGAGCAGTGTAGCCTCGATTCACCAGTTCAAGCGCACTCTCTGCAGAAATCTCTGGTGAATGCCAGAAGACATCTGGATCATGATGCGGCAGTGGGTAGAGATAACTGTAGGCACGAATCCGCTCGTTCAACATCCCACCGAGCAAGGCCCAAACAGGCCGTTCTCGGTGCTTGCCTAGAATGTCCCAGCAGGCGATCTCCAAGCCTGAGAAAGCCCCCATCACGGTCAGATCAGGCCGTTGAGTGAAACCTGAGGAGTAAACTCGCCTAAAGAGCCTCTCGATATTCTCTGGATTTTCATTCGAGAAATAACGCTCAAATACATCTTGAATGACAACTTCCATCGCCTTTGGACCGACACTTGAGGCGTAGCACTCCCCCCATCCGATAATCCCATTGTCGGCTGTTAATTTGATCAGGAGCCAGTAACGCCCACCCCATCCGGGAGCCGGTGGCGCCGTGACAATGATGTCCAGGTCTGTTAGTTTCATGGAACCCCCATTTCAATCGAAAACAATCACGTTGCGCCGTGCATTACCGGACTTGGTATCAGCGATTGCCTCGTTAATTTTCTCGAGCTGCCATCTTCCCGAAATCAGTTCATCGAGTTTAAGCCGTCCTTGTTGGTAAAGATCAACCATCCACGGGATATCTCTTTGAATCACTGCGTTGCCCATCTTGGAACCAATCATCCCCTGGTTGAGGGAAGCCATTGTTCCAGGATCGTAGCTTGAGAAATCACCTGCTTTCGGCATTCCAACCATGACTACTTTGCCTGTTGGTGCCAGATACTTTGTGGCAGTTTCATAAGCTACAGATGCTCCCACGGTGACGAAGACTGCATCTGCTCCACGACCCAAAGCCTGCCGGGCGAGCTGCCAAGGTTCTGAACCCATGGCAAGAACAAAATCTGTGGCGCCAAATTCTTGAGCAATCTGCAACTTCTGCTGAATTCGATCCACAGCGACGATTCGGCGAGCTCCAGCAATCCTTGCTCCTTGGATTGCGTTGAGGCCCACTCCTCCAGCTCCAATCACAACGACGTCCTGACCTGCCCGCAGTTGAGCCGAATGTACAACGGCGCCGATACCGGTGATCACACCACACGCCAGTAAACACGCAACCTCAAAAGGTAGTTTTGTTGGAATCTGAACCACTTGGCTTGCATCAACAACGACCTTTTCAGCAAACGCTCCACACGCCATTCCCTGTTGCAGGATTTTTCTACCCTGGTCACTCAGTGGACTGGCAGAGGTATCCTGAGGTGTCTCACAGCTTGTGGGTTGACCTGCAGCGCAACTCATACAATGACCACAGGCTCGTATCAAGGTAATGATTACATGATCCCCAACGCAGATTCCTCTCACAGAAGCCCCAATCTCAGTCACTACTCCTGCCGCTTCGTGGCCATAGACTGCCGGTAAATCACCACCCCAGAGACCCTCTGCGAAGGCAATGTCTGAGTGGCAGATCGCTACGGCTCCCAGCTTAGCCTCGATCTCGTTGGCCAAGGGAGTGCGTAATTCCAAAGTTTCGATTTTTAGAGGTTCAGCAAATTGACGACAAACGGCGGCTTGGATGCGGGACATATAAGTACTTCAGCATCAGGGAAGGACCACTCAACTGATGTGTTGAAGTCCTTTATTTGGAAGTGGAACGGTGGCACCGGAAAAATATTCTGCAGGATTGGGAGGCTTTGGCAAGTTCTACACGGTGCAACTGCAGTAGAAACAACTCCGAAATTCTGCAGTTCAACAGTTTTTAGATTTTCTGCCATCTGGAAAGATGGTACTGCTCAATTATGCTTTTTGAAGCTGCTCCTCACTGACTTTTACCTCAGTTAAATCTATAAAATCTAGGTTAGCTCCCTCCAGTTTAGCCCCCTCCAAGTTCGGGTTTTCCAGCTGGCTCAGGAACAAACAAGCCTTCCATGAATTAGCCTTTGCCAGACTGGTTACGCAAAGATCTGCTATCTGAAGATAGGCAGTCGAAAGATTCGCCTCTTGCAAGTTAGCTCCTGCCAAATTGAAAAAACTTCAGATCTGCTGTCAGAAGATTGGCACTTTGCAAATTCAAGCACCCTAGATTAACTCCGCATAGGTCACACTCCAAACATTTCTTGGTGTATTTCAGGCGTTGTAAAAAGGACGTACAAACAGTCAGTAGCCATGTCTAGGAAACCAGGAGTAATCCAAACACGTAAAATAGCTTTGGCTTGTTGCAATATGATTTTTAGGATTTTAATCAAACAGAGAATTCTTTTGGATTTACTCAGTGTTAATCAAGTTTAGTACGAAAAGCTTGAGCAAAATACTCACGGAGGATGTTTTTCTGGACCTTGCCCATCGTGTTGCGGGGAAGTTTTGGAAGGACAAAGAGCTGCTTGGGCTGCTTAAAACGAGCTATTTTTGAATGGATCGCTGCAGAGAGGGCTTCAGAATCCAAATTTACACCAGGCTTGGCAACCAGCACTCCAACCACGCCTTCACCAAATTCAGGATGTGGCACGCCAATCACCGCGCTCTCCAACACATCTTCCTGTTCATCAAGCAGCAACTCGATCTCTTTTGGATAGATGTTGTAGCCTCCGGAGATAATCAAATCCTTTGAACGCCCCACAATCTGAAGGTAACCAGCCTCGTCGAGCTGTCCTAGGTCCCCTGTGATGAAGAAACCATCTTCTCGGAATTCTTCCGCGGTCTTCTCTGGCATATTCCAGTAACCAGTGAAGACGTTCGGCCCTTTCACCTCAATCATGCCGATTTCACTAGCCGTGTTAGGCACAGCCGTTTCCTGATTAGTGATACGAATTTCAACTCCTGGCAAGGGATGTCCCACGGTGCCTGCGCGGCGCTCACCATCATAGGGATTGGAAGTGATCATGTTGGTCTCCGTCATTCCATAGCGCTCCAAGATACGATGTCCCGTTCTTTCCTCGAAGGCCACGTGAGTTTCAGCCAACAGAGGAGCACTCCCTGAGATGAACAGCCGCATGTGTTGCACCAAGTCACGATTAAGTCGAGCATCATCTAGCAGGCGAGTATAAAAGGTAGGAACTCCCATCATCGTGGTGGCCCTGGGAAAGTGTTCGATAGCCTGCTGCACCTTGAAGCTGGGCATGAAGATCATCGAAGAGCCTGCCAGGAAAGTGACATTTGAAGCGACGAAAAGTCCATGGGTGTGGAAGATTGGCAGGGCATGAAACAACACATCACTGGATGTGAAGTTCCAGGTTTCAACCAAGGCTTGGGCATTGGAGAGCAGGTTTCTCTGAGAGAGCATTGCACCCTTGGAACGGCCGGTTGTACCCGAAGTGTAAAGGAAGGCAGCCAAATCATCGAGCGATCGTTCAACCGTCTGAAAATCCATGGGCTGCTGAGCCGCAAGGGAGGTAAAACTGCCCTCTCCAACTGAATCAAGTGTTTCGAGTTGGGCACTGTGGTTCTCACAAATTGATTGTAAGCCATCCCTATTCTTGGGATTACAAATCACTAGCTTGGGCTTAGCGTCTCCAACGAAGTAATTCACCTCATCTACTGTGTAGCCCGTGTTCAAGGGAACCATCACTGATCCACTCTGAACACAGGCGGCGTACACGGCCAAGGCTTCTGCCGATTTTGGCACCTGAAGTAGAACTCGATCCCCTAGCTTCATTCCACAAGTTACCAAGGTATTTGCAAATCGGGCTGCGATGTCCAAAAAATCACCATAGCTGAAATGTGAACCATTTTCTTGGATCATCAGCAAAGCGTCACTGTTTCGATGTCTTTCAAAGAAACTTTGGTAGAGAGGATTGAGCATTGGGGTGTTCAGAAAAATTCATTCATGGTTGGGTAAATCACAGGGCTTCAGAGGGTGCGTGGACTAGACTTTCTCAAGAAGGTTTTGTTTTTTGAAAATCTTTTCAATGAGCGAGAGGCTGGCCGATAGGTCGGATTAGGGAAATTGTAGGAGCTGTCAAATGAGCCCCACTCACACCGTTTTCAAATACTCCCCCATTCCCGCAGGGAAAGGGGCTTATGACATTCAATTCCTTTCGTGATCAAACCGTGGGTCACACCAAATGTCGGGCAAGCCTGTCTCTATTCAATTGAACAATAGGCGCTTCCCTTCAATTTATCCTCAATGCTTGGATCACCGCTTCGGTACAACTTTCTGTGGTGGCAGTTCCACCAAGATCTTTGGTTCTAGATTCAGGACCAGCAGTCAATACGGTTTCCATTGCGTCTTCACAGGCTTGAGCTGCTTCACTCTCACCGAGATGCTCCAGCATCATTGCAAGAGTCCAGATGGTGGCAATGGGGTTAGCAATACCCTGTCCTGCAATGTCCGGAGCTGAGCCATGAACAGGTTCAAACATCGAGGGGTAGGTTTCCTGGGGATTGATATTTGCTGAGGGAGCAATACCAATTGAGCCCGCGATGGCCGGGCCAAGGTCACTGAGAATATCCCCAAATAAGTTCGAACCAACCACTACATCAAACCAGTCCGGATGGAGGACAAAGTGAGCGGTAAGGATATCAATATGGAATTGGTTCAACTCAATATCTGGATACTCACTGGAGATGGCTTTGACTCGTTCGTCCCAAAATGGCATCGAATGAATGATGCCATTTGACTTAGTTGCAGAGGTTAGCTTACCCGCACGTTTTTTTGCCAAGTCAAAAGCATAGCGCAAAATCCTATCTGTTCCATGACGTGTAAAGATGGACTCTTGCAGAACAATCTCCTGCTCAGTTCCCGCATAGATCCTCCCTCCTGACTCCGAATACTCTCCCTCACAATTCTCACGGACAATCACGAAATCGATATCCTCAGGACCTCGACCTGCCAATGGGGACTCAATACCCTTGAGTAAGCGAACAGGGCGAATGTTGACATACTGGTCAAAGTGGCGACGAATCGGAATCAACAAACCCCAGAGCGAGACATGATCGGGGACACTTGGCCAACCAACAGCTCCGAGAAAGATTGCGTCAAAGGATTGGAGCTGCTCAAGCCCGTCTTTGGGCATCATTGTTCCCGAGCTTAGGTAAGTCTGGCAGGACCAGTCGAAGTGCTTGAATTCGATGCTGAAACTAAACCGCTGGGCAAGTACCTCAGCAACTTGAATTCCGGCTGGGATGACCTCTTGGCCAATACCATCTCCGGGAATAGAGGCAATGCGATAGTTTGACATGAAGATCTTCTACGAAAGTTGGAGTGATGCTCTGTCGTCTGAATTATTCTGAAACGATCTTCTTGATCAACTCTTCAGGGATGTCGTCAAAGGAGGCGTAGTTTAAGGAATAGAGTTGTGCGTAGAGCCCCCCAAGCTCCAGAAGTTGGTGGTGATTCCCACTTTCAATGATACGTCCATCCTGCAGCACGATGATCTTATCAGCCTTGCGAATGGTTGCCAGTCGATGAGCGATGATTACAGCCGTTCGGTTTTCCAACAAGCGATTTAACGCCTCTTGCAACAGTTTCTCACTCTGAGAATCAATGGAGGCTGTGGCTTCATCCAAGATCAATAACGGACTGTCTGCAACCAATGCACGGGCGAAGGAGATCAACTGCCGTTGGCCCAAAGAAAGATTGGAACCACGTTCCTCAATCATCGTCTCATAACCTTTTGGCAATCGAGAAATGAACTCATGAGCTCCAACAATCCTAGAGGCTTGGATGACTTCTTCATTTGTAGCAGTGGATTTGTTGTAGCGGATGTTCTCTAGAATCGTGGTTGAAAACAGGTAGGGATCCTGGAGGACCATCGCAATCTGCTGACTGAGAGACTGCTGGGTCAAACTTCTGGTGTCTTGTCCACCGACCAGCACTTTCCCTTCGTAGCTGTCGTAGAAGCGGTGAATCAATGAGGCGATGGAAGATTTTCCACAACCCGTAGGGCCTACCAAGGCGATGGTTTGACCAGCAGGGATCTTGAGATTAATGTTATGCAAAACTGGATAGTTTGGTTTGTAACCGAAAGTGACATTCTCGAATCTGACAGATCCATCGGAGCGTCCAATCTCCTTGGCATCCGGTTTGTCCTTGATACCGACAGGGACATCGAGGACTTCGAAGATTCGCTCCCCTGAAGCCATTGCCCGCAAAAAGGCGTTGTAATGCAGGGTCAGCGCGCGAATAGGGTCAAAGAAGCGCTGCACGTAAAGAATATAAGCGACCATCACACCGGGGGTCAATTCGCCCTGCAGCACTAGATTCCCGCCGACGAGAGCAATGATTCCCAGAGCCAGTCCTGTCAGCGTATCGACTGTGGGTAGCATCAACTGGGCGATTGCTGCGGCTTTAACGGTTGTGCGGAAATGCTCGTTGGCTTTGGTCTCATAGAGATTGCGGTTGACTCGTTCTCGGGTCATGCCCTGGACAACGCGGATGCCGCGAATATTCTCACACATTGTTCCAGCAACGATCGCAGAGGTGATCCGAGCCCGCGTGAAGGCCTTGCGAGCATGAGGTAACCAGAAAACACGGATGATCATGAGCACCGGCATCAACGCCAGGGTCATCGCTCCCAATCGCAGATCCATCGCCAGCAATACGAAGATGATCCCGATCAGCAGTACCAAATCTCCAATCGCATAGACCAAGGCTTCCAGAAACTCCTGCAAGGCCCCAACATCGCCTTGCAGACGAGACATTAGTCTTCCAGTTTCGGTCTTGTCCATGAAGGAAAGAGACACTCGCTGGAGGTGCTCAAACATTCCCCGGCGCATGTCAAAGAGCAAACGCTGAGCTACCTTGGAGACCATCCATTCACTAAAGAAGTGACTGGTAAAATTGAACACGACCACCCCAGCAAAGAGCAGAACTCCTAACTCCAGAGAATCTAAATTCTCAAAGTAGGTCAACTGGCCATCGAGGGCTTTTTGAATGATGAGAGGGAAGAGAATCTGACTCAGTGTAAAGATCATCAGCGCGCTGATCGCTATAATCACCCAGCGACGATAAGGTTTCATGAAACCCAGGAAACGCTTGGCCACCTCATGATTAAAGCCTGCTCCAAACATGTCTTCTTCACTGACCTCAGGAGGAGGGGCCGCTGCTCCTGGGGGCAGGGGATCCTGGTCTAGGTAGCGGTTCATCCATAGCAGTGCTTTTTGGCTCATCTGATCACTTAGTCTAGGGTTTGCAATTGATATAGCCGCGCGTAGTTGCCGCCCTGCTTGATCAGTTCTTCGTGATTTCCTCTTTCGAGGATTCTTCCATCTTCCATGTAAACAATCTGATCAGCATGCATTAGTGAAGCAACACGATGAGAGATGATAATGGTCAAGCGCTTAGCTGCGCCTTCCTTTAGAGCTTCGCGGATCTTCTTTTCGGTGCCTGCATCGACTGCGGAGGTGGAGTCATCGAGTATCAGGATTTGAGTCCCAAGCAGCAGCGAACGAGAGATGTTTAGTCGCTGCCGTTGGCCTCCCGAAAGAGTCAGTCCTCGCTCTCCAATCAGTGTGTCGTATTCTTGTGGTAACTTAGCAACGTGTTCATGAAGTTGGGCACGCTCTGCTGCAGATACGACATCTGGTTTAGCTGCCCAAGGATTACCGTAAAGTACATTATTGCTCACAGAAGATGTGAACAGGAAGGTGTCCTGCTGAACGAGGCTGATGGATTTTCGCAGAGATTTCAGTGAGTAGTCCTTCAGCGGATGGCCATTATAGAGAATTTTCCCAGCAGCAGGTTCATGGAAGCGTGGAACCAGCTGGACTAGGGTACTCTTGCCGCAGCCTTGGGGGCCTACGATTCCGAGTGTCTTGCCGGGCTGAATTTCTAGTGAAATATCTTTGATCACCTCCGGCTGATTTTCTCCCGGGTAGTGGAAAGAGACATTACGGAATTCCAAAGAGCCCAAATCTTTTAACTCTATTGCATTCTCAGGCTCACCTACATACTCAGCGGAATCCAATACCCGAAACAGGCGCTCCCCGCAGGAACTGGCGCGAGAAAAGGAGTTGATCAGCATGCCAATCTGCCGCACGGGTTGCTGGAGAATGGTCATGAAGGCAAGGAATGCGGTCAACATTCCCAGGCTGATCTCTTCATCTTGAACCTGCTGCCCTCCAAACCATAGCACCAGCGTCATCGAGGTTAGGAAGGCCAGCGACATGATCGAGTCATTAGACGTGCGAATGAAAATTTGCCGGTCAAACAATTCTAGCGCCTTGGCAGCGGCTTCGTCATATTTCTTCAACTCATGATTCCGTGCGTAAAACGCTCGCACAACTCGAATTCCGTTGAGGTTTTCATCCATCACCTTGGTCAGCAGCGAGAGGCGCTCTTGAATCTGTAACCAGTTTTTGCGGAGTCCCAGACTGGAGAGCGTTCCTCGCCAAACAAGAACGGGTACGAAGGTCAAAGAGATGACGGTCAGGAAGAGATTCGCTTCTAACATCAGGGTTAGCCCACCTCCTAATAGGGTCAGTAGGAAGAAGATTCGCAAAAGTCCGGTGTTGATAAATATCCGGACCCCCTCGATATCTAGAAGACCAAGAGTAATTAAGTCACCCGTGTGCACATGGTCATGATAATCGAAGGAGAGCTTGGATAGTTGCTCAAAGTACTTCATCCTAAGTTCATAGCCCATGTACTGGCCAATGGCTTCCCCCAAAAACGAATGGAGAAAGCCGAAGATGCCCCGAATTGCTGCAATCGAGAAGAGAGTTAGCGCAGTCCAGTAGAGTGGGCTTAGATCTGTATTTGGATCTTGACCCACAGCCTCTAAGAGCGCACTGGCTTGATCAACTGCCTGCCCCAGAAATTCTGGAATCATCAACTGTAGCGAAGCTCCAGTAACGACCGCTACAATGGCTACCGCCAACTGAAGTGGGTTTTTCAGTGAAAGCTGCAGCACCCGATAGATGATGCGAACAAACGAATAGGGGTCTGAGAAAAGAGAATTCACAGGTGTAAAAGTGGCTAAAGACTCTAGTAGCAGTTTGATACCATTAAGGTTCAACTGGGTTGAGGAAGTATAGTGCGTGTTCCTGCTTGAGGAGAGGCGAATGTGGGGTTACGACGCCTGGATGATCTGCAGGCTCAAACAACAATGCATCCAACTTCAATACATCAGAATTACGCTTTTTTTAAGATTTAGTCCACCACGTTTTGAAAATTTGAAATCACTGTGGTCTCGTCTTTGGTAGCAATAAAGTGGATCAGTTGGCTTTTTTGCTGGCCCTTGAAGGGCTTGGTGCTTTGGAGAGAGATTTGTTCTAGTGACAGAAACTTACGGGAGCGGTGTGGTTCGGGATTGTTGGTCTTGGCTATCTGCTTTGATTAAAACGATTTTGTTTTTTCAGAATCACATGGATTTTTAATATTCTACTGCTGGTCTAGGCGTTTCTGCTCCTCGTAGCTCAACCAAATTGCCTCCCTCATCTTCCACTCGCTGGACTATCAATCTCTGTTTTGGGCAGCTTTGGTGTCTTGCTAAATGATTAGAAATTCAAATTTTTTTTTTCAGATCCTCTCGCCCTCATGATTTCTAAACTTTTTTGTTCAAAATTAGGACTGATCATCCAGAAATACAGAATTGAATTAAAAGTCCTCTTAGCTAGTTAACCAATTTTTATTGGTTCATGTATCCCATAGATTTTCTCACTTTATTTTGTGAAGATCATGGTGCTTAGATAAAGCTACCGAGTACTGGAGAAGGTAAATTCCTGCAGCAGGTCGACATTTTATGGCTGTTTTCTCCGAATCGTCACTGGCTATCAGGGGCTCGTAATTGTTGAACAGATCCAGGGGGATGTGTCCTTGTTTTGTGCATATGTCGGTACTGGAGTCGCCCTCATGGGAACTTTAGAAGGGCTCAACCAGGCTAATCACTTTCCTCGTGTCGTTGCTGTTGAACCAACTCAGTCTTCTCTACTTACAGCTGGCAAAGGTGGACTCCATCGTGTTGAAGGTATTGGTGTTGGTTTTTACTTTCCTTTTTTAGACGCCTCCCGAGCACACCATTTCGTTGCCATTGACCAAGAGAAAGTATTTGACATTTGTAAGTTGCTAGCAGCCAAGCATTGGATTTTCTGTGGTGCATCAACAGGCACGAATGTTGTGGCTGACGTGGAGCTAGCGAAGCAAATGAATCCAAATTAGAATATTGTAGCTCTTGATTGTGATAGTAGTCTCAAAAACTTGGGCAGCGAGGTCTGCTTCAAAAACTGATGGTGGAGAGATTTGACGTCCCAAGATTGACGTTTTGGGATTCACCCGCATGGCCTTATTTGTGTAAATACTTCAAATCTCGACCAATTTACATGGCTCTTTGTAAATTCCTCTTGCCTGTGCATAATAGCTCTAATCGTGATTGAATCCAGACATCTGCTTACATAATTAATCAGATTAACATTATTAAAGTTGTACCGATCATTTCAGCTGCTAAAAAAGTGGCTACAGAGCCAGATGAGGGCTTAAACTAAACTCCATCTCTCTTCAGTTTTCAAATTTCCATCAGCGCCCTCAACCACTATTTTCCAAACCTCCACATTCAACGGATAATGACGTTTGGTAAAGGGTTCCCATTGGGAAAAAATTCGGTCAATAGGCTGGATGAAGGATTGGTTACAAAACAAAGTAATTCAACGAATCACATTTGTTAAGGAAACCAAGCAGGCTTAGAATTTCAGACCAAATTGACGGTCTAAGGACTCGGCCAAGGCTTCAACACGTTCAGTCGTGATGGGTTGAAGGGGAGGTCGCAGATTGCCCCATGAAGGTTGCTCCAACTGGCGGGCCAACAGAGCTTTTTGTGCAGGAATCGGAGCATATTCTTGGAAGAGCTTGCGGATAGAGCAGACGCTCTCGTGTTTAGCTTCAGCTGCCTCCCATTGACCCGCGTGACACAGTGAGATCACCTCAGCGATTCGGGCACTGTTTAGGTTAGCCGTCGCCGAGATGCAGCCAGGAGCCCCGAGACGAATGGCTTCAATCACGGGTAGTTCGGCACCTGGGTAAACAATCAATCCATCGATCTCTAGTAAAGCTTTGGTGTTCTCCCAGTCCCCAGAACTGTCCTTGATGCCCACAACCACTTCAGGAAATTTATTATGCAATTGAGTGACGAGGGGGATCGGTAGGCCCACCCCGCTAACCTGTGGAATGTGATAAAGGTAAATTTTCAGTCGATAATCATTGATGGTTTCAATGAGGCGGACAAAGTAATCAAAAAGTCCCTTATCGTTCATTCCCTTGTAATAGAAGGGTGGTAGTGTCATTACCCCGGCACAGCCCAGTTCCATAGCATGTCGACACAACTCTACTGTATCAGGTAAGTTGCAGAGTCCTGTCCCTGGTATCAATACGGCAGGATTTATGCCTACTTTCACCAGCCCCTCCAAGGCGGTCTTTCGTTCTGCCGAACCCAATGAGAGCGCCTCTCCCGTTGTCCCGAAGGGAGCCAGTCCTGCGCAACCACTACTAATAAGCCGATGCGCAAGCACATTGAATTTTTCCTGATCGACCGTTAGATGGTCGTCAAAGGGTGTGAGAACCGGGGCGATGAGGCCTTTAATCATGTGAGTCCTTTTGAAAAATTATCAATCTCTGCAAAAAGGCTATTCTATCGTTGCTGTTAAGTGCTGTTTGAAGGCAAGATGCCTTCAAACAGGTTTTTCTGAGCCATCAGTTTGGGGACAATGAAATCTACCAACACTCTCACTCTTGCGGAACGTCTCAAATCCGCATTAATGAGCAGCCAGAGTCGATCTCTGGTTTCAATTGTCTCTACTACCCTCCGCAAATCTGTATTTTGGTCTCCTACGAAGCAAGGAAGGAAACCCTGGGCTTTTGAAGCTTTTAGAGCAGATAACATTCCTGCCACTCCCTGAACCTGTAGAATCTCTCTTTTGGCAATGGCTTCTTGTTGCTGCCGAATAACCTGATTTCTAGCCATGCCCACATGTCTTAGCCAGGGCAAGTCTGTACCTTTTGTAGTTCTGGAAGCATATCTACACCAAGCTATGCCAGCGAGATTGCGTCCTACCGCATTTTCCGAAGGTTGTGAGGTCGCCCGAAAGGCAATATCCGTACTTCGCTCCAAATCCAGCAAACCATCATCGGGTAACAAAATTACATGAACATGTTTGTGTTCTCCTGAGAAGGCTACCAAGTGAGGTGTCATCAGAGAAACCATTGCTTGGGGCAGAGTGATTCGGACTTCTCCTGCTACATGTTGATCATGGCCCACTACCGCCCGAAAAGCTGCGAAGATCGATTCTTCCACTTCTTTTGTCTGTGAAAACAATGCTTCTCCTGCGTTGGTGAGACGATAGCCTCGGGGACCTTTTTCAAAAAGGGAGATCCCGAATCCCTCCTCAAAAGATTTTAGCCGCCGATGCAGGGTGGCTACATTCAATTCCAGTTCATCTGCTGCACCAGTGAGCGTCCCAGTTTTGGCAACTGCTAGAAAAAGTCGCAGATCATCCCATTGCTTCATTTTGTAATTTTGCAAATCTATTTTGTTAAATTAACTATTTATTTTTGAAAAATGTAGGTTTAGTATAATTTTTGTTTTTAGAACTTCAACACAAAGATTTGTTGGAAATTTGCTGTTTGCTCACCAACCAAGGTCAAGGAGAGATTAAATGAAGAAGAAAGTGCTGTTTATGTTTTGGGCCACGATCGGCTTTGTCTGTCTCAGTGGATTCGTTGGGGCTCACGCAGCCACCCGTTATCAGCTGGATGCCACTCACTCCACGGTAGGTTTTGCAGTTAAATACAAGCTCTTCAGCACAGTCCGGGGCAAATTCAACGATGTCCGAGCTACAGCTGAAATCGACGAGGCAACGGGAAGCTTGAGGGCGGTGCGTGCAGAAATCAAGGTGGCTTCCGTTGATACCGATAACCCCAAGCGGGATGGGCATTTGAGAAGTGATGACTTCTTCAACGCTCAGCGTTTTCCAAATATCACCTTTGAGAGCACAAATTTAAAACTAGAAGGCAACGGCGAGTATCGCGTAGATGGAATACTTACGATTCGTGATGTCAGTAAATCGATTACCCTCAAGGGAAAAATGCTGGGGAAAATACCAGGTAGAGTTGCGTTTGAAGCTGCTGGTCAGATCAACCGCCAAGATTTTAATGTTACTTGGAACAAACCCTTTCAGGTAGTTGGCGGGCTGATGGTTTCTGATGAAGTAGATCTGAATATTGAGGTTGCGCTATATGTTGCCAAAAGTTGAAAAAACACCTTTTGGCAACATGGTTTCAACTCAATCGGCAACATGATTTGATCCCCAATTCGCAACAGTTGGAGTACACCCCGATATGCCTGATTGTCTGGTAAATGTTTTGCTATTAGTTTTTGTGCTGACTTGTTAAAAAATTAAAGGTGACCAACCTACCGATTTCAACGTCGCTACTAATGAATAGCTTGCCTTAAATTGATTCATGACTCAGCAACACTCGGTCGATATTATGATAGATAAGATGGAGTGGCTTCACCCGTTATAATTTTGGCTGCTAAGGAAGTTTTTGTGGTTGATCAAGGCACTCAGTGCAAGTAATCTGAAGCTATATCTGGGAAAATTTCCTAAATTGGTGGAGCCTACGAGAAAATAGCTGCCACTGTTTCGATTGCACCTTCGCCGAAATAATAAATTCTGCTAGTACCAAGCGCCTGCTTGGCTACTAGCATCAAGCAAAGTCCCAAAGCCCACACTCAGTTGTGATTGATATATTACGCAAAGTGTGAAAGCAAAGAAGAGCGGAAACTACGAGGTTAATCAATTCCGGCCAACTGTCCAAGAGTAATGGGTTTGATGGGTGAACGTACCCGAAAATAGCCAACATCAACTGGAGAAACTTGGCGTTCATCAGCAATGATCTCGGAGGCAGTAAGTCCACACATCCTCCCCTGACATGGGCCCATTCCACAACGGATCATCGGCTTCACTCGATCAGGGCTCAAGGCACCCAGACGCACAGCACCCCGGATCTCACGAACACTGACTTCCTCACATCGACAGATCAACGTCTCCTCATTCTGTGGGACCAACCAGGGGCGTCTTGGAGGGAAAAGTGTGTCGAGGAAAGGACGGATCGCCAACTCCTGATTCTGTCTTTTGAGTAAAGGAACTGCTAGAGCAGTCTGTTGGGACGAATCGATCTTGCCCAGTGCTCTGGCAGTTTCCAGAGCCGCTAGCCGACCGGTGAGCACTGAATTGGCTGAGCCGCAGACGCGACCAGAATCTCCAGCCACAGCAATATTTTCAATGCTGGTATTACCCCATTGATCAAGGACGGGTTCCCAGTAGCGTTGCTTCTCGTACCAAGCGTGCTCACAACCAAGCTGTCGGGTGATCTGCACGTTGGGAACCACACCATGATGCAGAAGCAGCAGGTCTGCAGTCAGCTCCTTCCAGGTAGCAGTTCCTTGCTGGAATTGTACTTTTTGCAGGTGAGCCTCGCCCTGTGCTTCTATTCCTGTGACACCAAGGTGGACTTTCGCTCCAGAAGTGAACATTTGCCAGAGCATGGCGATTCCCTTGAGGAGATAATCGTGTCCTCGTAAGGCCTCAGGTAAGTAGGGTAGCGCCTGAAAAGGTGCGAGGTGCGGATTTGTATCCAGATAGGCAGCAATCTTAACTCCAGCATCAAGCAAGCGGCAGGCAATCAATAATAAAAGGGGTCCACTACCCAGTAAGACGATTTCACCACGGGGCAACAACCCAGAGCTTTTGTAGAGTACGTCTGCTGCAGTGCAGGCCATCACACCGGGAAGCGTCCAGCCTGGAAAAGGCATCGGTCGCTCCATGGCACCAGTGGCAATCAGGATGCGTGGAGCATGGCATGTTTCCGAAGGTCCTCCATCTTGTCCAATGTGGTATAGCGTCAAATCTGAATCAATCTGCCAGATTGATCGGCCTGGCCGATACTTGGCTTCAGAGGAGTGGAATCTTTGAGCCAGTTCAAAGGCCTCCTGATAATCAGCACCCAGTTGATGGAATTCACCCGGACGCTGTTCCTCCAGATCTTCGATATTTCTATAGATTTGACCCCCAATAGTTGGCTGTTCATCCAGCACCAGTACATTTAGTCCGTATTGACAAGCTTCGACAGCCGCAGCCATGCCTGCGGGGCCTGCTCCAATGATCACGTAGTCATACTTTGTTAGACTCATGCACGCTCCCCTTTCTTCAATTGACGCTGGATGTTCATACCCTCACGAACTTGGATCATGCAGGATTGTTGGTTGGGTCGGCCATCGATCTCAAGCAGGCAGTCAAAACAGATCCCCATCATGCAGAAAGCTGCTCTGGTTTCTCCGCTGACTACCGAATTCCGCAGCGTCAGGTAGCCTTCTCCCATCAGGGCTGCAGCAACGGTTTGCCTAGGAGCCACTTGATAGGTCTGCCCCTCAAAGGTGATTTGAACTGTCTTGGCAACATTAGGCGGTGGCTGGAACATCAAACCTCGCAGAATCGAAAACCTCAAACATCGGTTGGGTTTGACCGGACAGAATCCAGTCGACCAGGTAATTGCTGTGAATTGAAGCCAGACTGACCCCGCTGTGACTGGTTACGGCAAAAGCTCCAGGACAACTTTGTGATTCTACATAGACTGGTTTTTGGTCCGGTGTGAGCACGCGCAGGGATCCCCAGCTACGGATCAATTGTAGATTTTTCAAGGTTGGAAAGACTGTTAGGGCGTGGTTGGCAATGTCTTGCAGAACACCGTTGGTAGTACCAAGGTCATAGCCGACTTCTTCGTGGGAGGCTCCGAACATGAAGCTTCCATCGGAATTTTGACGGATGCGGCCCGTCGCATAGGGGAAAAGCTGATCGGTTTTTTCTGTCACGAGCACTTGCCCACGCTGAGGTCGCACAGGTACTCTGATGCCCACCAGAGCAGACAACTTGGTGGTAGCCAGGCCACTGGCGATAACAAGTTTTCTGGTCGAGAATTTTGTTGTATTGGTCTGAATCAGGAAACCATCGGTGTTGTACTCAATTCTCTGTACATCTGCACTTGGGAAGAATTGTCCCTTGAGTTGAGTAAAGGCTTGATGCAGTGCGCGCAACAAATGCAGGGGGTTGGCAAAGCCATCGTGGGGACAAAAGGATGCTCCAGAAACCATTGGTCCCAAGGATAGCTTGGGGATCATATTCTGTAACTTATCCCGGCTGATCATCTCACAGTCATAGGTGCCTGTCAGGGATTGGGTTCGCATCTCTTTGAGGAATGTACTTCGCTTACTGTATTCTTCCTCTCCCACACAAATTTGGAAGCCACCAGTTCGATGATAGTACTGGGGAATACCAGTCTGGTCCTCAAGCTTTTTTGCAAAGTTTGACTACAGTTCCGTGGCTTCCTGGCTCCACTGCGCATACCGTGGCATGCCGTGTCCCTTACCCTGTAGCCATACAAGTCCGAAATTTCCTCGAGAAGCCGTTAACTGAAAATCCTCTCGATCTAGCATGACAACCGAGGCCTTTTGTGCTGCCAGCCCGTAGGCCACAGCAGCTCCAATTACACCGCCTCCGATTACTACTACATCGGGGTTCATTGTTTTCATGGTGATGCTTCTGTTAGCTGATTAGTCTGATTCAACTCCTCCAAACGGACACAGCGTATTTGATGAGGCTTGTGATCGTCCGGTTGTAGTTGCAAAAAGGCTAGTTGACAAACTGTTGTTGCGTGTTGACAACAAGGTGAAAAGCGAGGTCCAAGAGGTAACCGATTAGTCGGACAGGAGCCCTCTCCACGAATGGTTGGTAATTGACGAGTGACGCGGGGATCAGACACTGGTACCGTATTGATCGGGCGCCTGGGTGTAGCGGTGCTGGGGATTGCGGATGATCTCCCATGTCGGTTCCATCTCTACAGTTTGGCTCAAATACATAATCATAAATAGGTCTGCAGTGTGTACAAGAATCGAGAGATCATGCAGGACATAAAAATAAAAAATGTCATTGCGAATATTATTGGTAACTTAAATTATCAAGATTTATCAAAGCCTTTATTTCTTTTCTAAAGGCTCGCTATTAAAATCAGTCCAACTCTCGTCTTGATTATCGGAAGGGTCGTAATTCAGGGTTTGTACTGGGCTTTCCTGACGAAAGATTTTGTTGTCTTGGTTGGTGATGGCTGTCATTACACCATTGTATTGAGGTTCTTCTCTGGTGAAGCTTAGGCATTTGTTGAAGGCAGAGAAAGTTGGGACCTTCAAAAATCACTCGACAAGGCAAATTGTGAACATTTCTTTGACTTGGTTGATCAATTCCTTGTCGGATTCAATTTGGATGTGGTCACCTGTTTTATAGTTAACGGTGATGTGATTTAGATGATAAGGAGCAATTATAAGAAAAAAAATCACTCTTCGTACCCTGCTCTCAGTCTTTGTTAAACTCGTCTGCTTTGCTCATTTGAGGTCTTGTTTTAGATGTTCTTAAACTTCGGATGAAGTAGTATCGGATATCATCACCAGCTTATTGGTAATAACTAGTGAATTACTGATTGTCTTCTGCTTTTTGTCTATGAAAGCTAAAGCAACATAGCCGGGTTAGATGAAAAGATGGAGCAGATTACGAGGAGGTGGATTCAAAGCTTTGGGGAAAGATGCTGTAAGAGGTAAGTTGTTTGTCAAGAGAGAGTGTTACGCATCACACATTCATTGTAGTTAGCATTGCTGCTCATAACCGATGTACAACTCATGGAACAAGCACCTAATTGGCTAAGAAAGAGGACAGCCATACTGAAAATTAGGATTTTCATAGTTCTTCCATAGGGGAAGGAGTCACTGGCAAGGCATCCTGCATCCAGTTTAAATCGAGTGATAAATTATTATTTGTTCATTCAAGAACTAGGCGAGCTTAGCCTTGGGATTTTTTGCAGCTTCTGCGATAAGTTCTTCTATCCCGTTCTCAGGTAAGATCGAGCCAATGAAAGCAAGTCCAACCATTTTTTCTTCTTCAACCTTGAACACTCGGGTGACACGGGAGGAAATTGGCAAGCATGGTTTATGACCTGCCTCATTTCTCAGAAAAAAAGTAAGCCGTACATGCGCAGAGGGGTTGAGCAGTTGTTTGCAGAGAATACGGCACCCTGCCAAGCTCAAGTCAATCACCTTGACGTGCGATACCCGTTGGCCTTCTTCCATCTTGGCCAGCAGTTGGACACGGTATCTAGGATGTACACGATGTTCTTTTTTCAAAGAGGCCTCCTGTCAACAGCACTAAAAATTTGGGTGTGTTGTGAGATTTCTAAAATTCTGGATCGATCTTAGTTTATCTAATTGTGGCTCAACGAGTGTGTTAAACGAAAAACTTTTGACCAGATGACCAAGCAGTATCTTAACTGTTGCCAAAATTGTGCAAGATTTCTGAGTAGCTTGATTAACAAAAAATCATGGTATTTCAGGGAATTCATGATGTTCCAGCCACTCAGTTTTCTGCAATCGATAGAGCATATACCTTTGCAAAGGATGATTTACAGGTAAGTTAGGATGATCAAAAGTATCTTCAGGTCTACACCCCGTACCAATTTTCTGCAACACCCTGACGGATGGATGATTTAACACTGTCGTGAATGAAACAATTTCAGATAATCCCAAATCAAGAAAACCGAAACGTAAAACACATTTAGCTGCCTCTGGCGCCAGCCTATTTCTCCAGAAACTCTTGTGAAGCCTGCAACCAATTTCAACAGTTGGTGTGAAATGGGCTGAACAGGGAACCTTCATCAAACCACACCAGCCAGCAAATGCGATACTCTCGTTTAGGTGCAGTGCAAACGAGGAGTATTTGTTTTTCTAGTGGTGCGCAATGATCCTTTGCAACAGAGCAGCACTTTCTTCAGAGTTCAGAGTTGATGGGAAATAACGCATGACCTCGAAGTCTGCGTTCAGTCTGACTAACTCCGAAAAGTGTGATTGTGAAAAAACAGTCAGTTTCAGCCGGCTCGTGAAGAGCGAATGATTCATACATCACTCTTGGAAGCACAGAAAGATTCAGTAGTATTGACTACTTCAACACCAATTGAATTTTCCATATGATCAATAATTTTCAGTTTTCAAACTTTTTAGTCCACAAATGGGGACCCGCATGGATCTAAATCTGGAGGGAAGTAAGATAATCGTGTCGGCAGGAGGTTCTGGTATTGGTTTAGCCATCGTCCAGGGATTTCTTGCCGAAGGAGCAAAGGTAGCGACCTGTGATATCAGCCCAGAGTTGGTCTCTCAGTTAAGACAAAATTATCCGAGAGTTTACTGTAAAGAAGTAGATGTCGCCGATGCTCAGGCAGTTCAAAAATTTACACAGTCTGCTATTGGACAACTTGGGGGCCTGGATTGTTTGGTTAACAATGCTGGTATTGCCGGGCCAACCTCCCCAATCGAAGAAATTCAGCAAACAGACTGGGAACGGTGCCTTTCGGTTTGTCTGAGCAGTCAATATTTTTTCACAAAGGCAGCTGTCTCATCTCTTCGGAAGAGTAAAAATTCCTCCATCGTCAATATCTCCTCGGCAGCTGGAAAGTGTGGATTTGCCTTCCGCACTCCCTACTCGACCGCCAAGTGGGGGGTGATCGGTCTGACCAAGTCATTAGCTATTGAATTGGGGCCTGATCAGATTCGCGTCAATGCGATCCTCCCTGGTTTGGTATCTGGAGAGCGTCAGCAACTGGTGTTGACGGCTAAAGCTGAGAAAAGAGGTGTCTCCTTTGAAGAAATCGAGCAAGAAGCTTTCTCTTATACCTCCATCAAGTCCTATGTCACTCCACAGGACATTGCCAACCAAGTGCTCTACCTAGCCGCAGAGAAAGGGAAATTAATCTCTGGCCAAGCTATCTCAGTAGATGGGGACACTCGTATGCTAGCCTAGAAGTTGACCTGATTTCCTCCTTTGAGGTGCAGCATTTTCCTGGCTTCGTCTGGAGTCGCCACTTCTACAGAGAGTCCTTCCAAGACCTTCCGGGCCTTTAGGACTTGCTGAGCGTTACTTTCTGCCAAGACACCTTTGGACAGCCAGAGAGAGTCTTCCAATCCGACCCGTACTGAACCACCTTGCGCTGCAGACATGGCTGCAATTTGCATCTGCGAACGTCCAGCCCCAAGTACCGACCAGACATATTGATCACCAAACAGTCGGTCCGCCGTTCGTCTCATGTGAGCCACATCTTCAGGATGAGTTCCGATTCCTCCCAAGATACCAAATACTGTCTGAACCAGTATTGGCACTTTGACCAGTCCACGATCCAGAAAATGAGCAAGATTATAGAGATGGCTTGTATCATAGCACTCAAACTCGAAACGTGTGTCGTTGGAAGAACACGTCGTCAAAATCTCTTCAATATCTTGAAATGTGTTCTTGAACACCAGATCACGACTATTCTCCAGGTGCTGTCGTTCCCAGTCATGTTTAAAGTCGCTGTAGCGTTTGAGCATCGGATAGAGCCCAAAATTCATTGAGCCCATATTCAGAGAAGCCAGCTCTGGTTGAAGCTCCTTAGCAGGAGACATACGCTGGGCCAGGGTCATCTGGGGTGCACCTCCTGTTGTGATGTTGATCACTACGTTACAAGCCTGCTTGATTCGGGGTAGGAACTTCAGAAAGGCTTCTGGGGTTTGATTAGGACGTCCGTTTTCTTCATCGCGTGCGTGGAGATGAATGATGGAAGCCCCAGCTTCTGCCGCAGCAATCGCAGCTTCGGCAATTTCATCAGCAGTCACTGGTAGATGTGGGGACATCGATGGGGTATGGATTGCTCCCGTGGGAGCGCAAGTCAGGATTGCTTTTTGAGTCATCGGACATTCTCTTGGCGGAAAATTGTTGGTTTGCCTGCGATCAAACGCTATCGGGGACTTCGATGCAAGGGTTTTGTGAACCTGATTGGCTCCAGATACTGGTGAGTGGCTCTGTTCGTAACGCCAAATTAATCTGAAAACCAGTTGAAAGTCTGGATCTGTGATTGAGATTTTCTGGAAAATGTCTAGATTCTCGTAGTCTTCAAGTTTAAATTGATCGTAATTTTTTGATCCAAAAATACATCGATATTTCTGTTGAAGGTTCAGCATGTCAACTCGCCCATCATTAGACTTCAAGCGTCTGAATCACTTGGATAACTTATTGATCAACACTATCGGAAAACCAGGACAATTGCCTGGTGTACAAGTGTTGGTCTGGCGTCGAGGAGATTTATCCTATTTCCGTTGGGCGGGGTTACGAGATATCGAGAGAGGATTGCCGATAGAACAAGACACGATCTTTCGGATTGACTCGATGACTAAGCCAATTGTCAGTGTTGCTTTGTTGATGCTACTTGAAGAAGGCCGGTT
Source organism: SAR324 cluster bacterium JCVI-SC AAA005 (assembly GCA_000224765.2). Taxonomy (GTDB): domain Bacteria; phylum SAR324; class SAR324; order SAR324; family NAC60-12; genus JCVI-SCAAA005. The sequence continues at coordinate 29,829 of AGAU01000083.1, read as the reverse complement.
CCGCTTGGACACGCCTGCTGCGGAACTCTTGCCAAAGTTCTCTGAGTTGGAGGCGTATGCAGGAATGGATGAAAAGACTGGGGAAATGAAGACAGAAGCCTGTAAACGCCCAGTGACGATTCATCAGCTTTTGACCCACACCTCAGGTCTAACCTATGAAATGCACGCAGAGCATCATCCCGTAGCCAAGCTATATAAACAATCTTCTGCAGAAAGAGCTCCTTTAAGTCTTGAGGGGATGGTCAATCATTTATTGAATTTTCCGTTGGCTTATCAGCCGGGGACTCGCTGGCACTATAGCGTGTCGACTGATGTATGCGCTCGCCTAGTTGAAATTATTTCAGGACAACCAATCGACTGTTTTCTTCAGCAGCGCATCTTTGATCCTCTTGGAATGAAAGATACGGGCTATCACCTACCTGTTCAGGAACTATCACGTCTGGCTGAACTGTACAGTATTGCTGATTGGTTTGATCCAAAACTTACACCAGAGATCCTTGAGAGGGCTTCGCAAGAAGGAGGTCAACTCCAACTTTTGAACAGCTTCGAACCAGAGATTTACAAAGCTCCACATAACTGCCTTCGTGGTGGCCATGGGTTAGCTTCTACCGCTTTGGACTACCTGAAGTTTGCGCGCATGTTGTTGCAATACGGCAAGTGGGAGGGAGAGCGTCTGCTGAGCCATAAGACCATTGAGCTAATGCGTATCAACCATCTCTCGGCAGAACTATTCCCATTGGAAATTTGCAACAATCCACTCAAGGGAGAAGGCTGGGGATTAGGGGTTTCGGTCAATATGGATCCTGCACAGAGTATGAGCCTGGGAAGTAAGGGGAGCTTTGGTTGGGCAGGCTTGGCTTCTACAAAGTTCTTAATTGATCCCCAAGAAGAGCTAATTTTGATACAGATGGGGCAATTGATTCCTCCTCCAGAACACAAGTTTTTTCAGTATCTGCGGAATGTTGTCTATCAGGCTTTGACCCCCTGAGAGCTGGAGCACAGCTTAAATCCGCTACATTACCTGCGATTCCCAATTGACATAATCAAAGAGGGTGATTATTTTGCGGACAGAATTTGGCACCTTTACAACCTATGGAGTTATTCAATGACCGAACTCGCTACAACCCCCAATCCTACTAAGTCCAAAACTGGAAGCTCTCTCCGTAGAGTGGAAGATGCTCATTTGCTTGTTGGCAAGGGGCGCTTCACAGACAACCGTCCTGCAGTTGGCCAGTTACACTTACACTTCATCCGCTCTTACCTGGCGCATGGACGAATAGTAGGTGTAGATAAAGAAGAAGCTCTCCAAAGTGAGGGAGTTGTTGCAATCTACACAGCTGAAGATTTGTTGGCTGATGGAGTTAAACCGCTACCAGTTGCTGATAAATACTTCCGAGTTGATGGGGAGCCAATGGCTCAACCTGCTTGGTATGCGCTTGCCAATGGAGTTGTGCATTATGTAGGGGAAGCAGTGGTAGCTGTAGTCGCAGAGTCTCAAGCTCAAGCTGTTGATGCTGCTCAGTTGGTTGATATTGAATATGACGAATTACCTGCCGCAGGTAATCTTGCTGCTGCGAGTGCACCTGGTGCTCCATTGGTTTGGGAGGATGCTCCCAACAACATTGTGGCTCAGAAAACGTTTGGGGATGAAGCTGCTGTGGCTGAGGCCTTTGCGGCAGCACACCATATCACCAAGCTGGAGCTGACCAACAACAGGTTGGTTGGTAACGCAATGGAACCTCGCACGGTCATCTGTGAATTCGATAAGAATTCTGGGCGAAGGACGATCCGTATTGGCCATCAACACCCCCACGGTTTGCTTGATTCACTGAAGAAAATTTTTGGAGAGAGTCGTGAAAAATTCCGAGTAATGGTTGAGGATATTGGTGGGGGATTTGGTGTAAAGGCGATGACCTATCCTGAAGATGTTGTAGTTATTTATGCTTCCGGTAAGCTACAGAGCAACGTCCGCTGGCGAGGGAGCCGTACCGAAGACTTCCAGGCAACTGGACATGGCCGTGACCAAATCAATCACGCTGAGTTGGCCTGTAGCGCCGATGGTAAGATCCTCGGGATGCGTCTGCACAATCTAGGTAATCTTGGTGCTTTCCCAACAGGTGCTGGTGCTGCAATTCCGCTGGAAGTAGGTCCAAAAGTCTCGACTTCGGTTTACCACATCCCTGCTTACTATCTGGTTACCGATGCTTATGCCACTCATACCGCACCGCTTGCAGCTTACCGTGGGGCTGGACGACCAGAAGCTGTCTACTTGATGGAGCGCTTGATGGAAAAGGCAGCCAGTGAATTGGGAGTGGATCCAATTGAGATGCGTCGCAAGAATTTTATTCCTGTGGATGCAATGCCCTATACCAATCCACTAGGTGAGGTGTATGACAGCGGTGACTTCAATACTGTGCTGGACCTAATTCTTGAACAAGCTGATTGGAATGGTTTTGAAGCCCGCAAAGCAGAGTCAGCTAAGCAAGGCAAACTGCGAGGTAGGGGCCTTTCCAGCTATATTGAGTGGACCGGAGCCGAATGGTCAGAACATGTCAGAATGGAAGCTTCTGGTGCTGGAAAGTTTACCTGCTATTCAGGCACCCAGGCAATGGGTCAGGGCATAGAAACTGCCTACCTACAGTTGCTCTCCGAGAAAATGGATTTGCCTCTAGGCCAACTCAATGTAATTCAGGGTGACACTGATCGGGTTAGGGGCCTTGGTAGCTACGGCTCCCGCTCACTTTATATTGGAGGCTCAGCGATCCATGAGGGAGTGTTGAAGTTCATGGAAGCTGCAAAGAAACTAGCAGCAGAAAACTTGGAAGCTTCTCCTGAGGATCTGGTCTATCAAGAGGGACGTTTCGAGGTGATTGGTACCAACATAGGTATTGGGCTGTTTGAGTTGGCACTTCAGCAACCAGAGCAAAAGATCGAGGTCTCTTCCAGTACAACAATCCCTGTGGCGAGTTGGCCGAATGGAGCTCAAGTGGCCGAAGTAGAGGTTGATCCTGAAACAGGGATGGTCAAGATGGTTAGCCTAACAGCAGTTGATGACGTAGGTAACGCTGTCAATCCAATGCTTGTTGCAGGACAGGTTCACGGCGGGATGGCCCAGTCTGTTGGACAAGCTTTGTTGGAGCGGACTGTCTATGATGATAGCGGGCAGTTCATCAATTCTACCTTTCTGGACTACGCTATACCTAGGGCAGATGACATACCACCAATTCAGACTAACTTGTTCCCTGAACAGCCCTGCCGCACTAATCCACTAGGCTCCAAAGGAGTTGGTGAGTTAGGAACCGTGGGAGCTACGCCCGCCGTGGTCAATGCTGTACTGGATGCTATTCGTGAACACGGTATCAATCACCTGGAAATGCCCCTCACACCTCAGAGTGTTTGGGCTGCATTGAATAGCTGACTTCCAGTCCAAGTTCTTAGAGTCTTCCTACGATCAGGTGGGAAGACTACTCCTCTTCTTCTCGCGCCCCACCAAGTTGGCTTGGCATTCTGAATAGTGCTTTTTCTAGCATCTGTAGACGTTGTTAAATGGTTGGATAAAATGCTGCAAATGTTATTTGCACAACCCCTCATTGAGGATTTTTACAATCGAGAAGGTTTCGCAAGTCAAAGAGTGGATCTCTAATCTTTTAGGATAAGGTCATGGCAACTACCACAATTGAGCAACAGTTGAATCAGGCAGAGTGGAAGCCGGCTATTCTAGTTAAGGGTGAGACCCTTTATAACTGGCCTTTTCGGCCAAAAATTGCGCTAAAGTGGTTGAAAAATTATCTGTTTGGCCCGATTGCACTGATTCATGCTGGCTTTGGGCTGTTCACTTGGTTTTTTCTGACGCCCAGCTTGGCTACCATGCAGACTTTTGCCTGGGATTGGATTACCCTCATTTATCTGCGTAATGTAGGGTTACTCTTTCTGGTGACAGGTGGCGCTCATTTCTGGCTTTATGTCCGTATGGGGCAAGGATCTGATTTTCAGTTCAACAAACAGGGGCTACGAGAGAATGATCCTCGCTTTTGGTTTAGAAATCAGACCTGGGAGAACATGTTCTTCGGGATTGTTAGCGGGTGTGGAATCTGGACGTTGTATGAGGTGTTGACCTACTGGATGTTTGCCAATGACTATATGCTGTTTCCCATAGAGTGGCTGGAATCACCAGTTTACACTGTTTTTTTGTTCCTACTGATTCCACATATCCGAGCTCACCATTTCTACTTTACTCATCGCCTGACGCATTGGAAGCCACTTTACGACGCTGCCCACTACCTGCATCATAAAAATACCAACACCGGTCCGTGGTCTGGTTTATCGATGCATCCAATTGAGCATCTCTTGTATCTATCAGGGGTGTTCCTGCATTGGGTGATCCCATCGCATCCAATTCATGCCTGCTTCCATCTGCTCCATGCTGGAATTAGTCCCACTTGGGGACACACAGGCTTCAACAGAATTAAGGTAAATAAGTTTGGAATAGACACCAACTACTTCCACTACCTGCATCATCGTTATTTTGAATGCAACTACGGTAACCTCGATATGCCGTGGGATCATCTGTTTGGTACTTTCCATGATGGTTCCCAGGGATCCAAAAAAAGAATGGGTGCCAGATTACGCGAACAACGAAAGCGCTGAGGGGAAGTTAGCTTATGAAGCAATCAGATTTTGCATTAGAGAGAGGACAATCTCGCTCTCGCAACGCTCTTCCCTTGCAGCGCCCGGATATGCCTGTGGATCATCACGTTTCATTGGAAAATTATACTTCTGGTCGAACTACTCGGATACCTAAAGATCTTGGCCCTGCTCAGTTATTACAAGGTTTTGATCCCACATACAGAAACATCATTGATTACATTGTTCGAATTACCTATCGAATTTGGGAAACCAATGACCGTGAGGTTGAGTACATCGGTGAATGCTACTCATTAGATAGCCAGGTGTTCGATGACTATGGGCTTCAACTCGGCAACCAAAAAATCATTGTCGATACCCGCCACACAACATCAGCTTTCCCTGATATTATTCTAGATGCTGAAGAAGTGATCTGGGCAGGAAATGACCAAATTGGGTTCCATACGTCACACCTTACACGCATTAGTGGTACGAATACCGGATCAAGCAGATACGGTAACGCCACCGGTAAAACAGTAAATTTTTTGGTGCTTGCAAACTGTGTGGCTCTCCAGAACGATATTTTTCTGGAGCACGTGCTTTACAATACTTCTGCAATGCTTCAACAGCTGGGTATTGACCCTTGGGAAGAGTCAGCCAGATTGGTAAAAAATCCTCCTGCCGGCTGGCCTCGTTCTCAGGAGAATTGGGATCAGCTTCGATCAGCAACCTCTCCTGCAATTCCAATTTCACAGGCGGAGCCAATTACAGAATTTGATCCAGATACCTTTACTCGTAAAATTCATGACAATGTTTGGAATGGTAACCAGTCGGCAATTATAAATTCATATAAAGAAAATTTGTTGTTCGAGGGCGCGACTGAGCGCATTTTTTCTGGAAGAACAGCTTATCGACATTATGTGAACGAGCTGCGTAGTGTTTTTCCAGACTTACAGTTGCAGGTCGATGAGGTCTATTGGATGGGCAATGAACTGGATGGGTGGCTCATTTCAACTCGTTGGAGCGCAGAGGGCACTCATTTGGGCAAGGGGATTTATCGAAGCCCCTCCGGTAAGACCTGTCAGATGTGGGGGATCACTCAATGGCAGGTCCTCAATGGTATCGTCCAGAAAGAGTGGCAACTATTCAATGAACTAGATCTGATGATGCAAATCTTAGCGGACTAGTCCTAATCACGAGAATCTATGATTACTAAAGATCAACGTTTTCGTTTCCAGCAACAGGGGTATATTGTTCTGGAGAAAATCCTGAGTGAATCTGTGCTCGCGTGGCTGCAAAGTCGTTGTGACGAAGCCGTGGATTGGAAGGCCAGTGGAATGCTCTCCTCAGGAATCGAGGAAGAGGGTATCAACCTGCTGGGCAAACGCTATTTTGTCAGTGGTTTCCGGAAGCAGAACGCTGAGCTAGATCGCTTTTTGTTCGGGGATGTGATGGCCGAAATTTCGGGTGGATTGCTAGGTGAGACTGTTTATCTTCACAATGAGCAATTTGTTGTCAAAGGGCAGGACCAGCGTAGTCGCTTTGCCTGGCATCAGGATAGTGGCTACTCAGTCTATCGAGGAGGAGCTGAGTTACATACTCCCTACCTTACCTGCTGGATTGCTCTAGATGACATGTCTGCACGAAATGGAACCATCTCTGTACTGCCCTTTGATGAATTCGGAGAAGGTCAACTGGTGGAACACTGGTGGGATGAGGATGAAGCTGCAATGGTTGGGTACTCTGGAGAGAAACCGGGCTCATTGATGGAAGTGCCAGCTGGTTCGATTGTTTGCTTCTCCAGTTTTACAATGCACCGCAGCGGTATAAATCAAACAGAGCGTTTACGTCGGAGCTATATTGTTCAGTACGCTTCAACGGCATTTGGCTTCCAAAATGATCCCCAAAGACGCTATGCGCCCTCTGGAGGTGTTGATTTTATCAAAGCCAGCCAGCGAGTGATTCAGCCAGAACCCCTACCTAATTGATTTTTTTAATGATTAGAGGTTGGCGCCTGAGGTGTTGTTAAGCTCGTGAATTTGTAATTTCAAAGAGACTCTCAACTTTGATCCAGACTTACTTTAGCTTGGTGTTTTGTGATGTAACCGAGCGAGGTAGTGCATGAGTCTAGAGTTGAGCGTTTCACTGGGTAGTGAAGCTCTAACCTTGGAGGCTTACAGGTACTGGGATGAGGTTTTCTGAGGCTTTGAAATCATCCGTGCCGTAGCTCAGCGTCGATTACACCTTGTGTCGATGAAACAACTTTCTGCATGTGCGGATAGAGCGAATCCACAAACTCTATTGAGAACTTAATAGCGGAGTTGAAGACTATCTAGATCCAGCATTTCGACTTTTTTGTGACAAATCGCTGAGTCCATCGACTTTGATGAAGGAGTAGACCTATTTCTCTAGCCCGCTTTCTGCTAACTTTTTGACAGTTTCGACTAACCAGCTGGAAACTGCCTTGTGGTGGACAAATTATTCTACCAGTTGAAATATTCGCTTTAGACGAATACTCGTGCAGGCAAATCACTATCTTTCTCTTCAACTCCACAGACTCTGCATTTCCTACATTTGTTCGAACTCCTGCTGAACTAACTTATCTTTTAGAATATTAAACTTTTCAGTTCGGCTCCTGTGTCTAGCTGAGTTGGATGAACTCACATGTTTTAGAAGAATTTGCTCCCGATGCCTGCGCACCTCATTGGATTGCTTGAAGGACCAAAAAAGCTTCCGGGCCCTCGCCATCGCAGCTTCAGGCAAGACAATAGGATTTTCATAAATTTCTGGAAGCTTGATGTTCATCGACTTGCGATCAATCCATCCCAGTTTCCATGGTGCAGCTAGCCAAGGCATCGGCAGTTCAGCCAATTCTGGAACCCACTTATGGATGAATTCTCCCTCAGTATCATGTTCTAAGGCTTGCTTGACTGGATTATAAATGCGGATTGTGTTGATCCCGGTCACTCCAGCCTGCATTTGAAATTGGGGATAGTGAATGCCGGGTTCAAAATCTAGAAAATACCGTGCTAGATGCTCCACACCTGACTTCCAGTTCAATCCCAACAGATGAGTCAAGCAGGAAACTAGGAGGGCTCGCATCCGAAAGTTCAGGAAGCCTGTTTGGGCAACACAACGCATGCAGGCATCTACCAGGGGAATACCGGTGTGCCCGTTTTGCCAAGCCTGCAGGTGCTGCTCATCGTTTTGCCAGGGGAAACTAAGATAGCCTGGATTGAGATCTTTGAACTCAATATTTGGTTGGGTCTCAAACTTTTGAATGAAGTGACAATGCCAGTGCAAGCGAGAACCAAAAGCTCGAAAGGAATTGCGGGGATGCTGGACCTGCTGAAGTGCCTGCCATATTTGCCGCATTGACAGGCAACCGTGAGCCAGATATGGGCTTAGGCGACTGGTGTGTAAAGGAGAGGTAAGTGGTTTGGAAATATGCCTAGAATAACCATGTCCGCCTCCTTTGAGAAATTGATGCAAGGCCAATTGCGCATGTTCCTCTCCACCCCTTTGAAAATTTGAGTGTTTTTGATTGACCCCAATCGGCAATTGAGGTCCCTTTTGTTCTGCATACCAGCCAGAATCCAGTTCAACTCCTTGCCACTCGGACCAATCGACTTGATGCTGAGGTTGGCTCATCTGGGATTTCCACTGCTTGTCCCAACCATCTCGGTTCAAACGCTGACGTTGAACACCATTGCAAGGAAATTCCACCCAACTAATTTCACAATCAGCAAACCAGCGAGCTAGTCGGTGGTCACGTCGGTAAGTGACTTCCAGTCCGGTTTCTTCATAACTGTAAACCGTGTTGATCCGAAACTGTTCAGCCAACAACATCCAGACTTCTTCACACTCACGATGAAAAAGGTAAAGCCTGGTCCCACGATCCCGAAACTGCCGATAGCAATTCACAACCGATTCATAGAGAAAGCGCCAATGGCGGAGGTCGGTATGGCGGTCTTTCCAAAGAGAGGGTTCAAAGACGAAGAGAAGCAATACGGGTAAATTTTCCTTGGAGGCTTGCTCTAAAGCAGCATGATCTTCCAAGCGTAGATCTCGTTTGAACCACACGACGTTGATAAGAGGTTTCATTTAGGTGACTAGAAAGAAAGAAAATAAATACTTACTCTGAGTTGATGGGAAAATCTGTTCTGAAACTGTGCCAAGCCATTTTTTTGAAAAGAGAGTTGAAATGTGCTTTCAATGATGTTTCAAATAGGCTTATATACAACTGATTGACGAAGTTGCGCATCAGTAGCCCGTCCAAAGTAAAAATATTTTAGAAATTTGAACGCCCTTTGCCAATAAGTTTTCAATGAGTGCCCAAGTCCAAAAACCAATGTCTGAAATACGCAAAGAACTTCGCATCAAGTGGTATCGTTGTCCAATTGATCCCAACATTTTGCGAGAACTTTCCAAGCCAAGCGACTTTCAAGGATTCAAGATGGCCCTTGGACACTTGGGACTATGGCTGTTCACCGGTTCGCTCAGTTTCTATTTTTTAATTGAACAGTTTTGGTTAGGATTTCTGCTGACAATTTTCCTTCATGGGACAGTGGGTACCTTCTTCAGTGCCCCACATCACGAGCTGTGTCACGGAACGGTCTTTAAAACCAAGCGATTAAACGAGATTTTTCTAAAGATTTTTTCGACTCTGGGGATGCAAAATTTTTATATCTACAAGATGAGCCACAGTTATCATCATCGTTTCACGCTCCATCGCATTGCTGATAAAGAAGTAGTACTGCCCAAGACCCCATCTCTAAGAGTGTTGTATTTGCTTCAATTATTTACTTTCAATATCACTGGTGGGTTTGAATCGAGGGGTTTGATCCCAACGATGCGTGGGCTTTTTCAGGTTGCTGCTGACAAGATGGAGCAACCTTACAATGAGTGGGGAGCAGAACTATACGCTGAATTCCCAGAAGAGCGCCTGAAAGCAGTGCATTGGGCGCGATACCTGATTGCTGTTCACCTGAGCTTCGCACTCATTACCGTGCTAATTGGCTATCCAATCTTGATTCTGATTTTTTCCTTGCATCCCTTCATTGGCAATTGGTTACGCTATTTTGTAGGTGCCCCGATGCACTGTGGGCTTCGTAGTGATGTTTCAGATTTTCGAAAATGCGTCAGAACCATCACGCTAGATCCGATCTCAGAGTTTCTGTACTGGCATATGAACTGGCACCTGGAGCATCATATGTTTGCAGCAGTTCCCTGCTATAACCTGAAGAAATTGTATAAAGCAGTCGCAGAAGATATGCCTAGACCCAGGACCTTGATCAGTTCCTGGAAAGAGATGTTAGAAGTTGTCAAACAACAGGAGACTGACCCAGCTTATGAATTCAACACGCCCGTCCCCCCACAAAGAACAAGAAAAGAGAAAAAGCAGCAACTTGAATTGGAAGCTTCCATTGGAGATCTAGCTCCCACCGCGATTGCCTGACTCGATTGGATTCAATCCCAATCGAGTCTCTTGGGGATACAGAATAGGGTGTCCAAAACAGTTTTACATCAGCACTCTTCACAATAAGTTTAACTAGCGATTCGATTTTCTCCGCCCCCCCTCCCCCAAAAAAAACTTTGCTCCATGTCTATCCCCTTATTGCTAACAGCCACAACCAATCCTGGCGACACCATCAATGTAACAGTGAATTCTGTTAAGGATCGCCGTCAACAATACTTGAGTGCTCTGGAGTTCTATTTGGACTCAAAAGTATTTCAGAGGGTGATTTTCGCTGAAAATTCTGGTGATGACTTGGAGTTCCTAATTCCTGTCAAAAAAAAGGCAGAGAACTTGGGAATTGAAATAGAATTATTGGAAAAGTGCGGATCTAACGAATGGCCTGCTTACGGTAAGGGTCGTGGTGAATTATCAATTATTCAACAAGCTTTTAAGCGGTCCCAGTGGTTACAAGAAAAAAATGATCGAGCCATGAAGATCACAGGCCGATATATTATAAAAAATATTGATCGGCTAACGAATAAAATTAATAGGATTTTAGCAGAGGTGGTTTGTGATTTACGAGGCAATCTCTCTACCGCTGATTCAAGACTCTTTGTAGGAAGCAAAAGATTTATTGAGGAAGATTTTTTTCCAAAATTTGAGTTGATTGATGATCGACAGGAAATCTACTTTGAACATGTGCTGGCTCAAGCCGCTCATTTTAGCATGAGTAAGGGTTTCGATTGGGAGCTATTACCAGAGTTACCAATTATTGATGGAATAAATGGTACTACTGGAGAGAAAATAAAAATATCTCTTTCTAAAATAATAAGATATCAATTAAAGAAAAAGCTAGTTAAGTACTGAGGAATTAATTTGTTTACTTGGATAGGTTATTAACATAAAGAATAATGTGATCATATTCGCTGATTAGCTTAAAATTTTTGTTCTTATCTAAATTGTCCAAACAAGCTGTTAAATCTTCAATCATATATGCATTAGTTTCTTTTGCTAATAACCAATATTCTCTTCGCAAGGCAAGTTGGTGAAATCGGTCTGCTTGCTGCCCTCCACATGGATAGTTAGTGGAACCAGCAATGTAATTCACTTCCTTTTGTTGAAAATGAACTCCCAGTGAATTCTGCACTGCAACACCCTCTTCAAAAAAATACTTCGCCTTTACCTCGTTTAATTCCTGATGAACCTCGAAATGCTTTGATGTTGGCCAGTCGCTTTTCACTTCTTGGCCGATACTAGATGGCAACAGTAGTAGTATCCCAATAATCCAAGTTAACATAATTAATTGTTGTATCCTATTTGGAAGGTATTGCCAGTATTGTTGCCAGTCCCGTGTGCTCAAAATTATAATAATTGCTACTAGTAGGAGTGATGAACTAACATCATCGTAGTGATAAGAGGAACTCCGCATTACCTCCCTTCCTACAAGATTAATCGCTATCGCTGGATATGCTAATATCCCAATTCTAAAATAAATGAGGGGCAAAAATCCTAAGGGGAGTAGTAACTTGAATAAATAAATAGATTTTCCAGAAACATCCCCAAAAAAATCTAGTTTTGGAGTAGTCCAAGCTTGGAGGCCATTTAAGTAGTACGGTTTAAGCCCATATGTCAGACCAAACATACTAATTACACCTAACACAATAAGTATTATTCCTATTTTTTTACTATTGCGTTGTGCCAGGATGCAATAACAACCAAATCCAACTGGCACAGCCCCCATATGCTCCTTGAGCCCTAACAAAAAGATGAGACCGAGGCTGAATTTAATCCACTCTTCTTTTAGCAGCCAAAGGAGGCAGAAAACAAGAACTGGAGGAGCTAAACAGGAGGGTTGCCATTCAAACCATAGACTATTTACTGCGGGTTTGTACCAGATTAGCCAGGCTGAGCTAGTCAATAATGTGAGAATGACGGCTTTGTCAAATTGCTGATTCTGAAATTTGGAAATTTGCCAGAACCCCAAAGGGACTAGAGCATATGAAAGGATTTTTGCTAGGATGATCCATATAAAATGTGGATGCATCCAGTAGAATGGAGCGAGGATCCCTATGGAAGGAGTAAAATGATCAGCCCAGGGATGTACTTCGTAGTGGGACCACCACAAATCACCCTGAGACATATTATATATAACGTTGCTGAAAATACCTGAATCCCAGATGCCCCACTGGAAACTGAGATAGCGAAGGACAGCTCGCAAACAACAAAGCAGAAAGAATATTCCAAGAGCCCACTTCCCATATGAAAAGGCCTTATTCACTAATCTCTGCGATGGCCAAGTGATTATGAAAACGCCCTTATCTCTCCAAATACGCCACCCTGCAAAGGGCAACCAACATATGAAAGGAAGTAGATAGAGATCTCTTCCCCCAATCCCCAGAAACCAGATCAGAAAAGCTGCATTAAGGGCTAAGATAGTTCCGAGGTGATAGCTAAACTTCAATTTCGGGTTCATTTGAAAGCAGATCTATGATTTTTTCCTTCAGGAATTGAAACAGATTGGGCCAATCTTGTTGTGAAAGGGGTGCTTTAATAATGTGAAATAGCGAAAATGAAATTAATACGCCATGTGTGCTTTCATTATTTTGAGACATTGCGCTGTCAAATAGATACTATGTAAGAAATAACTAAGGTCAGATAGCCATAGTCTGGGTGTCAGTGATGGGAGATTAGCCCTAGCTTCTTAGATAAAATCCATCGACATCTGAACTGAATCGATTTTTTGAAATTTAGACTAAAGTTCTCCAGCAAGCTGTCGATAATGGTTACATAGAACATTTTGGATTGTTCACTGTAACATTCACCCTGGAGTCAGGCCATGCGCATCAAGCATAATATTTCCTCACTTAATTCTCTGCGCCACGCAGGTAACACGATGGATCGTGTTAAGGATTCACTGCAGAAGTTAAGTTCAGGACTCAGTATCAATTCTGGCGCAGATAGCCCCGCGAATTTGATTGCCTCTGAAAGAATGAGAGGACGAATTATTGGTTTGCAGCAAGCACATGAGAACGCATCGCTCTCTGTTTCAATTGTTCAGACTGCAGAAGGAGCTTTGAACGAGATCAGTAGCATTTTGCTTCGACTGAAGCAGTTAACTGTTCACGCTGCTAACGAAGCTACCAATGACAAGCAAATGCTTGCCGCGGATCAGCAAGAAATTGAACATCTGTTGAGTTCACTGGATCGAATTGCGAAAAACACGGTTTGGGGGACAAAAAACCTATTAGATGGGTCGATGGGCGTTAACGGTACAACCGTTGGTGAGAATCTTCGTTTCATTTCGGCAGAGGCCTACACTAACATGTCTCCCGAGGATGGATTTGAAATTGATATCACCCAGGTAGCGACTCGAGCTGAAAAGAAGGGGAGCATTGCGATTGATGTTGATAATATGGGAGAAGGCTTGGTGCTCTTCCTCAATGAAGGCGGTAAAAATGCTACCATCGACACCCGCTATGGGGATTTTAAAGTAGAAATTGAAAAGATCCGCAAAAATGCCATAGAAAATCCTCAAAGATTTCCCCCTGAAGATATGTCCCGTGATATTCGAACTATTGTTGTCAACCGACTTCAATCTGCAATTGATGAAGCAGGATTAGCACTGCATACCTTTATGGATCCTAATGGATTACTTACAGTTCGCCATAATGATTTTGGAGACAAGGCCATTTTCTCAGTGACAAGCTCTATTGCCGGTATTGGTTCTGAAGAAGCAAACGTTGCTGCCTTCTCTAGAGCAGGGAAGAATGTTGAAGGAACGATTGCTGGCCAAATTGCGATGGGCGATGGTCAGTTCCTGACGGCAATTGATGGTACAAAAGCCAGTGGAGTCACAGTTGCGTATGAGCGAGAGATTGGCTTGAAGGAAGTGCCGGTATTAGACCAGCGTGGTGTCCAGGTCGGGACCGAATTTATTGAGGAAACCAATGAGGAAGTCGTTGGTAGTGGTCCAGAGGGATATGTTCATGTGGCTCAGTTCTCAAATGAGTTTCAACTTGGTCCGAACTCTGGACAAAGTGAGCGACTATCCTTGAAGAACGTGAAAGCCAACATGCTTGGTCAAGGAATTGAGAATAGTAGCGGGTTTCAAAGTCTCACAGACATTGATGTGACCACCTCTCAAGGCGCTCAGGATTCGAACAAGGTTGTGGACTCAGCGATTGATCAAATTTCAACACTACGAGCTGACCTTGGGGCGTTCCAGAAGAACGCACTGGAAAGCAATTTGAACAGTCTCCGCATTGCCGAAGAAAATCTGACTAGTGCTGAGTCAACTATCCGCGATGCGGATGTGGCCCAGCAGATGTCACAGTTGACCGGCGATCAGATCATGCTCTCAGCTAATACCGCCATGATTGCTCAAGCCAATCAGGTGCCACGAACCGTTCTTGGATTGATCGAAAATTCATCTTTCTAAGCTGAACCTACAGGAGCCCGATAACTTTCAGGTTCCTGTCTCCTCCCTCATTATCTCCCCTCCTATTGAATCTTTGATTTCCAACAAGGAAAAACCTCCCAAGAAAATAGAAGACTCTGCTCTGGATGTGTTTCTAGATCTCTAAAAATGTTGTTTGATTCGAACAAAGTGGGATTCAGGACTGACTTGGTCAATCCCAGCTATGTATGGCCATGTGAAGGAGTGAAAGCAGAACCTTTTAGCAGTAGAGGACCTCACTGAAGCCGGAACGAAGTTTGACTACTTCATTGATCACAGATTTTTGTTTGACGATCACTGCTGTCATTAACTCTGCTAACTCTCCCATTTGTTCTGGCCCCATACCACAGCGAGTCATCTCCTGCACACCGATTCGTAGACCGGTCGGGTTGCGAGGATCCTGATCCCCAGGGAGCATGTTGTAATTACTGATAATATTACTTTCTGCAAGTCGTCGAGCGATCTCCTTCCCTGATCCAAAAGAAGAAACATTGATCGCGATTTGGTGGCTCTTCGTAAATCCAAATTCTTTTGCTTCCACTGGAACTCCGGCTGTATCTATTGCAGTTCCAAGAGCTTGTGCGTTGCGGATAATGTCAGCAGCATAGTTTTTCCCGTGCACCATCATTTCTCGGATTGTCATTGCCAGACCAGGGATCGTATGCAGGTGGTGGTTACTGGAAGATCCTGGCATTACACCCCGATCCACACTGCTCCACCATTTCAATTCCTCTGGTGTATTCATGTTGCCAAGAATAACTCCTCGTTGTGGTCCTGGAAAAGTCTTGTGTGTACTAGCTGTGATCAGATGTGCGCCTTCGGCAAATGGGTGCTGAAACTGTCCTCCCAGAATCAGTCCCAAAACATGAGCCGCGTCGTAAAGTACTGGAATTCCATGGGCTCGACAGACTTCTGCTACTTGATTCACTGGTTCTGGAAAGAGAAACATGCTCTTGCCAAGAATCACCAGTTGTGGCTTTTTCTGCTCCACCAGATCCACGCAGGCAGGGCCATCTAAATGATATCCGTCTGGCGTTGTAGGCCAGAAAGCCATGTTGATCGAATTTTCTTTCTGTAAAGCCAGTACCTGTCCACGTATTTGAATTCGCCGGCCAAAGACTCCAATTGGATTGTGGCTGATGTGGCCTCCCACATCAATTGAGTTACAGAGAACCGTATCCCCACCTCGTAACAATGCCAGTGCAACAGCTGTATTGGCCTGGTTGCCACTGATTGGGCGAATATCTGCCTGTTGGCATCTTGCAAGGTCAATCATCTCCCTGGTTGCTAGAGCTTCTAACTCATCAATAAAACGAGTTCCCTCATAATATCGCTGATCAGCTTCTGGAGTGTTTGGGTGTCCTTCTGCGTAGCGACACATGAAGTCGTTGTCCTCAATTTGTTGGACAGCAGATGATTGGACATTCTCGCTTGCGATGAGATTGATACATCCCTGACGACGCCAGCGCTGCTGGTTTTGCACAATATCAAGGATATCTTGTGTTACAACACTCATCAGATTTCTCCGCAGTGTATTTGGAAAGAACGGCAGGGGGGGTAGGAAGTCAGGGTGCTTGTGGGACCAAGCACCCTGCTTAGGGTCAATCGTCTTCGTCGCGAAGCTTCTCAGCACGCTCTTTCATTACTTTCTCTTGAATGAAAGACGGGCAAGATGTGTACTTTTCAAACTCCATGGAATACTGTGCCTTGCCAGCAGTCATCGAACGGAGTTCTGTCGCATAACCAAACATTTCACTCAATGGCACTCCGGCAAGAATGACAGTTTCCTCCCCTTGCACCTCTGAACCGTAGATAACCCCTCGTCTA
Organism: SAR324 cluster bacterium JCVI-SC AAA005; assembly: GCA_000224765.2. GTDB lineage: Bacteria > SAR324 > SAR324 > SAR324 > NAC60-12 > JCVI-SCAAA005. Next base: position 13,465 of record AGAU01000083.1, on the reverse strand, counting down.
GAACTCAAGTCTCCAATCACAGAACCTTGATAGTCACTTGGGGTCTCTACTTCGACCTTCATGATTGGTTCTAGGAGAATGGGCTGGGCTTTGTTGACTGCTTGCTTCATTGCTTGCCTGGAAGCAAGACGGTAGGCTAGGTCACTAGAGTCCACATCGTGGTACTTTCCGTCGGTTAGGGTGACTTTGATGTTCACCATAGGGAAGGCTGCAAGTGGTCCCTTGATCATCACATCCTGAAAGCCCTTTTCACAAGCAGGGATGTGCTCTGCGGGAATAGCACCACCGAAGATACTGTTGATGAATTCGAAGGGATCCTCGCTGTTATCGGGAAGAGGCTCAATTTTTCCGCTAACTCCAGCATACTGGCCAGAACCACCGGTCTGCTTTTTGTGCAGATAGTCGAAGTCAGCTGCAGCCGTGATTGCTTCACGGTAGTTGACTTGAGGAGCCCCTACGATAACGTCTGCGCTGTACTCACGCTTCATCCTCTCAATGTAGATATCGAGGTGAAGCTCACCCATCCCAGAAATTATGGTTTCTCCAGATTCCTCATCTGAGGAAACTCGGAAGGTTGGATCTTCACGCATGAAGCGGGAGAGTGCCTTACTCATTCGCATGTGGGCATCATTGTCTTTACCCTTGACAGCCAGTGATATTACTGGGTCAGGGACAAAAATGGATTCACAAGCGACTCGTGTATCTCCGCCACAGAAAGTGTCTCCTGAGGCACAATCGACACCCACCATTGCAACAATATCTCCAGCCTCGGCAATGTCGATGTTTTCACGATCATTGGAGTGCATGCGCACCATGCGGCCAACGCGCAGTTTTCTCCCCGTACGCGAGTTGATAACCTGATCACCCTTGCGCAGGCGGCCTTGATAAATGCGGGTGTATGTCAATTGACCAAACTGTTCTTCTGTCAGTTTGAATGCCATGGCGACAAGATCCTCATCTGGATCGCACTTCAATTCCACTTTCTCCTGCTCCTCATCACCCCCTTTGATAACGGTAGCCACATTGGCAGAAGCTTCCAGTGGGGATGGCAAGTAGGTGTTTACGGCGTCTAATAGTTTCTGCACACCACGGTTTTTGAAAGCTGAACCAAGATATACTGGTACAAATTCAAGGCTATTAACTCCCTTCTTGATCGCAGCATGAATTGCTTCTTCTGTAATTTCTTTTTCTTCCAACAGGTCTTCCATCATCTGCTCATCAAACATCGAGACAGCTTCCAGCATTTCCTGGCGCTTTTCTTGAGCGTCATCAACCATGTCTGCGGGGATCTCTTCCTCACGCACATTCTCACCATTGTCTCCATCAAAGAAGTAGGCCTTCATGGTGACAAGGTCCACAACACCGTCATGGTTCTCTTCCAGACCAATGGGGAGTTGCATGGCAACAGCGTTCAAACCGAGGACATCGCGAATCCCCTGGATTCCTCTCCAAGGGTTTGCACCCATCCGGTCCAACTTATTTATGAAGGCCAATCTAGGTACTTTATAGCGCTTCATCTGCCGGTCTACCGTAATGGACTGCGATTGCACTCCAGAGACTCCACACAACACAAGAATAGCACCATCCAAAACACGTAGCGAACGCTCTACTTCTACGGTAAAGTCGACGTGTCCGGGAGTGTCGATGATATTGATTTTCTTGTCTTGCCACTGCACTGTGGTGGCTGCAGAGGTGATAGTAATTCCTTTTTCGCGTTCGAGGTCCATGTGGTCCATTGTTGCGCCGGCGCCACCACCGCGGACTTCCTCGATTTTGTGAATTCGCCCAGCATAGAAAAGAACACGCTCTGTCAGAGTCGTCTTTCCGCTGTCGATATGTGCCGAAATACCGATATTACGTGTATTCTGTAGAATTTGAGATGCCGCGTCCATAACAGTTATACTGGCTCAATGAAGTATGGGAGTGGGCCATGACAGTTTTCCAACTTGGTCAGTTAGCAATCGGGGGAAAACACCAAGTATTGGCAGAGGGTAGGGACCGTGATTGCAGCAGGTTGATTCAGCGGCTGGCAGGGTCACTGATGTTCACTATGCTTCAGAGAAGTGTCACGTAGCTTGAAAAAATAATAATCTACCAAAATAAATAAGCTTTCTGATGCAAGCAAGCTTTTTGTCATCAGGAAGTTAAGAACTGCGCTTCTTTCCAAAAACCAATAAAATCGCGATTAGTAAACTCCCTGCCTCAAAACTAAGCAATTCAAGGGTGAAAATATCATCAGGTTGATCTAGTAGGATCCCGATAATACGTCCTGTAGTGATCCCTCCATAGCAGGAAAGAAGAAGCCAAAGCCCAATCTCTGACCAGTTCGCCCGACAACCTGTAACTACTAGAAAAATCCCTAAGGCGATTTCTAGGCCCCCGTAGACAGCCCGTAATTCAGTGAATCCGGCAGGGCTTTCGGGTATCAGACCAATCGCACTAGCCATGGTTATGGGCTCAATCAGAAACCAAACTCCCAGACCAAAAAATACGATACCTTGTAATAATAAGTATCCCTGAGCTAGCTTGGTCAGCATTGGTGAGTTCGTTAAAAAGTGTCGCGCCGCAGGTCATCACTGAGTGATTCCCGGAATTCTGAAGCAGGTAACTTTTGCAGTTCCTCCTGAAAATCCTTAAGAAATCCAGCATAGAGTAATCCGAGTTGCCCTTCTAAACGCTGCTTCGAGCGTTGATAGGCACGTTGAAATCTTGGGAGTACTTTCGTTCGTTGTTGACGAAATTGGTCAGCGATCTCTTCTAATTCCTCAGGATCCAACAAACGCTCTTTAGCTTCAGGGACTTGCTGCAAGGAGTTCCACTCTTCCTGCTCAAGTTGTCGCCGTTGCTCCTCTAGTCGATCTTCCCAATCCTTTAACTTGCGTACAAGAATTTGTAGTTCCATTAGTTCGATAGAGTCAATAATTTCAGTTAAAAATAGCAATCAATAAGCTGATGATTATGAGTAGTAGCAGTGTAGCGTAGCGATTCAGACGGATTAGTTTTGGAATTGAGTCTGCACCAACCTCGGCAGAATCATCAGGATACCCTAGCCAGACGTTGTGTTGAAGCCTGCCATTTTTCCATTTTTCACCTACTAATCTAACACGCAGTGCACCTGCTGATGCAGCTTGTCCCCAACCAGCATTGGGCCCTGGCATATATTGATTTTGAGACAACCCAATCGACCATGCCATACGGGCATCGTAACCTGGCAGAATCCAAGCCGAAATACTTAACATGACCCAGGTCAGCCGAGCTGGCATCCAATTCATTAGATCATCCGCTCTTGCTCCGAACCAGCCAAAGCTCAGGTAAGGATCATTGCGATAGCCGACCATTGAATCCATGGTACTGATCACTTTGAAGGCAAGCATGCTTGGAATTCCTCCCAATGTCAGCCAGAATAAAGGAGATGCTACTCCATCAGATAGGTTTTCGCTGAGGCTCTCCAGGGTTGCTCGATTGCAACCTGTGAGATCGAGTTCTTTTACATCTCGCCCCACCAATTGGGCTGCTTCCTCCCGAGCTTTCATTAGATTGCTATCGGTAGTAGCTTGCCAAACACGTAACCCATGTATCTCCAGATCTCGTAAGGCTAGTAGACTGTAGCCTAGAAAAAGATCAACACCCCAACCAAAGATTGGATGTAGATCGTTTAAGAATCCTTGCAAAATGAAGTAACACCCCAGTACGATCCCTAAAAGAAGCAAACCGAGCAGGATGCCTCCTACGTAACCGTTCCAGCCTATGGCATACAGCCATCTCTCTAAGTAGCTCAGCAAAGAGCCAATCAGCCGAATTGGATGAAATCGATAAACGGGATCACCAAACCAAAGATCCAAAAGGAAGATCGACCAAATCAATAGTAGAGGACTCCCCCAACTGGTTAGGGTGAGTTCAGCAAAGCCCATCAAATATCCTCGACAAGTTACAGTGACTCTCAATGAGATTAACCAATCGATCCAACTCTCGCAAATTTTCCTGTGCATGATCTGGAATGGGTTGAATTTGCTTTTCAGTAAGCATTAGCAATCGATTTGCTACCTCCCCTTTATCGAAGATGCCGTGCAGATAAGTTCCAAGAATTTTCTGCTTTTCATCCCAGACACACAATCCAGATGGCTCCACCAAATCCATCCATTTTGCTTCCTGTAGTTGCGATCTTCCTGCATGAATTTCGTAGCCACTCACTTGAAATTCTTTGAGAATACCCAGACCCTTGTATTCAGTGCGCTGCAGAATTTTTGTAGCTGCCATCTCAGTTTGTAAAGGCAGAATACCCAGACCAGATGCACCATCGATTGCGCCTTCAATGCCTGCAGGATCAGTAATCCACTCTCCCAGCATCTGGAAACCACCACAGATTCCCACCAGTAGAAAGCTTCCCAAATGATGCCGAATCCAGCTTTCCCATCCCCTTTCTCGGAGGATTTGCAGATCGGATAATGTGCCCTTGCTGCCTGGTAGAATCAACACATCCGGTAGTCGGCTATTCGTAGGCTGTTCGATGTATTCCAGAGAAATGTCTGGTTGGCGTTGTAGAGGAGCAAAGTCTGTAAAATTAGAGAGTTGTGGTAAGTGGACAACATGAATTCGTAGGGATGCGTTTTCACGTGGAGTTGAGCGAATCTGCTGGGAATCCTCCTCGTCAAGTTGGAAGGAGTCGTAGGGAATGGTACCCAGCACTGGTAGCGGAACCTTTTCCTCAAAGAGACGGATGCCTGGTTCGAGTAAAGTGTAATCCCCCCGAAACTTGTTAATCAGGCAACCATAAAGCAGGGGACGGTATTTGTCCTGGATAAGGTCATAAGTCCCCTTGAGCCAAGCGAAGACTCCTCCGTGGTCAATGTCGCCTACCAGCAAGACCCGGGCGTTGGCATGGTGAGCCATCCGCATGTTTGAAAGGTCAGTCTGCTGAAGGTTGATCTCGGCAGGACTGCCGGCTCCTTCCAGAATAAGCAACTCGAAATCGTGGGACAGTTCATCATAAACCTTCCGGACAATCGTGAAGTTTTCTTCTGCCAGTCGGTAGTAGTCCCGGTAGGCATAGCTCCCAATAGCTTTACCCAATCGTATGAGCTGAGATCGTCCCTGTCCCTGGGGTTTGAGCAAGATCGGATTCATCCGCACATCCGGTTCTAATCCAGCAGCTTGAGCTTGCAGAATCTGGGCACGTCCCATCTCCTCTCCAGAGTGAGTGACTCCTGAATTCAGTGCCATATTCTGTGCTTTGAAGGGAGCTACTCGAACACCGCGTTTTGCGAGTAGACGACAGAGGCCGGCACAGAGAAGGCTTTTGCCGACTCCAGAACCTGTTCCTTGGAGCATCAATGCTTTTGCCAAGACTCAGTACTCCAATTGTTTCAGGACGGAGAGAAATTGCTGAAGTCCCTCATGATGCCAAAGAGCAAAATGTAGATGGTTATAAGTCAAGCCGGAGTAATGCTCACCCCAACGCATCGTGAGATCTATTGCAGAGTGTTGTTTCCCCAGAGTAGCGAATAAATCTGAAGTGGCCTTTAAAAGATCATAGGGAGCGTTGCCAGGAATGATCTTGAGGTGAGAGTGACACTGCAATTGAGGCAGGATTTCATGACGGAAGTCAGCGAGTTCCTCGCGCTGGACGGTTGGTTCCTGATGAACGAGCTCCAAGCCGGTTTGCTGGACCCACCCAGGGACTAAGGTAGGTGAAAATCTTCTTGCAAGAAAGCTGTGTAGATCAAGATTACCTGCGGCAAAATAATTTGGACCCAGGCCAAGCCAGCCGTGGGACTCAGTTACTGTTCTCAACACGATCAGATTGGGACGAGTTGTGGGGACCAAGCTGTTAGATGAATCTAGGTCTACAAAAGCAAGATCTGATTCATCAATCATTAAGCAAGTTTGTTGATTATCATCTTTGAGTGACAACAAGGTTTTTCTTGGAAAACCCCGAATGGTTGGGATGTGTGGATTATCCAACATCACCAAAGCCGAAGAAGATAACTCATTTTTGAGTTGGCCTTCATTGAATTGACAATCCTGCTTTAGACCAAAGGGTATTTGACGCAATCGGCATAAGGTATTTACAAGTTCATAGGCAGAGGAACAAGGTTAGGGCAGCAAAACAGAAGTATGCCTGAAGTACTCAGCTATGGCCAGGTACGCTTCGGAGGTGTTTGGGCAATAACTGTCTGTTGTTCCTGGATTCTCCACTGCTCAGGACTGAGGGCGGCTTCTATCAACACATCTGAAGCAATCGGAGTTCGCAGCACTGGAATGCGCGTGCCGAGATCAATGATTTTTTCAGGATCGTCATCTTGCTGATGAACGGAGGCCATTTTGTTGTCTGTCGAAAGCTGTCGAACTTTCTTGTTCATCCCTCCTCTAACTGCATGGTCGTCAAGCGAAGCCCTTTCGATAGCTCTTCCACCCAGTTTTCCAGACCGGCTACACTCGCTGGATGCCACCATTGACTGGCTATTCCTGAACTGAGTAGCTGTTGCCAATGCTGACGCAACTTAGATTGCTCTTTAGTTACAGTACTTCCAGTGACCTCAAACAGGCCGTCGGATGCGAAGATCAACCGATCTTTGGGACCAACTCCACTCCGTCTAAGAGCAACCTGGGATTGACGCAGCAATTTGAACAAGGCGCTGCCACCACCAGCTTCCCGTATTTCCCGAAGTCTCCTCTCTGCCTCGATGGCACTCATCTTTCGACCCAAGCAGAGACTCTCGCCGGATTGTAGCACCATGAGGTGAAAGCGGTCTGCGCGACACCGCTTAGTCAATTGGATAAGTTGATTCCTGACAAGGGCAAGAAAATCAGTACTCCCAGTCGAGCGACTCGCATCGACAAGCAGCCACCAGAAGCGACGGCGCTGAGTGCGAGCATACTGCAGTTGCCAAACAGGAGAATTATTCAAACCTCGCCAGGATTTGCGCAAGGTTGCCAGCCAGTCCAGAGTTCTCCCTTGTTGTGCAGAATTTCTAAATGGTGGTGGTGGCCCCAACATCGACTGTGATGCTTGCCAGACGATATCATCCTTCTTGGTCTTTAAATCGGTTCGCAGGGAGATTGGTTCAGGCCGAGTACCTCGAGGTTGCCGAGAGGTCTGCCACTTCGGTCGCGGTGGAATTTGCTGATTGTGGGGCTGTTGCTCGGTGGGCGGACTTGGCGGAGCGATCTGGGAGATAGACTGCCCAAGGCACAATTCCCAGGCTTCTTGCACATGATCCTCCGTCAGAGTTTGACTTTCCTGCCATGCGGCTGCACAGCGGGCTGTCCGTAAGACCGCCAACTCAGTGCGTAGTCCTTCGAGCTTCAGTTGCTTTGCTTTTTCAGCAATTTGGATCCGGAACATCTCCGGAATCACCACAAGTGGGAGCAGGTTCCTGGCGGTAGCTAATTTTCGCAAAATCTCCTGCGTTTCAGCCTGCCAAGTCTCAGCAAACTTTTCTGGATCATCTTCAAACTCCATTCTGCGTCGGACAATCTCCATCCGTTCTGGAACCTCAAAGTTATCCTGGATCAATAGCTTGTGGGCAAAGCGGTCCTTCAATTGAGGACGTAGTTCCCCTTCCTCGGGGTTCATCGAACCCACAAGGATGAAGCGCGTTTTCAGGTTGGCTGACAATCCATCACGCTCGACCTGTTGCTTGCCACTGACAGCTGCATCCAGCAGGGAATCGGTCAGATGGTCTGGGAGTAGGTTGACTTCATCTATATAAAGTACTCCTCCGTCTGCTTGCGCCATCAATCCCGGTTGTAGTTGCCACTGGCCTTGCTCAACCAGATTGCCAGCATTGACTGATCCAAGTAGACGATCCTCCGTGGTTCCCAAGGGCACCTCAACAAAAGGAACTGTATCCTGGCTGCTAGTTTGTAGTAGATCGGTAAACGCTCGGGCCAGGGTGCTTTTCGCACACCCACGATGCCCTTGCAGTAAAATCCCACCCAGTCTTGGATCAAGGGTGTGATAGATCAGTGAGTGTTTGGCCAGTCCCAGCCCAACGATGGCAACAAAAGGAAAGCGTGGGGTCATTCGAGATCTCCTTGCAACTCCAGAAGTTGATGACGGAGCTGTTCCAACAATTCTGGAGCAGGGTTTTCCCAAAGATCACGTTCGTGAGCTTCCAGCAGACGTTGGGTGGCATCTCGCAGCGCCTGTGGGTTGTAGCGACGGAAGAATTCCTGTTGGGTTGGATTCAACAGCAGTTGCTGAGCCATATCAGCGTATTGATTGTCAGAGGCTACATCGCAGGTGGCATCGTAACCAAAGAAGTAATCGACAGTGGCAGCCATTTCGAAGGCTCCTTTATAGCCATGCCGTCGCATTGCTTCCAACCAGCGTGGATTCAGAACACGACTTCGGAAGACTCGATTAAATTCTTCTTTCAAGCTGCGGATTCGTAACTGTTCGGGATTGCTGGAATCTCCATGATAGGTCACTGGTGCTTTCCCACGAATCTGTTCAACAGCAGCGTGGAGTCCACCCTGAAACTGGAAATAGTCATCAGAGTCGAGAATGTCATGCTCTCGGTTGTCCTGATTCTGATGGACGACCTCAACTTCGCCCAGCCGCTGCTTGAACAAAGTAGGTTCCTCCCACGACTGCCCGTCCGTACCATAGGCGTGTCCACCCCACTTGAGGAAGACTTCAGTCAGATCCGCCTTGGTCTGCCAGTTGCCAGCATCCAACAAGGGTAGCAGCCCGGTACCATAACAGCCAGGACCGGCACTGAAGACTCGCAAATGGGCCAATTCCTGGGACTGTTCAGCAGGGATACCCTTAGATTGTAAGCGATGCTTTTCCGAGTGCCATGAAGCTCGGATCGGGTTGTCTTGCTCGGGTTCTTCTAATTCTGCAAGACGCTTGGGTACTTGGGCGAGCAGACGCATCGTCTCGCCAAAGGCATCCCGAAAGAGTCCAGAAACACGAAGAACCACGTCTACGCGGGGACGACTCAGCACGCTCAGCGGCAAGATCTCGAAATCTAACAAACGTCCCGAGGTCGGTTCCCAGACAGGACTACAGCCCCAGAGCCAAAGCGCCTGGGCGATATCGTCACCTCCGGTCCGCATGTTCGAGGTCCCCCAGATTACCAGCGCCAAGTGCCTTAGATCGGTCCCATGTTCCTCGCGGTAACGATCAAGCAGTCGATTTGCGAGTCCTTGTCCACATTTCCAGGCGGTCTGAGTGGGAATGGTACGGGGATCGACAGCGTAGAAATTCCGTCCGGTTGGTAGAACATCGCACCTTCCACGTGTGGGTGCACCGGAAGGTCCAGGCTGAATAAATTTTCCAGACAAGCCACGGAGCAACTGCTCAGTTTCCCGTTCACAGTCCAAGAGCCGTGGCAGCAGGACTTCCTGCAACAGCTTTCGTATTTGCTGTAATTCACTGGAGTCAGTGGGTTCTTCCGTACCGGAGCAAGCACCTTCGACCCAAAGTTTAGCCCGTTCATTTAACTCATCCCGTAGGAAGACTGAAAGAGTCTGCAGATCAACATCCTTCGGTAGATCCCCTAGACAATGTAGCAATCCTCGAGAGTGTGGTGTTCCCAAACGTAGCAGACTTAGCAGGAACTCAGTCCGCTGCTGTCCGCTCGGCACCTTCCCGAAAATATGCAATCCTGAACGAATCTGACTCTCTTTGATGTCACAGAGAAAATTGCTGAGTGCATTGAGCCAGTCTTCTTCCTCGGGGATCTCTTCTCGCCAACTGGCTTGCTCCAACAAGTGCTCGATCTGATGTTCTAGTTCATGGGCCCGCTCTGGAAACATCGTCTCACAGTGCGAATGCTCTTCCAGCAGTCGCTCGACTTGTTGCAGTTCGTCGTAGAGACCGGCTCGAGCCAAGGGTGGAGTCAGATGATCAACAATCACAGCGGAGGATCGGCGCTTGGCCTGGGTTCCCTCTCCGGGATTGTTGACAATGAAGGGATACAGATGGGGTAAGGGACCCAGAACCTGCCATGGAAAATCTTCGGCACCCAGTCCAACACTTCGTCCTGGAAGCCATTCTAGATTGCCATGCTTGCCGAAATGAATGATCGCGTCTGCCTGAAACTCTGTTCGCAACCACCAGTAGAAGGCCAGGTAGTTTGGTGGTGGAGGCAGATCAGGGCTGTGATAGATCGCTTGGGTCTGTTCGCCAAAACCTCTTGGAGGTTGCAAGCCAATGAACACCTTTCCCAGCGTGAAGCCAGCAATCGGGTAGAATTCCTGCTCTGTCGGCCAGTGCGACTGTAACTGCTGGCGCAAGCTGCCAGGTAACCCTTGTAGGCATTTTTCAAACTGCTTTGCGGTGAGCCAGTGCTCGCATTCTTTGCCATAGTTGCCGTCAGGATCGTTCGTAATGCCCTGCTGCAACCGGGTAATCAAGGCTTCCCCATCAACTGGGATTTCGGTTCCAAGGGAATAGCCTTGCTGGATTAGTTGTTGAAGAAACAAGGCCACGCTTTCAGGAGTGTCCAGGCCTACTCCGTTGCCGAGGCGGCTATCCTTGTTCGGATAGTTGGCTAGGATGATTGCCACACGCTTTTCAGCATTCTGCAACTGTCTCAGGTGCACCCAACTCCAAGTCATGTTCGCTACGAATTCGACTTGTTCTGAAACGGGAGATAAGCGCTTCAAGATCCACTCTGCCTCTGGAACTTCCTGGCTGATTTCCTTGAAGCCAACAACGGTTGCCAAGACTCGCCCATCAATTTCAGGAAGAGCCACGTTCATGGCGACTTCAGCCGGTGCCAAACCACGTGGATTGTGCTCCCACGTATCTGAGTCCTGCAGAGAGACTGGTAGTTGTAGCACGGGGCAGTCGAACTCCTCAAACCAGCACTCCTGTTCAAGAAACTGCAAACTGATCGCAAAACTCTGTGTGGTCAGGATCGCCTGGGGAGGTTCTTCCAGAGCCACTTGTCGCAGCCAGTGCTGTGTATCTGGATCACGCAAACTGTAGGCAAAGCAACAGCGAACACTCAACTGGTTGGCTGTCAATTGCCTGCGCAGGGCATCGACTACGGCTAAATCGCCGGTTTGATACCAGGCTCGATAGAAGCACAACCAGACCACAGGCTGCTGGGTCGCTACTCCAGGTGGATCGCCGTACCAGCCAAATCGTGGCATCACCTGTGGGGCTTCCACTTCGACATGGGATGCATCATCCAATTCCCGCAGTAGCAGGCGTCCAAGTTGTTCGGCATTAAAGACACCACCCTCTCGCAAGTAGGTGAAACAATTTTGGGCAAATCTCTCAGAGAAGTCATTGTAATCACATACCGATTCATCCCATTGCTCTGTTCCGGGAAGTAGCAGAATCCGAAAGTTTCGCTCTGGATGCCGGCGAAGATGCTGCAACTCATCCATCAGGTGTGGAAAGTAGGATGCGCCACCAAGCAACCTCAGCACAATCAAGCGGCTATGGCAGAGGACTTCGTGAGCATAGTGTTCAACAGTTTCGGGATGTTGGAGGGCGGAGGCGTGCACGAAGCGCAAGCGATTCTCAAATATTGGCAGCCAGGCCTGAGCGACTAGAGATAGATCGGAATCAGCTGCACTGATGAAGATCAACTCTGCAGAGGTCTGCTCGATTTTAGCGCTGGGTTGGGTTTGGTCCAGGTGTCCTGGTTCAGTGGCAACACGATGCATTTTTCTTTACACTTGGCTTGGCATTGGCTGAAGAGTGCGGATCAGCATGATGCTCATGTCACTGAATTCCTGAGCACACTCTGCAAGGGTTCCTTGCCAAGCAGCTTCTGTTGCCGTCAGGTGTTCCCAGACCTCCACTTGATGGACTGAAGAGATGCCTTGCTCGATCAGATAACTGGCGATTGCTGCAGGCATGAAATCCCAGGTGTGCGGGATGACAATGGCGTTGCGCTGATCTTCAAGAACGTGCAGTAGATGGCGTTTGAAGGGTTCTAAATCACCCCTGCGGTGAAAGGTGAGAAAGGTGGTCTCGTCAAAGCAGACCTTGGTTTTGGAAGCCAGGATTTGTACGGCGCTGATTCCGGGCAATATTTCCACACGATGACCACAGGCTCGTTCTAAGCGCTCAATCATCTGGAACCCTGAAAAATGTGGATCACCCATGAACAGTACTACAACATTCTTACCCTGCTGATGGGAACGAGCGGCACGCTCCAACTCCTCCGTCTGGTTTTTGTATGTCAGGTGCAGAACCTCTGCAGATTCAGGAATCATCTGCTGCACAAACCCATTGACGGTTCGGAAGCCCACGATCCATTCCGCTTCCCGAATCAGCTTGGCACCGCGTTGCGTCAACCAATCGGGATCACCTGGTCCAATGCCAACGCCAATGATCATGCCTGTACCTTTTTAAAGAAAAGTTCTGAGAGTAAAGGAGCCGCTGTTGGGAAGTATAGATGGATGTACGAAGCGTGTAGATTTCGGTAGCGATACCCCTCCAAACGGGAACCCATACGATTTCTTTTTGTAACCATCCAAGCATTGGCCTGGCTTGTTTCCTGTTCCCACTTTGAGTGGTGAAATTCATGTCCCCGCCAGCTTTCCTGATGATTCGTTGGTTTGGCCTCACTGTAGCCAAAATGCTGTAACCTGGATGTCATGCTGACAGTCCCGGGGATCACCGCTGCCATCGGGTATTCGTTACCGTTCAACAAGCGCAAGGAATCTACGAGCAGCATTAAGCCTCCACATTCGGCATAGCAGCCACCATCTGCTTCAATGAATTCCTTGAGTTTCTTCAGCATGGATTGATTGTCACTTAATCTTTTAGCGAAGCACTCGGGAAAGCCACCACTGAGTAGAATCCCATCCAGCGCAGGGGGTAAGACCTTGTCCTCAAGTGGTGAGAACTTGACCAACTCCACACCTTGTTGACGAAGCCACTCCAAATTCTCGTGATAATGGAAGTGGAAGGCTGCGTCTTGGGCCACACCGATTCGGCAGCTTGGTTTTGCAGGAGTCTCAATCGCCTCGCTCACAGAGCATTGTCCAGGCTGAGGAACCAGAGAAAGGAGTTGATCAAGATTCAGGTACTGCTCTGCCAACCTTCCCAAAGAATCCCGATCCGGCAGGGATGTTTCACTGACCGCTTGCAGACCCAAGTGACGCTCCGGCCATTGTAATTCTGGTAATCCTGGCAAGGCCCCCAGGATAGGAATCTTCAAATCAGCCAGCGCTTGCTTCAGGTAATTCGCATGAGATTCACCACTGACCTGATTAAGGATCAAGCCCCGAATCCGATCTGCACCTGCCTCCAACTGAAAACCTCGAATCGCAGCCCGGATTGAGCGTCCTGCTTTGGCTACCGGAACGACCAGCACAATTGGCCAATCTAGCCAGCGAGCCAACTCCAAAGTGCTGCCTTCATCGCTGACGGGACTGGCCCCATCGAAGAGGCCCATCACTCCCTCCAGCAAGCCGAGTTTGCCAGTTCCGTATTTTTGAACGAGCCGCACCACTTCTGATTGGCCCATCATCCAAGAATCCAGGT
>AGAU01000084.1 GCA_000224765.2 SAR324 cluster bacterium JCVI-SC AAA005 | reverse complement strand
TGATGTTCGTCCTCATGATGTTCGTCCTCATGATGTTCGTCCTCATGATGTTCGCCAAGCCCTTCTTCCACTCCTTTCATAGAAGTAGATACTTTTGTGTCTATTATGTTGCAACTCGCTTCCTCGGAGAGGTTAGCAACACTCTTGAAGTTCTCAAGCAACTCAATGGTTTTTTTAACAAGATTTTTTTGTTCCAATGTTTTTGGCTCATGTTCAAAACCAACCAAATTGAAAGAAGGACTCTCCAATTCAACTAGTAGTTTTTGGCCTTCAAAAACAATGTTCAGTTCAGCTTTACCATGTACGTGAGCATCCAAGGAGCTTTGTGCGTAACACTCGAAAAGAAAAAAAAAGACGCAAAATGTGTAACCAAAACAGTATTTCATAGGAAATTTTTTAGTTTATTCAATTTATTGCGACAAAATTGTAAATGGCATTCAAAATTGACAGAATATTTCTGTTTTTGCAACTAACTTTCAAAAATTTTCGGGCATTAAAATGAATCGATTGTTTGCCCCAGTTATGGGCTGCGTTTTAATATTTACAACAACAAGTCTACTCGTTGATGAAAAAATACTAGTCGCAGTTACAATTCCCCCAAATGAAAACTTCTTTAAGTCAATGGGTAGAAACTTCGTTGAAGATGTGCATCAGGATCCACCAAGGCAGGACATAGGTACATTTGCACCGAACCTGTCTGAAATGAGAGAATAGCTTAAAGAGAATGTTTATTTTATGCTTAAGGAAATCGCAGCTGAAAAGATTTGTTTGGATAGGTTAATGAGTTTGAACCCCTTGATGAATGTTATAACAATATCAAAGGCAATCGAACGAGTAGAAATAGAAGATCACTACTATTCCTACGAAGAAGGACATCATGATAAAGATAAACAATCAGGCACTTCAATGGATCCTCACATCCGGCTAGCACCACCAAACGTTCAAAAAATGGCAGAACAGATCCTTGAATAGTATGGCAATCATTTCAGAAAATAGTGAGACCTTTCAGGTCTAACTTTCTTAAGTTCTCTTCGGAAGTTGAAAAATTAGATGAACAAATTAAAGGGAAATTAGCAAAATCTTGGAATCCAGAATGTTTCTTGGTGTTTCATCCTGTTCGGGGATATTTTGCCAAAGAATATGAATTGCAACAATTTTCTACGTAACTAGAAGGCAATGAGCCTAGCTCAGCGGAATTGATCAGAGCATTTTGAGGAATACAGAATATGGTAATTTAAGGTATTTGGGTGCAACTATGACGATCTTCTCAAATGGCAAAAGCAATGGCTGATGCCTTGGAGGGAAAACATTTGAATTGGATTATCTTGCAGTAAACTGGCATGACTCTTTGAGAAAGGAGACTAATCGAATTTTTGAATACTAAACGACCGGCTTAGCACAAAGAATTGAAGCCTGAGATTTTGTTACGAATAGTATCTTGGTAGGCGGGAATTCAAATTGGTTAAAATTTCATATGGAATGGTTTGGGCTTGGTCAGCCAAATGTTCTACAGTGATTACCTCACTACCATTCATCCCAATCAGGGTGACCTCAGCATCATTTGGTAAGCACTTCTCGGGACTTTCAATCATCATTTGATCCATACAGATCTTACCAACCACTGGAAATCTCTTTCCTTCATAAATAATTTCTGCCTTACCAGACAAACTTCTCATAAAACCATCTCCATATCCGATAGGAAGAGTACTGATCCAAGTATTCTTTGTGGCCTTCCAGGTAGCACCATAGCTGACAGTTTGCCCCTTCCACATTCCCTTTTGAAAGACAGTTTTTGCCTTGAGGCTCAAGCTACGCTTAAGTTCTAACTCTACTAGGCTTTTAGCGTCTGGCTGGATTCCATATAGAAGGATACCTGGTCTAACCATATCAAAAAAACTTTTTGGCTGATGCAGAATTGCTCCAGAATTAGCTATGTGGCGCATTGGTATTGGAGCACCAAGCTTCTCAAAGTGCCCAATGCCTTCCTCAAAGCGTTCCAGTTGCAGTGCATTCATCTTGTCATGTGGATCATCCGCACAAGCAAAATGTGAAAATATTCCGATCAATTCACAATTTTTACTGAGAAGTGCTGCTTCGATCATCGGCATTGCTGAACAAGCCCGAGTTCCAATCCTGCCCATCCCTGTATCCAATTTTAAATGAATTCTTGCTTTGCAGCCCAAGTGCAATGCCCATCCTTCCACCTGTTCCAGTTTAGAGAGTGAAGAAACGGTAATATCAATTTGATGGAGCAGAAAATGAGGAATCTGACTTTCAAGCAGACCTCCAAAGACAAGGATTGGGCAAGCGATTTTGTTCTCTCTTAAAACAATTGCTTCTTCCAGCAGGGCTACGCCCAACATATCGACGGCGGTTTGTTCATAAAAGCGTGCTACTGGAACCAAACCATGACCATATGCATTTGCTTTGACGACAGCCATCACCCTCGCTGGTTTAACTCTTTTTCGAATTTCTGAGAGGTTGTGTGCCAAAGCTGCAAAATCAACTTCAATCCAAGCAGGCCGGGAAGGGTCAGAGAAATTCAGAATATTTTGCTGGGAAGGTTGATTAGTGGTAGTTGCTCTATTATTGTTTGAGTTGGCTGTAAAAGCCAACGAGTGCGCTGCAGAAGAGTTCAAAATTTTCAATCTCCGTATCTTCGCTGATTCGGGTGAGGGTTTCTAAGAGTTGATCAAAACTTTTAAATGTTCGATACGCATCATAAACACGTATGCGAATATCTTGCTCCTCAAATAGTTTAGCTAAATCTTGAACCAGTTTTGTAAGTCTAAATGGGTTCTCTCTGAGATCAGAGAGAACCTGTTCCATGAACAATTGGACAAAATGCTGGAGTCGTTGCGGGGCTTCATAGGATTCTGAAGGATTTCCGTAGGTCTGAGATTTGCCAGGAATAGTTCCGGGAGCAATGCTTCGTTTTTCGTGCGCACCTTTTGCCGAGGGATAAGCAAGACGATAAGAACCGCCTTTCTCCTGCATTTTTTCGAAAAGATTCTGAAGTTTTTCCGAACTGAGTTTCGTTTGTTCAGTCGTAGAAGTGACCAAGCGCTCTAGAAAGGGACTTTTGGGGTTGCTGAAGAGGTCGTAGGTATCCGCTGGTGGTTTATAGGGAGCAAGCTTGCTAGAGGCCCCATGGTTTCTTGGTCGCTGTCGGACAATCAATGGAACACGGTTTGTATCTTGCTCTTCCATACAACTCTACCTAGCAATTAAGTGACATTTCTTAGTCTACTTTTCGTTTCCACTGGGGTTGATGCCCAAGTATGTTGTGGAAGAGCTTTAAACTAAAAAAAATCCAATTATAAAACAATGATGTCTTCTGAAATAGAGCATTCGGCTTTGATACGGAACGGTTTTTTGGGTTTTCTGCTGAGTTTTACCATTTGCTCCTCAAGTTTTGCGTATGCCAATGGCTCTAATGAGGCAAAGCGCTGGCTAAATTTCATGCAGCAAGGAAGCCACGTACAATTAATTCAGGACCTCAAAGAGAACATCAAAAAAGGTCTTTTAGATCAATCCCCACTTGCACAAATCATTTTAGGAAAAAGTTTATTAGCGACTGGTGAGTACTCAGAAGCTGAGAAAGTTTTCCAAAAGGGGTTTCAAACACATCCTACTCATAAAGATTACTGGGCTCTACAGCAGGTAAGGCTTTATTTGACCTGGAAACAACATGAAAAGGCTCTCGGTGCGATCGAAAAAATACTAGAGTCTTCAAGAAGATCTCTTTATCTGCCAACTCTTCGTCTAATGCTGAAGAATCATTTCAACAACGCTAACGAGTTGAATCTTCTTTATGGCTTTCTGGAGAAGACGCTTCATCAGCCAGATTTGTTTTTTGCAGAATATGATCTTGCTGAGAAATTTATCAAAGTAGCTGAAAGTAAGAACATTACCGTCCCTTTTGGGGTGACAGCGAAGCTTTGGACGAATCCGGATAATTTGAGGGATGCAGAAGCTTCCAATCAAAGAATTCAAAGTGAAAAGCAAAAACCATCGGGGGAGATAGTAGTCGATAGAATGAAAAGGATCAGCCGACTTAGGCTGGATATGTATCTCATTAAGCACTTGCCTACTCGATTAAATGGCCTTTCCAAATTTGAGCGTGCTGAATTAGGTGAGATTTATGCGGCGGCTATGCATAGGGAGCGTTTCTACACAAAGACCCTGAAATTGATGAAGCAGGGTTACTTTACAGAGAATTTTTCAATGCCCGAGAAGAGACAACTTTATTGGCGAGCTCGGATGTGGAGAAAGAAAAATGATAAAAACTCAATGGCAAAAGTCATTGCGAAGATCACTCAAAAATATCCCTATTCAGATGCTCACGAAGATATCCTGCTTGAAGTCTCCAGATCCTACAAAGGTAACAACAAAGATGATATTGCAGAAATTTGGTGGCAGAAACTTCTGAAATATTTCCCCAAAAGGCGTTCAGGGGAAATCGCAGCTTGGGAGTTGGCTTGGTATCATTATCAACAAAAGAATTGGGAAACTTCTCTAAAGTATATTAACGATGGCCTTAGGAACGAAATTAATAATCCTGAAGTAGCTGCAAAATTTGTTTATTGGCAAGGGAAGTTGGCTGTTACAGAAAAGAAGCAAGAACGGGCTCAAAGAATTTTTAAGAACCTACTCAGTTGGTACCCCAACACATTTTATGGAATGCTGGCACAGCGTACAATGATCAATCTAGTTCCAAAAAAAATACCCTACAAAGATAAAGATTATTGGCATGACAACCCACCTGAACTAAAAGCTCCTCAGAGAAAGATAGAATTAGAATTTGCAGAGTTTGTGATGGCTGCTGGGGACGGTAAAATTGGAGCTAAGCACATTCGAAATATGGTAGATTTAAAATCTCCCAAGGGACTGATTTGGAGAAGTAGTTTGGTACTCAATGAATATGGTGAATATCGTTCATTGCAGACAATTGTTGTCAATCACTACCTTGGCGATTTGAAGCGTATTCCGATTAAAGACCAAAAGGTTTGGACTTTTGCTTACCCACGACCATATTGGATAGATGTTAAAAATTTCTCAAAAAATGCTGGGATTGATCCTTATCTTTCATTGGCAATCATGCGCGAAGAGAGCCTTTATCAGGCAGATGTCGTTTCTCCAGCTTCTGCTCGTGGACTGATGCAATTAATGCCATACACTGGAAAAAGAGTAGCTAAAATCATTGGTTTGAAATTGAAAGATGAGAAAGACTTATTCGATCCGAAGATTAACATTCAACTTGGAACATCCTATCTTGGTCAGATATCTAAAAGGTTTAGAGAAGTGATTCAGATAGCAGGAAGCTATAATGCAGGACCAGGTCGTATGAAAGAGTGGTTGCGGCGATTTCCTAACCGTGATCTCGATGAGTTTGTTGAGAGCATTCCCTACATTGAAACCAGGAATTACGTGAAGCGTGTTTTTAGGACTCATCAGCTTTACAGAGCTATTTATGAGGCACGTACTTGATGGCTGCAAAATTTTGGACTAATTGGCTCTTCACTGATTCATCCACGTATCTTGGATTCTTCATCTATGCTCTCTTCGTATTCAGCACTTTTAGTATTGCTGGATCTGAAGCCTCTGTATTCTTTATATACCTAATCAGCCTCTGGCGATTTATTCGAAAAAAAAGGTTGGGCTTTAAGCATTGGCTGATTTGGCCAGTGATTATTTATATGAATTTAACTGTGCTAAGTGGATATTTAAATGGGTACCCTGGTATTGATCATTTTTTTTCCGCTCAGACTAACTGGCGATTACTCCTGCCTTTTGTGCTAGCCATTGCGGTTTTGGAAGTCGAACAACAGAAACTAATTCGCTTTCTTTTTGTACCGCTCTTACTGGTCTCGACCTATGGGATTATTCAGTACTTCACTGGAGCAGACTGGCTTCGCTCAACTGAAAGAAGGCTGACTACCTTATACTACACAGCAACAGATGGCACCCAGTTCTTTCATGGAAAAGGCAATTTTACTCATCATTTGACGTACGGTGGATATTTACTATTGCTCTTCCCGCTTTTCTCATTACTCTCGACGGTGAAGAATCTTTCAACCAGATGGCGATGGTTTTATGGACTGGGTAGCGTTGTGATGCTCGCTGGTGCAATATCATCTTTGGGGCGTAGCATTTGGCTAGGAATTTTGATGGTGTTTTGGATTTTTCTATTTCGAATTTCAAAAATTTTGGGGATTGTCGCCTTGATAATTGGACTGGTATTAAGTGGTTGGATTTTTCAACAGGTACTCAGTGGAGATACTAAAAATTGGCAAGTTATCGATAATGCTTTGGTTCAGCGCCTCACAAGCGCTGTAGACGTCACAGCCAACAAAGATAGATTGTTAATGTGGAACGCAGGTATTCAGGGAATACAAGACCATCTGATGCTAGGAATAGGTTACGGCAATGACGAGAATGTCATGGACATATACCGGATACCGTTAGCCGAAAAAAATAATCATCGATTTATGAATGATGCCAGTGCGGGAGTACACAATATTTATCTGCAGACTTGGCTGAATTACGGAGTCATCGGCTTTATCTCCTACTTGGGAATTGTATTCGGCTTATTGTTAACCTGTATCCTATCATTAAGAAGAGTAGAATCTTCAAGCTGGGAAGGTTCAATCTTCTGGGGAGTAATCGCTGGGATTTCAGGTTTTATTGTGGCTGGGGTTTTTGAAAATAACTTTCGGGATGGAGAAGTTCAGATTGCCTTTTTGATGTTGATGGGTCTGGTGCTCCATCAAGTTTATCGTTTGAGAAACTAGAATTCACTTGCTTTTCTAAATAATCTTCAATATCAAATAGGATTTTGAACAATTTCCTGACCATGGCCAGATAGCTCAGTTGGTAGAGCAACGGACTGAAAATCCGTGTGTCGGTGGTTCAATTCCACCTCTGGCCACCTGTAGATAAGCATAATAGATTAAGAACTTACTGGTTTTCAGTCTCTCCTCAGATTCTCTTCAAAATTAACTTCAGGCGCAATCTAGGCGCACTTGGATACGACTCTTTCTACCACCACAGTTAAATTCTCATCTTGATCAAAACCCCTACTCTTCATCGGTCTTGGTACGATCAGGACTAAGAAACAACCTTATTTCTAGCACATACAAATGTCGTTTTGGGAAAAACTTTCCTAATTTAAGAACTTCATGTGCGATGTAAATTAGTTATGCCTGCTGACTGACTTCTTCAAATATCTAGATCACCACTCGGCTTACAAACAATAATGGATCATGAATTTTCAACAAGGTTTTCTCTTGGGAGAATCTTAGAATTGCCAGAGCTTTTGGAAATTGATCCATTTGGTCTTTGGAAACTCCTATTGTGCGTAGTTGTTATATTTTTGAGCATCTTTTGGGCTCAAATTTTCTTGCGGGGCTTGATTTTCAGAAGATACAAAATCGAATACTTTGTTTTTCTTTCAGTGACTATTATTTGGGCTTATGGATTTTTTACCAACGCAATATGGCCTGATGCGAAACCAGTATTTGCTTTAGTTGTTTTTGGAGTTTTCTTCTACGGCCTTTATAAGACATGGAGATGGTTAACCGAAAGGAGTAATTGGAAGACACTGGAAGAAGATATGGGCCCAGAATCCCTAAAACGTTTCACACGACCCAGCACAGTTGGGAGAAGCAGCCACAAAAACGCGGTTCAAGGGCTAATAGACATGTATGGGTTGAAAAAAGCTTATTACTTTTTCTGGGTAGGTTCGCTTGCCTGCATAAGCCTTCTCTTGTTTGGTCTGTTTGCTAGTATGTGAGGTTTGTTGACTATTCTGTCATTGCTCGAGATTAGCTTAGATTAGCACTCATTGGAACCATCCCTCTACCTGCTTGGTCTCCTCTGCTTGCTCATCCAGTCCTGATTCAGTTTTTCATCTCAACAAAGACAAGTAGCAGGTTCAATGGCGTAATTTAGCCCAAATCTATTTGTTTGTTGCTCTGATAGCCTTTGAGACCCTGTAGGCATCTGTAAGCTCCCAAATTACTCACTTCACCGTTCCAATCAGTACCTGATCTACTCCTAATGTACTGAGTACTGTTAATATCCTGTTCTGAACTCTTTTAAGCCGCTAAATCCAAAGAATTCAAGATCTCCTCATAGTTCCACTCTCTCTTCTCTTGGCCGGCAAGCTTCAGCTTCAACTCCAAAGCACGCAGGACGTACGACCAGTTGCCCAGAGACGTGTTGATCCATAGGAACTGATCAACTAGCTTTTCAAGGTCTTCCGGGTTCTTCTCAATCGCTTCCAGAAGTGGTGCCGCGTGACAGTGCTCGAAG
>AGAU01000085.1 GCA_000224765.2 SAR324 cluster bacterium JCVI-SC AAA005 | reverse complement strand
CCACTTTTCAGAACACTGGTCCCCGAAAGTGATTGCTGAAATGAATGACTACCAGTTCAAACTGGTGAAGATCAAAGGTGAGTTCACTTGGCACAATCACGCCGATACCGATGAAACTTTCATTGTGCTAGAGGGTTCCATGGGAATTGAGTTTGAGGACCGGACGATTCAATTGAGTGAGGGAGAGATGATCGTGGTCACCCGTGGAGAGGAACATAAGCCCTTCGCTGATGAGAAGTGCAAGGTGTTGCTGGTTGAACCAAAAGGAGTGGTCAACACAGGCGATGCTGGTGGTGAATTGACCGCTGATAATGACGTTTGGATTTGATGTTAATCTCTGACAGATTCAGATATTATCCAAAATTTTTCGAAGGGGATTATTAAAGAAGGAATTTAGGATAGTGAATTGGTATTGGAATTATCTGGTATGGGGGAGTGAGCCATTTTTACCAATTCTTTTCTGATTGCTTTCATATCACTTACTTGCTTTTCAAAGAAAAATCTATAGCGAATCTTTTCATAATGTAGCACAAATCCTTCAGAATCGAGATCAATCATATTCACAACACTATTTTAATCGAGAGAAAGCCCATAAACTAGTTTTAGGTAGTGGCGGTTTGCCCTTTGATGATCTCGATTCATGTGAGTTATTGCACCTTCTAGATCAAAATTTTCCAATGTATTTTCTAGTATCAATTCTTCAGTATCTAACCAGAATATTTCGCCAAATCCTCCTATGAAGCGTGCACGGATTAAATCAATTTTCCAAAATGAAAAATCATGGGTCTTTTCGTATTTCTGTGACCAGGGAAAATTCCTAAAATATCTTATCTTTACAACGCTGTCTTCTTCATTGGGAACTTCCTCAGCGTTGCCAACCCAAGTCAATCTACCAGCAGTCTGTACGTCGTCCTGATGAACACTCTCCTTGACAATTAGGGAACACTTAGAATTTTTTCGCAGATTTTTAGTGTGTTCTGCAAGTTCGCTAATGTAAATTATCAAATATTTACCTTGATGGTAAATGTAGGGAACCACTGAACCAAATGGATACCCTTCAATAGAATTGGATTGGGTCGCTAAAATACCATATGTCTCATTGTACAATAATTGACGAGCTGTCTTTGAAATATCCGTATTCATTTAACTGTAGTAATTATAAAATTTATAGGAAATCTTTCTTTCAAAGAATCTAATATTAAATTCTTGATTAGAAAAATTTTGGTGTTACTTAAATCTTTACTAATAATAAATTTTTTATTCTTTATTAAATTCAAAATCTTTTTGGACCTCAATTCAAGTAAAAATTCGAAGTCTAATAAATCTGTCTAGTTATAACTTCTACTTTAAAAATGATAAAATAATCAAATAAATTTGGAAACCAACCAAATGAAATAATAGAAATCCAAT
>AGAU01000086.1 GCA_000224765.2 SAR324 cluster bacterium JCVI-SC AAA005 | reverse complement strand
ATGTACTAATAAAGTTCAACCACCACTCTGAATTATGACCGTTACCAAGAGTACAATAATTCCAAGTTCGTGAACGATATTCATCATAGCTTTTAGGCTCTAGGAGAGTATTTAAACTAGCAAGTTTTTCTATTTTTGTATCTTTAGCATGAACATGATAAATATTATTACCTAAAACTGGTATAGCTGAGAGTGGATCGCCTCCCATCCAGAAGTAATGACTTGGATCAAAATTTAATCCAATTGAATCTCCGATAAAGTTTTTAAGGCGAAAAAAAGTTTCAACGTTATGAACAAGTTGCATTCCGTGGTTTTCAAGACAAATTTTCGTAATACCACAATTAAGAGCATAATTATTAAGATCCCTCCAATAAGGAAGTGCAATTTCATTCCATTGCCAATCTAATATTTTAAGGTTTTCCTTGGGGGAAGCAGTAATAATCCAATTTGGATTTTTATCACCAGGACCACCAGGAAGTCCAGACATCATTACAACTCGGTTAATTTCGAATTGATTAGCTAATTTCATCGTTTTACGAACAATCTGATCATGCTTCCGACCACTAACACCAGGTTTGAGTTGGTTACCAGAACAATTAAGTGCACTGATATGTAAACCATGATCTTTTAATTTTGATAAAAAATGATTTCTCAATTTTTTGCTGTTAACTAATGCTTCCAGATTGAGATGTGGGGCTGAAGAATAGTTTCCGCATCCAAATTCTAAACAATCAATTTCGTTTTGAGCAGCAAAAATTAGAACTTCATCGAATGAAAGATCTTTTAAAGAATCAGTAATAAAACCAATTTTCATATAATTTATCCCTAATTAAACTAAATAATCATTAGATTTTAGAAAAGATTTCCTCAACGATCCTAGCTGTTTCAATACTATCTGATAATGACATTTCAGTTGATTCCTGCAGCCCATTTTCAATGCAATCATTAACGTGTTGAATCATGTAAGATGAAAAATTGGAAAAGTTAATAAATTCAAGATTCTCTGTGCTATTTGATTTATTAATTTGGAGAGAGGGCTCTCTCCACCATTTATCTGCCAAATGAATAGAAAAGTCAGAACCTACAAGGTAACAATGTAAAGGGAGGTTGAGCCCAATGGAAAAAGACATCTTAACAATTCTTCCACAAGAATATTTGAAAATGATAACTGTTAGACGATCAACATCATTATTTACTTGTTTATCACTTATGGCGCAAATATCCGATGGGGTACCAAACAGATAAAGCATAATTGAAACCCCATATACACCCATATCAAATAATGCTCCTCCACCAAATTTGTTATTAAACAGTCTTTCAATGTTCTGATTCTTTTTAAATCCAAAATTGAGTTGACCAAATTTAACACCCTTCAGGTGATCCTCTCTGAGTATTTCCTTAAGTTTAACAATATGAGGCAGAAAACGTGTTCTCATTGCCTCCATTAAAAATAAATTCTTTTTTTTGGCAACTTTTATTAATTCATTTGTCTTTTTAAATTCAATCGTGAGTGGTTTTTCACATAGAACAGACTTACCAGCTAAGAGGCAGTTTTTTGTTTGATCAAAATGGACATGATTTATTGTTGCTATATAAATTATATCAACTTCCGGGTTTTGAATTAATTGCGTGTAATCTCCATAAAATAAAGGAATATCATATTTTTTTGCAAGGGATTCTGCTCTGTTAAAGGATCTTGATGCAATAGCTATTACTCTTCCATTGATATGACTGGGAAAAGAAGATAAAAATTGGTTTGCAATATCTCCAGTACCTAAAATACCCCACGAAATAGAATTATTACTTTTCACAATCACTCCAGTCTGTAAAAATAAGACCTTTATTATTAGATACCATTAATTAGAGAATTTTTTTGCTTATAATCTAACTCAGATTTATTGATTCTTTATTCTTCTCAAATCCCCTCTTAAAGGGAATTTATAATTTAATTAAGTTAATTAATAAAGTGTTTAAGTTAAATATTCAAAAATACATAATCCTCATTTTAAATTAATTTGAAAAGAATGACTCAACATTAAGCATGTTATATAGCTGATTTTATACAATAAAATATAATTTTTATTTTGCTTGACAAATTTTTTTA
Organism: SAR324 cluster bacterium JCVI-SC AAA005; assembly: GCA_000224765.2. Taxonomy (GTDB): domain Bacteria; phylum SAR324; class SAR324; order SAR324; family NAC60-12; genus JCVI-SCAAA005. The sequence goes on along the minus strand of AGAU01000086.1, from coordinate 4,221 downwards.
AAACAATAGTTTATCTAATGGCTAGCGTAGAAATTTTTCTAACTAGTATTTTGATTACTTAGCTAAATTTATCCTGATCTTTTAAAATAATTTTTGGATAAAGAATTAGCTAAATAAACTAATTAAACAGCATGTATTTTCATGCATTTTTTAAGTGATAAGGAGAAAAATGAAACTCATATTTAAATTTTCACTGATCATGACGTGCTTTACGTTTATCTTTACAAGTTATGCCTTTTCTGAGGGTAAGATTAAAATTGGGGTTAGCATCAGAATGATAAGTGACATTGGGTTCAAGCATGGCAAAATGATGGAAGATGAAATACAGATGATCAACGATTCGGGTGGAATAAACGGAAAGATGATTGAGCTTATCTTTCTTAACGATGAATGCAAGTCTGAAAAAGGAATTGCCAATGCTCAAAAGCTTATTTACCAACACAATGTACATCTTCTAATAGGTTCTAGTTGTAGCTCAGTAACTTTACCAATGGTTGATGTCAGCGCAAAAGGGGGTGTCCCACACATCACTCCTCACTCAACTAGTTCAAAGATAACTAAGAGAGGTAGTGATTGGATATTCCGAGTTCCAATTTCAAGTAGATTCTACAAATCTGTCGACGTAGCTCATATTGTAAAAAACGTCGGCTTGGATTTGGCTTACATCATTTCTGCAGATTCAGCATCACTAACTCAGGCAGAGGAAATTCGAGACGAAATTAAGAGAGATCATGGAAAGCAACCCTTAATGTTCGTAACAGTACAACAAGGAGAAATGGATTTCCGATCTCATATGTTAAAAGCTAAGTCAATGAATCCAGATGCCCTACTCATATCAGCAGGTACAGTGGCAGGAGCTGCAAAAGCATTAATCCAATCCTACGAAGTTGGAATTCCAGCGTCAGTTAAAAGAATTCTCGGTAGTGGAGCTTCGAAACAAGAAATTCCTACATTAGCAGGTGATGCGGTTAAAGGTGTTTATTTCACAGCCGCCTTTTCGGCAGCTGACGACAGGCCAATAGCAAAACTTTTTACAAGAATGATCAAAGACAAGTATGGGGTACTTCCAGATCATGATTTCTCTCAAGCATGGGATCTAATCCAGATTGTTGAACATGCTCTTCGCAAAGCTGACCTTAAGTTGACAGATGAGTCACTTGCAAGCGATCGAACCGCTATACGTGATGCAATTGCAAATATTCAAAATTATCAGGGACTGGCTTCAGGTCCTATCAGTTTCTGTGCTGACCCAACCCCTGAATGTAGAGATGGAAACAAGACACCAGTGATGATTGAGTACACAAAAGGTGGTAAAGATTTTGTTACCAAAGTTTTGGGAACTATTACGTTTAAACCCAATCATGGGCTGTAATTTCTATTAACCATTCAAAGGGTAATAAAATATTACCCTTTGAATGAAAATAATTAAAAATCAAAATAATAGTATTATTTACTAAAAGTAATAAAAATCAGAAATAATTTAATAAGTAGGGTATAAAGGAAAACCAATCCTAATGTCATTTTCAAATAAATATAGAATTAATCTTTACTGGGCAGCCATAATTATCATTTTGTCCTTGTTACCATTTATTGTACCTAATTTATACCAGATGCATTTGATAAACATAATATGTATCAACATCATTATGGCGATAGGATTAAATATAGTTAAAGGTTTTGCTGGTCAAGTAACTGTTGCACACATTGGTCTTTATGCAATGGGCGCATATAGTTCAGCAATCCTTTCAATTAATTATGGATTTTCTTTTTGGATGGCTCTTCCTGGTGCTGTGATAATAACTGTCATTGCTGGAGCTATTGTCGGAATACCATCTTTCCGACTTCAAGGACCATATTTAGCGCTAGCAACCCTTGCATTCAGTGAGTCATTGAGGATTTACATAAGTGTAAATACTGACCTTGGTGCAACTATTGGCATCAGTAACATACCACCCCCTGTAATTTTTGATTTTACATTCAACGATGCTTTTCTTTACTACTATATAGTCATTCCATTTACCCTTATCAGTATTTATTTTTCTTTCAAAATTCTAAAATCAAAATTAGGACGAGCTTTTAAAGCAATTCGCGAAGATCAGCTTTCAAGTTCAGCGGTAGGTATAAATCTCAGATTCTACAAGACAATTGCTTTTGTTATAAGTGCTGTTTATGCTGGTTTAGCTGGTTCTTTATACGCACACCTTGATCCTGGATTTATCCACCCAAATAATTTTACACTCCAGGAATCTGTACTTTACATATTAATGCTGGTCATCGGAGGTATAGGACATATTTGGGGATGTATTGTTGGTGCTGTCTTTATTACACTCATATGGGATCTAACTAGAGAATATTACCAGTATCAATTAATCATATTTGGATATGATTAATTGATAACAGTGATTTATTTTCCAATCGGCATCGGTGGCTATTATGATCGGTTTTTTATTACTAAAAGATTTATAGAGAAGCAAAAGGAATCGATTGATAAAATAAAAAAGTTAGAAAAGGAAAATGAAAATACTTGAAACTAACAATCTTTCCAAAAGTTTTGGGGGGATAAAAGCGATTAATAATTTAGATTTCACTTTGAATCAAAATGAAGTGAGAGGTGTTATTGGCCCAAATGGATCTGGAAAATCAACCTTTTTTAATTTGCTTACTGGAATTTACAAAACTGACGAAGGTAGTAGGATTTTTTTAAATGGAGAAAACATTACAAATCTTGAAACTCATTTAATAGTTGAAAGAGGTATGGCAAGGACCTTTCAATTATTAAGACTTTTCTCTGAGATGACTGTTTTAGACAACATGATGGTTGGCTATCATCTTCACGTTAAATATGGAATATTATCATCAATCTTTGGTACAAGAACAACTAGAGCTGAAGAAAAGAGGATCAGAGAAGAAATGATGGAGTTGTTGGTATTCATTGGTTTAATTGATTATGCTTTTATGGACGCTACTGAGTTATCAATCGGGCAACGGAGATTACTCTCTTTAGGAAGGGCTATGGCAATGCAACCAAAGATATTGCTACTAGATGAACCAGCTGCAGGACTATCTCCAGTCAATGTTGATAACTTACTTAAAATTATTATGAGTTTACGGAAAAGATACTCTACAACTTTAGTAATAACAGAACATATTTTAAAGGTTGTAATGGAAACTTGTAAGACTATAACTGTTCTTGATTATGGGACCAAGATTGCTGAAGGAACACCGACTGAAGTAAAAAACGACAACAAAGTTATTAATGCCTATTTAGGTGAAGAACTAGATGATGATCAAGTTTTGAGAGAACTAAATTCATGAGTGCTGAAACAATTCTTAAAATAAAAGATTTAAAATCTGGTTATGGTAAGGTTCAAATTCTTAATGGAATAGATTTAGAGGTTAAAAAGGGACAAATTATCGCTCTTTTAGGTGGGAATGGTACTGGAAAGTCAACACTTATCAAATCAATTTCAGGACTAATAAAACCGTTTGAAGGAAGTATTAAATTTTATGACAATGAAATCTCAAATTTACGTCCACATAAAATTGTACGCCAAGGATTAGTTCAAGTAACACAGGGTAAAGAAGTATTCCCAGATCTTAGTGTAGAACAGAATTTAAAATTGGGAGCATTCATTATTGAGGACAAAAAGAAAGTTTTAGAAAATCTTCAATTTGTGTATAAATTTTTCCCAATATTAAAAGAAAAGAGAAATCAAAATGCAGCACTTTTAAGTGGAGGCCAACTTCAGATGCTATGTATAGGAAGAGGACTTATGTCGAATCCATCTTTTATTATGTTCGACGAACCAAGTGCTGGACTTGCACCACAGATTGTCCTGGAAATATTTAAGAATATAAATCGAATATGTAAATCTGGATTAACTGTTTTGATTATTGAACAAAACGTACGTATGGCATTACTTTTAGCGGACTATGCATACATAATTCGTGATGGAATTATTCACCTTCAAGGTAAGGCAAGTGAATTGGTCAACGATGATAGAGTCCGTTTGTCATACCTCGGTGGAACTGTTGCTAAAGTTTAAATCATTATCTGGGTGATGTAGTGGAATATCTTATTAATCTACTTGTTATTGGAGTTACTGCAGGGATGGTTTATGGGCTAATGGCTCTCGGTATGGCATTGATTTATAGGGGCCTTGACATCCTTCATTTTGCACACGGAGAAATGGTCGTTTTTGGGGCTTTTTTTGGCTACAA
>AGAU01000087.1 GCA_000224765.2 SAR324 cluster bacterium JCVI-SC AAA005 | reverse complement strand
CCTTCTTGCGAGACAAAAGTGTCAAATTACCACGATACGCCCTATTGGCTGGGATCTGGTACTCAATAGATCATGTAGCGATCTCCTGCCAGAATCGCAGCAATCCCGTACCGCTGTCGCTCATTGGTGATGGCTCTAATTCTCTCAATGATTTCAGGGGAGTGAGCGGGGCTTCTGCTCTCAAGCAATCGCCTAGTTTCTTGGTAAAGGTTTCACCAAAAACCAGGTAAATTTGGCGGGCAATCTTTTGAGGGTCGGAGTCAAAGCCAATACTCAACGAAGGAGGCAGCTTTGAGAATTCGTCTGCATGGGCAACCACGTGACCTACAGTTGATTTCGCGCAACCGACCTTGCTGGCAATCGCCCGAATCGAGAGGCCCTGCTCGCGCAAGCGCAAGATCTCCTGATTTCTTTGGTATTTTCTCTCATTCATCTAGTCTCTCAGGGATTAGTTGGTCATCGCTTTTCAGGATCTGAAAGCATAATCACTGGCTAAACGATATCTAGATGGGTTCCAGCGAAATCAATATTCTTTCTCACTCTGCATCCTTCCATAAACATATTCTGGTCATTACCCCTCCATCGACGATCTGAAAGCAATGGCTATTCATCACAGTCCCAAGGTACACAGCGTAACCGATCCTGCATCAATTTAACTCGTCGATCCCTTCCAGTAGCCCTTGCTACGTTGTCAGCCATGCGACGCAGCCCCTCAGCTTTTTCGAACCATACTGCGGGAATAGGCCACTCGGCACCAACCTGACAAGACTTTGCCCAGCGAACCAGTATCTGTAACAGCATAGACAAATCATCCATGACCGAAGGAGGATGACACTCACCAAGACTAAGGCGTAAAGACAAATGCGTTCGGGTTGTTCTGGAAATGCTGGCAACACCATGACCCCCATCAGCTGAGTACCGGGTTCTTCGTCCCACCATTTGCCAAGTTGGTGGGCGATGCGGCGGCAAAGTGTATTAGCTGCATAGCCTTCTGGAACATCAAAACTCCAAGGAGTGCGAGTTCTCCAAGCGTTCTCAATCTGGTGCTTGAGGTGCAGGATCGGATCTTCAGATTCGTCATTGGGAACGATTATGGGCTCAACTGTCGCAACTGTCGCAGAAGTGTTGCAACTAGATTTCCCTGCAATCCAGCAAGAATCCTGTACTGTCGCAACTGTCGCAGCTGTCGCAGGACTGGGAGAACCGGTTCTAGAAACAACCTTATCCTCGATCTCCATTCGTGGGGTCACATACTCATTTTCATCTTTGTAGGCTAGAGATTCATCTTTCAGATGGTCAACTTTCTTGAGTGTAATTTCAAATTCCGAAAATAATTTTTTCTGTTCTCTACTGCTTGCGATAGTTGCGACTTCTGCGACAGTTGCCGGAGATGCAGATAATTGCTGAGTCGGAAGGTTGGCCTTAGTGTCGCAAGCCGTTGCGACACTAGCGCCAGTTGCCTCCTTTGCTTTTGCAGCCCAGGTCTTGTGGTTTTTGAGGTAGTCACGAAGAGCCATCTTGGATCCCAAGCAGTGATGGGTTGACTTCGATGCGAATCTGTTTCCCATCTTTTACAGCACGGCAATAAGAATGTTCATGTAGCACGTTGAGTGCTTCTTTCAGCAAGGGTGGTTTCCGCACCGGCCCGTTTCGTTGCAGCACCCTGCGCAGCACAAAATTTGTCTGCTCCTTTAAGCACCTGAACTGAAGCCACTGATAAACTTCAAAAGCTTTTGCATTCTCAGGTGGCATGTCGATCTCACTGAAAAAGCGCTGAGCTTCGTACAAATGCCAGAGTGCAATCCTTTTGGCAGCATCAAGATGATCTGCTGAAATCTGATTGCTGCTCTCGCCAGCAAATACATGGAAATTTGCAGCGATTCGGGCAGCATTCTCAGCGGTTTTGCTAGCAACATCACGGACATCGTACATGTCCTTCCCGAGTATGAGTTCTTGCTCCAGTTCGTTATAAAATCTGATCCAACATTCAGACGCCTGAGGACTGAACTCTATTACCTCAGGCTCCAAATGACCCTGTGAGTTAATGGGTAATTCTTCCTTGAGTAACCACTCCATCCGATTGTGGAAGGCCGTCAAGTTAGGCCATTCACTAGGTGGTTTTTTGAAGAAGCGACTGCCAATCCGGCTACTTGGCCAACTGACTAAAAATCTTGCCAGGAACCCTGTCCCACGTTCTAGTCCCTTGGACTTTTCAAAAAAACTCCGCAAGGTTGGCTCCTGGATCATCAATCCAACACTAAGGCGTACCCCTTGAACTACCAGAGGATCCGAATGTCTGCGATCTACATGGAGAGGCAGGGCATCCCACAAGCGGTTAAGGTCGCCCATCAACTTCATTGGACTTTCACGCATGGAGTATCCTCCGAACACACTACCGGCTTCATCGCTTTCCAAGGTCCCTACCGGCCACTTGGTCAATTGATGCAGCAAAGCTTCTCCGGTGGTGTCTTGATAAAGCCAGCGGGGTATTCGTGGTAACTCAGGTTCTTCATGCTCTAGTTGGCTTAGTTCAGACTCAGCCTCCAACGTTGATTTTCTACTCCGCTGCTCCTCTTTTAAGCGCTGTCGGACACCGGCTTTCTTAGTGTCCCAAGCTTCTTTTTTGGCTCGATAATTTATGAGTTCAGGCCCCATTCGTTCCTTTTCCAGCTTTTCGTGGTTCCAAAGAACACTACTAAACTTGTTGGAACTGCTTTTCCGTTCGCCACTGTCGGCGATTGAAAGCATGTACAGGCTGGTAGGTCCTTGTAGACCATCTGCTCTACGAACATCGTAGTGGCCTTGGACTACAGTACTGATCGTGCTCAGTGCAGAAGCTACAACAAGTGGAACTGGCGCCTGAACAAATTCAGCAACTTCTTCGACTGCATACCGGATAGCATCAGGCAGCATCTCAATGGGATGGGGATCTGAGTTGCCAGTAGGAAACAGATCTTCAGGTGGATCCCAAGCGGAACCCGCTGGTGTCAGCGGGACACCCCACTTGCCAGATCTGGAGACCTGTTGTGTTGGTGCCATTTCTTTCGCTTGCTTGATCACCGGTCGATCTTCGGTGAAACACAGAACTTCCACTAGCGATTGCCACCACTTTTCAATCTTCCCCGCCTGTTGAGCCGAATTGGCATCCCACGTTGGCTGCTTGGGCATCAGCGCTATACAATTGACTTTATTTTCCTTGAGTTGGCTGCGCACCTTGTTAGCTTCGTACTGTCCGTTATGCTGCATGTTTGCGTTTTCATCATGGTCAGCAATGATCAGAACTCCCTCCCCTGGCTTTGCAAGATGGTTCAGGTGCTTCAGGTTGGCCTTGCTACCAGTAACCACCAAAACTTTGCGTGGGTAATGATTCCGCATGGTAAGAGCGTCTTCCAGTCCCTCTGTAACAAGCAAGCAGTTGTCTGGATTTTCAGAATCTAATGGAGGGAAAATTGATAAGTGTCCGGCAGAGCCCAAGTGTTTCTTGCGTGGGACCCCATCTGGGCGAGTCAGGTGGATCTTGTGAATTTCTTCTGAAATCGATCCGTCTTGGCCAATTAAGTGGAAGGGATGGACCAAAGCCGCAGGGTACGGTCCATTCGCTGGCAAGAAACGTAAGTGACCTGAATAAACCAAATCAATGTAGTTGGCAGGTGGTATCTCACGATCCTTTGTAAGATATCCTTCTATGAGAGTAAAAGCTTCTGCCCCATTCACGGCGTTTCCCCACAAATAGTTTGCAGTGCCAATGTTAGGCTTTGGAATTTTGTATTTTAACTGGTTTCGCGTGAGGTGATCCTGCTGGGGACCCAAATGACTGAGATCGTATTTCCTTACTAATATACTTAGGTGGCCATGATCACCTGTTTTGTGGTCGTAGAAACCTTTGCTGGAAAGGCTAAGTCCGGGATTATTTTCATTAGGGTCACGGTAATCATCATCTCCAAACCTTTTAAAGTGGGCAAAGTGATCTCTCAGAAGTATCTGGAGGATTTCCTTGTTCGAAAATCCATCATTGATTCGTCTGCTCAAATTATTCTCCTAAGGATAGTAAATCGATTGTTTTCACGTACTTAGAACCTAGAAATCTTTCGATTCCTCAACAGTTTTTTTC
>AGAU01000088.1 GCA_000224765.2 SAR324 cluster bacterium JCVI-SC AAA005 | reverse complement strand
CCCCCCCCAAAGTAGTAGTATTTGCTTCTGCAATTGGTTTCTACGGTTCAAAACGTGCCAATCGGGTCACTGAAGAAAGTCCACCGGGCTCAGGTTTCTTAGCAGATGTTGTGGAAGAATGGGAACAAGCTAGCGAGATTCTTGAAAAGTATGGAATGCGTGTTGTGCGTTTACGCTTAGGTGTTGTTTTGGCTAAGGAAGGTGGGGCATTACACAAAATGCTGCCAGTTTTTCGATTCGGCTTGGGCGGAGCAATTGGAAATGGTGAACAAAGAATGAGTTGGATCACTTTATCCGATGTTGTCGAAATGATCTGGCAATCCATTCACTCTAATAGCTGGCAGGGAAACTACAATGCAGTTGCTCCAGAGGTTGTTTCAAATCAAACATTCAGCAGAGTCTTGGCAAAAGTTTTAAAAAGGCCTGCAATCCTAAAAGTCCCGAAGTTTATGATGGAAACAATTTTTGGTGAGATGGCTGATTCTACCGTCCTCAGCGATCTTTCAGTTGAACCAAAGAGATTGATAGAAATGAACTACCAATTTAGGTACCCAAATTTGCAACCAGCTTTAGAAGCTATATTGGGAAACTGATGGTCGATTATTCTCCAATAAGTCATCATCGCAATCTTTCGAAAGTGATGGTCCCGTCTCTTTTTGGTTCTTCCCACTCACATAAAAAACTTCGCTGATTTTTTTTTTCAAATTTACAGTTATATGAAGTAATTACTCCTGTCTGTAATGTCTTAGTTGACCATTGTGGAAGTGTCCCTCCCACAAAATCAGCTGTCACAACTTCAATTGGCCGCCCATCACTTCTCTTTAGATCGCTTATTATGTGACCTTTGTTTTGCTTGCGAATCGTCACATAAAGACTACAAGATTTACCATTATATTTATTTTTGCCAATCCGTATGTTGCACCCTTTCCAGCGCCCCTCCAAATGAATCGAGACATTCTGATTTTCAGACAATAACCTTATCCGACATTGATCCAATTCTAAAATCGGTTTATTGCTATTCTCATCATTTTTGCGCACCGTTTTGATTCTGCCAGTCAGGAAGATATTTGTTCCCCGCCCAGTTTCGACAAAAGCCATAGCCTTTTCCTCACTCATCACACAAGATATAGAATATTCTTGGCTTCTGAGTTCAAAGGACCAATTGCTTCCATGGGGTCGTAATTGTTCAAAATCACCACTCAGTTCTAGTTCTTTTTGTGAAAAGTCCCTGCGGAAACGAAGTTGATTTTCGGAATAAGTGTTAAGAATTGCAGAAATTTCTTCAGTCCTTAAAGTCTTTGTAGAAACGGGTTTTACAAAAAAAAATGCCATAGTAACAAGCACCAGCAAAATAAATAATTTCTTCATGAAACAAACTCATTAGATGGATTTTTTCATTTTGGTTACCTAGCAAAGCTTGAACCCAACCTTGCAGTTCCATTCAGTAGTATCGGCAATAGCCGATGTGGTTCCTCCTGTGTAAAATGATTCAAGTTGTTTAGATCTTTTGTGCCATCATTCGTGGATTTAGAAAATTTTATCTGTTAATTATTCAATTCGCTTTTTGAAACAACTTAGCAAGTTGATTTACCAACTTTTGGGTTTGATCTGGACGGCAACTAGTGCATGACTTTGACTCTAAGATTCCAAAAGATAATTAATTTAATTAAGAAAAATCACCTTTTGCATGAAATACTGAATGAACATAGAGAATCTACAATAAATTGGATTGAAAACCCATACTTTCTGGGAAAAGAATATAAAGATCAGATTCTTAGAGGCCCACTTGCGGTAGTTAAGTGAAGGATCTTTGCCAATCTTTGGAGAGACTCCCCAAAGACTCTTTAAGTTTTTGAAGACTCTGGGTTTTAACACTTGCAACAAGGCTTAGCGCTAACCAAACTTTTGAGGGGACTCTGGTAATATTCTCAGTCCCTTGCTTTGAGGGCTCTTTCCATCTCTCGATTTACTTCTTTCTTTTTTAGAGTTTCACGCTTGTCATGAATTTTTTTCCCTTTTACCAAGGCTATCTCTAATTTGATAAGACCTTTCTTTAAATAAACTTTCAGAGGGACAATTGTAAGCCCAGCCTCACGAATCTGCCCGTATAATCTACGTAACTCCCCCTTATGCAGGAGTAGTTTTCTTGGACGTACTGGGTCATGATTGTGTCGATTTCCAAAATCATAAGGAGAAATATGGCACTGCATCAGCCAGCCTTCCATTAACTCAGTTACGCGACAGTAACTCTCGCTCAAGTTGATTTTTCCCTCCCGAATACTCTTGACCTCTGTTCCTCTAAGTTCAATTCCCACTTCGAAGGTTTTCAGGATTTCATATTCAAACCGCGCACGTCTATTTTGTGCGAGAACACGACCGTGCAACCCCATAAATTTCTCCATAAATTGTTGGCACAGTTCTTGTCAAATGTAACTTATTTAGATTCTGCCTGGATGGCCTACCGCGCATGATGTGCTCCCCACTTTGTGAACTTGAACGAAGCCTGTTTTCATGTATCCAAAAGCTTTGCTTTTCCATATTATATTTTGTTTCCTGGTGCTCTTGCCGATTGCAGTTGAGGCAAAAAAAACAAAGAATTATCAGGAGTTTACCTTTAATGATGAAGACGTAATGCGCGTCAGAAGGGCAAACAACAGCTTTGAAGTTTTGATCAAGCCAAGAACTGGTGAAGGAACATACAAGATGGGCAAAAGAGTTCTTGATGATTGGCGTAATGATCACAAAAAAATTATAAAATATAATGGTAACAAGCCTCTTTATCAACATCGCTTTGTTCCCATCCCGTTTTGGTCTTTGAATGATGCGCTACAGGGAGCCGCTTTGAAAGCAATGTTTCCAGAAGACGCAAGCAGCGCAGGGGGATGGCGCCACCGAGTAACCTACAGATGGGAGACAGTTAGTTTGATTTCTGGGGTGTTTGCTAAGAGAAATATCGGAGCCAGACACCTCATTAAACATAATAAACTTAGGAACCAAGGTCGTTCTCTCAAAATTGGGGATGTTGTTGAGGTTCCTTGGGATTGGTTGAGAGAGGGTTTGGAGTTACAACCTTTTAAAGTCAAAGAACCGTTGTTGGTGAAAGCTGATTCTAGGGGAAGGCGTTTTGCAGCCTATGAAATGTTATCCGGAGACACTATATACTCATCGGTAGTAGCAAGATTTACCGGTCGACTCTTGCACGAAGAGGTGGATCGGATGGCCAAAGAACTTCTTGAGCTAAATGATATAAACAACGCAAGGTTGGTCCAGGCTGGACAACTCGTTCGTTTCCCACTTGAATGGGTAAGTGATGAGTATCTTGATTTAACTGGTGGAGGGGGGATCGTGACGGTTGCTGAAAATGATTACGAAGTTGAGCATGATGATGAAGAGGAACTGCAAATAAAACCCCCACCAGTTCCTCCACCAGCACCAGATGTTCACCTTAAAAAAGTTTTGCCTCAGATTGCAAAAAAATCTGCAAAAGAGGCAAAAAAAGAAGAAGTTAAACAAGGCCCAATCAAGAAAAAAAAATCCAAGAGCAAATCCTCAAAGAATATCGTCCGCACCAATGATCAAATCCACATCATTCTTGATGCTGGACACGGTGGAATTGATCCAGGTGCAGTTAAGGGAGATCCCAAAAAAGGAGACAGGGTTTATGAGGATGATGTCGTTTATGACATCGTTCAGAGAATGTTGCCAGAATTGAAAAAATCCGGATTTGTTGTTCATGAGACGGTTAGGGACAAAAGCCAGAGTGGGCCTGTCAAATACCTCAGCGAAAAAGTTGATCGTGATGAAGAACTCTTAGTCAGCCCGCGCTACGATTTAGGGAGTGCGAGAGTAGGAGTTAACATGCGTGTCTTTTTAGTTAATCACATTTATCTGAAACTACGTAAACAGGGGGTGCCTTCCGATCAGATTGTTTTGATAAGCGTTCACGGGGATGCATTACATGCCTCTTTGCGAGGTGCCATGATTTATTATCCAGACCGCCGTGTCCGAAGTCGTGCTTTTGGTGTGATTAAATCAGTTTACACGAAGCGAAAAGAATACATCAGAAGAGTAACTTTCAATAAAGATGACAATCAATTGTCTGAAAAATACAGTAAGGAGTTTGGCAAAACGCTTATCCATAGCTTCCGAGACGCGAAGTGGGTGACACATCGCAACAATACTGTTCGTGGCTACATCATACGCAGAGGAAAAAAATCTCTCCCCGCAATTTTACGCTACAGTAAAATTCCAACATCTATTTTGGTCGAGGTGGCAAATTTGAATAACTCTCAAGATCGCAGAATGGTCTTGGATTACAGAAATCGCCAAAAAATTGCTGATGCAATGGTAAACGGTCTCGAGTCTCACTTCAGAGGTAGCAAAGGCCTCCTTGCCCGACGGTAATAATTCTTGAGAAATGATCCTTTTAAAGAAATAGCGTTCATCTCTCGAAGTTGATACAATTCAGGCCGCTAAAGCAGCTTTTTCAAGCTTCAGAATATGCCGAGCCAGTCTACGAGAATGTCTAAAGACCTGTTCCATCTTCTCAATCATGTCGATTTCCAAACCGTATACCAATAAGCCTCCACCGGCCATCGTTTCCAGTCTTTTTGCTTCCTGTGAGTGTGCTTTCTCCGCATAGGCCTTTAATTTCTTCTTCATACCAATCACGGATTCTGCAGACTGACCATGTTCTGAATCTAGAGCTGAAACAGTCTTTTCAAGAGCTTCAAGTGTCATTTCATGATATTCTGACAATAATTTCGTAGACTCGGAGTCAAAATTAATTTTGCTTTCCTGTTTCTGTTCAATCAATCGGCTGATGTTTGTTTCAAGCACATCGCCAATATGCTCTAGTTCATCTGCCATTTTGACAAGGCGCATTTGTTCATTCTGTTGTTCAGGGGATAACGGTTTTCTGCCAAGCTCAGTTAGGTATTCAATCAACTCGTTGTGCATTTTATCAATCTCATCATCACTACTTTTCAGTATTTTAAGCTTCTTTGGATCATCAGAGAGTAATGTTGGCAAGATGTCTCGATAAACCACTAAAACTAGCTTGCCAAGTTGCTCAAGCTCCTTTGTAACAGCCGCTATTGCCAAAGAGGGTGCGCTCAATAGATCTGGTTCCAAAGCTGTTACGTACACCCCAGCTTTTGCTTCCACTTTTTCATGAGGAATAATTTTGTTCAGGAATTTTGCGATGAAAGTTAGAAATGGTAGAAACAAAATTGCCATACCGATGTTGAAGAAGGTATGAGTGTTGGCGATTGCTCTGGTCAAGTCAGCAGACTCAGCGTTCTCAGGCCCAATAGCGTTACCAATCAATCCTAAGAATGGTAACACTAGTAGAGCTCCCCCAAGGTTGAAAAAAACATGGGCTCCTGCAACACGCTTTGCCTCCGTACTTCTTCCAATAACAGATAAACCTGCAGTCACGCATGTTCCAACGTTAGCTCCTAAAATCAGGGCTAAACCTGCTGGAAATGAGATCAGTTGTTGTGTTGCCAGGGCAATAACAACTCCCATAGTTGCCGAACTTGATTGAACAAGTGCAGTGAAAATAGCCGACACCATCATACCCAAGAAAGGATTGGCCATTTGCTGCATTAATTCAATAAACGGCTCGTAGGTACGCAATGGTTTCATTGCATCCCCCATAGTATTCATTCCAACAAACAGTAGACCAAGACCGAGTATGACTCTCCCCCATTGTTTGGTCTTGTCTCCCTTACTAATCATCTGCAGAAGAACACCTCCTGCAACAAGAAACATTGCATACTTAGTTACTTTGAAGGCTACTAGCTGAGCGGTGATTGTAGTGCCAATATTTGCTCCAAGAATCAGTCCCATGGACTGAGGGAAACTCATCAAACCAGCCGCCACAAAACTCACACACATTACAGTTGTGACAGAACTAGATTGAGTTACCGCTGTAAAAACAGTCCCAGTTAGTAGTCCCCTGACTCGATCACCAGCAAGAGTTGTTAAAACTCTTTTCATCCCATCACCAGCAAGTTGGTTGAGTGCGTCACTCATCTTCTCCATACCATAGAGAAAGAGCCCCAGGCCGCCAAGTAGACCAATCGTGATAGTTGTCCAGTCCATTATGTCCCCCCC
>AGAU01000089.1 GCA_000224765.2 SAR324 cluster bacterium JCVI-SC AAA005 | reverse complement strand
CGAGGAAGAGGAACCACCATTCAAGGAAGAGGAACCACCATTCGAGGAAGAGGAGACTCCTCCTAGACCAACTCCAGACCCAACAGGTCCTATCAATGATCAAGTTGATGACGCTATTGATGAAGAGCTAATTGAAACCGTTCGCTCCATCCAAATCCAATTGAATTATCAGGAGTAGAACCTAATCTTATATTCTGGAAGAACAAAAAAACTATCGAACAGAAATCAATCCATGAGACCTAGGCTCTCGCCCTAGATGAAAGCGCAGGTAAATAAATATAGCCTTGTGGAGTTCGCGCAGGTTAAGCTTGGTCGGTTGCCACTGTAAGTCACCTGCCGAAAGCCTTCTCAGCCCAATCACGGTTCCACTTGAGAGCCACGCAGCATCTGAGTTGGGTTCCGTATAGCCTGGACTGCGAATTCCGCCCAGGCGAGCGTCCAATTGATAAAATACTTGCTCTGAAGGTAAAAAATTAGGAGGTAGTGGTTGGCCACTGATCTGACAGCAGTCTAGTTGAGGCTGAACACCGAGCAAACAGAGGAAATTCCACTCCCAGATCGCTTTGCAGAATAGATCAGCAGGTTCGTTCTTTAGAGTCTCAAGGATGCTGGACAGCCAGTTGAAGTAAAGCGGAGCTTCTGTGGAAGGAATTTCGGTGAGTAGGAGAAGTTCTGCAAAATAGCTGGCGTAGAGGAAGCGAGAATAATCTTTTCGGATAGCTGAAAACAGATCCAAAGCCTCACAATGTTCAACCTTCACCATGGTCGTCTGGCGTCGCTCAACATAATCGAATTGGGCTAATACCAAAGGCTCTGTAGCCGCTCTGTTTTGCGACTTTAGACTTCGAGCACCATAGACAATCCCCGAAACCTTGCCTTGTTCGCGCGTCAGAAACGTTAGAATACGATCCCGTTCTCTAAAATCTACAGGACGTAGAACAATACCCTCTTCATTGTGATGATTCATCCTTCAGTACCAGCCAGAGTCTCGGTCTATCATCCATGGTTCCTATTTGTCAGTGGTTCCTTTTAGCAGTAAGGGATTCAACTGCTCCACTTCTTGTTATTTGATTAGTTTTTGGGAAGCAATCCGCTTAAACGCTATTGCTTTGGGCGATTGTGATGATAAATCTTGGAGAGTAGGAATAAATTAGAAGTGGTAAGTGCTGTAAAATCGGAAGGATTGCTCTAGACGAGCTTTGCCTGTGGAACCAGGATAGCTAATATCGATACCACTTTCTGGTAAGGCAAACGTGGACAGGTCATACCAGGCATACTCGATCCCCACATGAAGAGAATCATCAATCTGGATGGATACAGGAATTTCTAAACCATTCAGAGATGGCTGGGCTCTCGCATTTTCTACCGAATCTGTGAGATGTCCAGACCCCCAGACACCTAGCACGAGTTCCGGTGCCAGCATCAAAGTGGGGCGATCAATCAACAGCCAACCTGCTGTTAAAGCAAAGGTCTGTTGTTTATATCGCACCTCATCAGCAGCGCTGGCACCGCCAGCAGCCTCTATTAGCAACCATTGTAGACCAAGAGTATATCCTATAGATTCAACCCAATGATATTGAACTGACAACGCAGTGCCATTCAGGGAAGTTTTTGGCCCACGGTTAGTATATGATCCCGCAGCGATACCGACCCCAATGCTGATTTGTTGCCGATAGCCTGCCTCATCAGCAACTTTCTCTTGACTCACAACTATTGTTTCCTCTGGTACTTCTTGGACAGATACAGCAGGCAGCTCTTCCTCAGTAATTTCGGTCTCTTCCTCACAAGTATATGCAATGACGCTTGCATCCAACCCGAGGCGCTGCATTTCTGCACGTTCCTCGTCAGTACAGTTTCCCCAAGCAGTACTCGTTAATAAAATGATTCCTATTATTGCTGTGCAGCAATTAGCAGCCCTCATCTATCATATTCTCTAAAGGTTGATTAAGATCTCGGCACCTGATGCAACAATCATGAAAGCACTGATTGTGGCCAGAACCTCTATATGTCAAATTCTACATTCCTTGCATCCCACAAAAACATTATCATCTTATAGATTTTTATTCTTCTGTGTTGAGTCTACAAAATCATGAATTACCCAAAATACTTTTGCCTAACCCTACTTCTCATTGGCTACGGCTTCTTGACCAATTGTAGTGAGGAAGAATCACCTTCTTCTCCAACACCGTCACCCGCAGCACCAAGTAATTATGGTAAAGGAGGTGATGTTTTAATAAATCCAATTAGTGACACACAGATCTCCAGCAAGCCTGTCTTTATCCTTACTTTTGGTGATTTGGTCCACTCTGTCATCATAGATAGTGTAAGTTACCCTGGAAAACCCAATAGTACGCTAAGTTCATCTCAAGACAGTAGCCTATGCCTAAGAGCGAACAGCAATAGTAATTGTGAGGCTTTAAGTGTTATCTTTAATGATAATTCCACAATCGCAACTGTTACTCCGCTGAACCACTTAAATGAAGATAATTATACTTTTTTAGCTACTGGCAACATTTTAACCTCTGTTGGTTCTCTTGGAGAGGATCAGGAGTTTCAATATACCGTGGTATTCCCGCATGGGGGTGCTATCCAAAATAGCTTAACAAACTTAGCTGGTGATAAGCATATTCTAATTGGGAGCCCGCTTTTGGATAGCCCTAGAGGTCTAGCCACCGATGGTACGTACTTATACGTTGCTGATACTTACAATGAAAAAATTCAAAAAATTACGCTCTCTAGTTCCATTACAAACTCTTTCAGCTTAAACTCATTGTCAGGTGAAGTGCAGACACTCCTTGAACCAGTGGATGTAACCGTTTCGTCAACACATCTCTATATCTTGGATCAAGGATTTCGTCGCGTACTTAAAGTTCCGCTAGCAGGTGGCGCTCCAACTTCAATTGCTGGTGGCGGAAGCATCGGATATACAGATGGTTCTGGCATCTCAGCACAGTTCAATGCGCCCAATGCGTTTACGAATACCAAGGATTCGCTCTTCGTTGCAGACACATGCAACAACACCATCCGCCGGATTGATCTAGATACAAACATAGTCACATCTTTGCTACCGCCAGAACCTGGATGTGGTAGCGGCTCAAGTGATTCTGATAAGTTAAATTCACCCACAGATCTAACTACCAATGGATATCAGCTCTATATCGCTGATAAGGGAAACTCAGCAATCAAACGAATTGACCTCAATGATTGTAAGGAACAAGAGTGGACCAACTGTACGTTTGACAAAATAATTAATTTGAACAGCCAACCCATTAGCATAATTACAGATGGGTCATACATCTATGTAGGAACTGATGACCATAAAATTCATCGCTATGATCTAAATGGTAGTCCTACAGACAATAATCCATTTCCCATCAGCGCTATTACTCCGCAAAGTCTAACAACTGATGGACAAAGTCTGATTTATTCGGAAGAAGGAAGAAACAGAATTGTGCGTTTGCACTAAAAAAGACTCAACAATGAGGAGTCCTAAATCAGGAGAGAAAGAGCCTACTGAAGACGATCACCAAAAATATCCTGTAACTGAGAAACACATTCTTCGAAAGGAGTATTCTCACGCATTCCCTGGCGTACAAACTCCAGCATCATTGGGTATTTCTGGATGGCATAGTCAATCTCAGGATTACTACCTCGCACATAAGCCCCGATGTTGATCAGGTCCTCTGCTTCTCGGTAGGTAGCCAAGGTTCCGCGAAACAGCTGTGCCATCTTCTGGTGTAATTCTGAGGTCACTTCTGGCATCACACGACTGGCTGAGAGTAATAGATCAATCGCTGGATAGGTCCCCTTTGCAGCAAGATCACGACTGAGAACAATATGGCCATCCACAATCGCCCTAGCTGCATCACCAATTGGATCATTCGCATCGTCTCCCTCCACCAACACGGTATAGAAGCCTGTGATAGATCCACGTTCTCCTTGAGTTCCCGCTCGCTCAAGTAAATTAGGCATCATCGCGAATACTGAAGGTGGGTAGCCCTTAGTGGTTGGTGGTTCTCCAGCTGCCAATCCAATTTCTCGTTGGGCCATCGCAAAGCGTGTCAGAGAATCCATGGTCAAGAGCACGTCCTTGCCTTGCGTACGAAAGAACTCTGCAATCGCAGTCGCTACAAAGGCACCTCGTAATCTCAGTAGAGCTGGCTGGTCCGATGTCGCAACCACAACGATGGAACGAGCCATACCCTCTGGTCCTAAAATTCCTTCAATGAAATCCTTGACCTCACGTCCACGCTCCCCAATCAGAGCAATCACATTTACGTCCGCATCAGTGTAGCGGGCCATCATTCCAAGCAACACAGACTTACCAACTCCAGAACCTGCTAAAATTCCTACGCGCTGTCCACGGCCGCAGGTCAATGTCCCATTGATGACTCGGACGCCTACATCGAGTGGTTCGAAAACACGAGGTCGATTGAGAGGATTGATTGAAGGAGGATAGAGAGGCGTTTCCGTGTGCGTGAATAGTTCCCCTTGGCCGTCAATCGGTCTCATTAGCGGATCAATCACACGACCCAAAAGACCTTCTCCAACATGAATACTTGGATCTCGGTGATTGTAAAGGATTCGGCAGTGGGGGCCTACATTGGTCATCTGCTCAAGCAGCATCACTAGGATTTTGTCTTCCCGAAAGCCAACTACCTCAGCTGGGACAGAGACACGAGTTTGCGGATCATAGAGGAAGCACATGCTACCCTTTGAGCAGCCAGGATTGGTCGCCTCAATCAAGTGACCAATCATCTGGGTCACTCGGCCTTCCGCTCGTAAAGGCTTAAAGCGCTTTACTGTCTTCAGGTAGGGACCAAGGTGAGAGTAGCGTATTTGCTCAGCAGCTTCAGTGTTCATCAAAATTTCCGAACAACTCGTTTGGATCTATCACTGTATCTGATTCTGTGGAGGTTTCTGTCGGTGAGGGTTCTCCGAAAAGTTCAGCCGGATCTATTTCAGCATTTGCATCGACAGCATCTATCAACTCTTCTTCTCCTTTTACTCCTGCTGTCGACTCAAGAATCTCCTCAGTTGCCACTGGATTCCCCTGCTCTTCAGGCGCTATCAAAACGTGTTGTCCTGCGGATTCAGTTCCTTGCACTGTAGGGTCGCCTGCTGCAGCTTGCAGTTCTTCTGGTACGGCAAAATCGTAGGCATCCATATCCACGGAGTGCATTTGTACCTGGCGTTCTGCCAGTCGTTGACTTAGTTCCTCCTCAATTTGCTCAAACTGCTGCTGGAAAGTGAAGTTTAATACGTCATCATCAGTTTCAATAAAGATGGATCCTGGCTCCGCTTCCTGATTGACCTTGAGTACAAGGGTCTGCTCCTCTCCCATGTACTGATCAAGGTTAACCCCGGTATTTTTCATGAATTCATAGTCTTCTGGGTGCAGGAACACCTGAATCTTGCCTTTTGATTCAATTTCCCGGAGTGCCTTGACTAAGATATTCTGTAACATCTCTGGATTGATCATCAACTCTTGTACTACCACCTGCTTGGCGATCAGGACGGCCAATTGAACCAACTCCTGCTCTGCCTGAAAGCGGACAACTTGCCGCAGATTAGCAAGCTGTTCGATGACGCCGTTCATCTGATTTGCCAAGTATTCTGACTCTTGGAAACGTTTCTCAATTCCGGCCTGCAAGCCTGCATCAAAACCTTCCTGATATCCTTGATCCTTGACCTTATCCGCTGCTATATGGGCTTCTCTGAGGACGGACTGCCGTTCGTCCTCCATAGTTTGCTTTAGTGTGAGTGCTTCATGCTTGAACTGCTCTGCCTCCAAGTTTGCTTTCTCGGTCTTCAGCAAAAGTTGCTGTTTATAAAGCTGAGCTCCTTCTCGAATTGACTTGGCAAAGGCTTCTGCGTCCGTCAGTAGCGAATTCTCCCGGATGAAATTATCTGTTGCAAAAACACTCGCCAGCTCTTGCTTTTCCTCGTCTGAATAAGACTCTTCTCCAGTATCTAAATCGCCAAAAGCAGAACTGTGTGAAGATTCCTGGTAAGAGGCGTCATAGCCCTCGAAGTATTGGATGGCTTCAAATTCTTTCCCCTTAGCAAGATGCTCGGGGACTTCACCAGTTGGTACTGGAGGGGGAGCTACGTCAGGTTTGTGATGAGGACGGCCTGGTTCCTGACTTTCAACATCCTCATCAAAACTGGGTAGCGTAAATTGCTCAAGGGCTTCTGGTGAGCTCATAAGACAGGAGTTATTAGAGGGAAAAGTAAGAGAGAACGGCAGGGATTCCAAGATAGCCACCAAGACTGTCTTGGTTTGTTACTTCTTGTCGCGTAGCCAGGTACGTACGAGGCCCGCAGTCTTGATTGGATCTCCCTTGGCCATCTCGAGAATTTTTTCGCGAGGAGGTAGTCCAGATTCACGTTCAGTTGGAATCTCGAGTTCCTCACCTTCCAGTTCACCAATGGTTGCTGGCAGGCCCATCAGTAGATCAAGATCTGCAGGCTTGGTACTCAAACGCTGGACCATCGGGCGGATGACCAACATTATCAGTGCTAGTACAGCAGCACCTAAGGCAACGTAGCGTATGAGATCCAATATAAACTGGTTGCGAACACGGGTCGCTTCCAGTTCAGCTGCCTTATCTTCTTCAACAGCTTTGCCGAACGGCATGTTGACCACTGAAACTCGGTCTCCACGGGAATCATTAAAACCAATGGCGTTACGGACCAGGCTCTGAATTTCTTCTTTTTCGTTTTCGGACCAAGGAATGTTGTCTCGACCAACATAGTTACCGCCCTCATCAAGAATTTGTGGGCGCTTATTGTCCAGCAAAACTGAAACCGTCAATCGTAAGACCTGGCCAGATGCCGTTTCTTTAACTATTTCACGCCGAGATGTTTCATAATTTCTTGTGGAATTCTTCTTGGCAAATTCAGAAACAGTTGCCGCCTCACGACCTGTAGCTTCTGGAAGATTGGTAGTTACACCAGCAGGACCAACTGGGATGGAACGTGTTCCAGTCGAGGCTTCATCCACCAGTTGTTCACTGACAACGCTAGTCTGATCGGGATCAATCAATTGCTCACGAATTGTCTCACGGTCGAATTGGAGCACTGCATTGACATTGACTCGCACTCGATCTTCCCCAACGACTTCTTCTAACTGGGCAATCACTTTCTGCTCCAATTCCATCTCCAAGCGTCGCTTGTAGGAGTAGTGTTCATCCAAACGTCCACCGACAGTCTGATCATCCATTCCCTCGGTCAACAAGCGCCCTTTCTGGTCAGTAACTCTGACTCGACGAGGCTCCAAACCTTCGACAGCACCTGCAACCAAATGAACAACAGTTTCGACCTGTTTTTCTGAAATACCTTGAGATTTAACAGTTAGAGCCACTGAAGCTGAGCCTTCTTCTTGAGAATCTGAGAACAAGGTTTTCTGCGGAACAGCTAATGAGACTTTAGCCCGATCAATGCTCTCAATCATACCAATCAGACGCGCTAACTCGCCCTCTTGAGCAATCCGATACTTGACCTTCTGCTGAAATTCTGTTTCGCCCAGCGCTGGCTGTTCAAAAAGGTCGAGAAAGCCAATACCGCCACCCGGCAGCACCTTCTCACTGGCCAACGTCAAGCGAGCTTGATCAGCCATTTCCGGATGTACCATTACGGAGTTTCCACCAGGACCGAGCAGATAAGGAATCTGATTTTCTTGAAGTTTTTGTACGATGCGTGCGGCGTCCTGAGTCTCTAAATTTGAGTAGAGCGGAGCCCAACTGTCTTGGTTGGAAATAATAATGATCGAGACCATCCCGACTAGGACGATCAGCAGCGATACCAGAACGGTGACCCGTTTGGCAATACTTAAAGAACCGAAAAAATCTTGGAACTGGAGTCGTACGTCACCCAGAACGCCGGCCTGCTCTGCCATCTAAAGTGCCTTGAGCGGATATGCTACAATAGAAAATTGATCGAAGACTTGTTTACAGTTCTTCGCAATAAGTGGTTATTTTCAGGAAAGTCTTACATTTTGGCGTTCAACGCCTATGGTTACTTATACGGTTGTGCGTGCGATGACAGCAAAATTGATTCCACTGCCTGCTTTCAAAAAGTTCTACAGGAGCCACAACAAATAGATCAGACCTGCATCCGCATAACTTCTTCGTAAGCTGTTGTTAGTTTGTTGCGTACCTGCAGCAGCAGTCGAAGTGAGATTTCTGCCTTCTCCATGGCAATGATAGTTCCGTGGATATCTTTCTCAGAGGCTGTCAACAACTCTACTTGCTTCTGCTCGGCTTCCTGATGCTGACGATTAACTTCCATCAGCATCCGTTCGAATGTTTGTCCAATGTTGGCGCCAGATTCAGCGACACTGGGTCGGGACGGATCGGGCAGTAGGTTTTTGCCCTGCAAACTGGAGAGTGAATCAGGAGGCAATTTCATAGGCTCTGATTAATAGAGTAAAATCCAGAAGTGGCAAGAGTTTCGGGAAAAAAATTCCGCTCGGTCAAGCACTTTCTACGGAGCGTAAATGTCGATAAAGTTTTTGTAGAGACTGCTGCACTTCCATTGCTCGCTCATACATGCTGCGTGCTTGCCGCACTTCTGCTTGCAGATTTGCGCTACTGTGGAGGCTGTCCAATACCGAATCCACATCCTTGCCAAAGTTATCGACAGAGTTGAGGGCTTGCTGCATCTGCTGCTGGAAGGGTCTCTCTGTTTTCACAGCAGTCTGGGTTGGATGCATGGAGACAGTGAGTTTATTATCCAAGGCGGTCGGCTTCTGCACGTTCATGGGCCCTCCTGAATGGCCACCGAGGTCAAGTGACCAATATCTTAAGCGTTTCGTCCGAGATCAAGGGCTGACTGAACCATGTTCTTAGTTGCATTGAAGGCTGCAGTGTTGGCCTCATAGGAACGGTTTGCAGACATTAAGTTGACCATCTCTTCCATGATGTTCACGTTGGGCATCTCCACATAGCCTTCTTCGTTGGCATCAGGATGACCTGGCTCAAAGCGAAGAATTGGTGGTCGTTCATCCTGCACAATGCCTACAACTTTTACTTCAGTTGAAGTACTGACAGAGCGATCTTGAGAAAGTAATTCTTCTTCAAAAGTCCGATCATTCGCCACAGATGCAAGAACTATTTCACGACGTCGGTAAGGCCCTCCCTGAGGAGTACGGGTTGTCTCAGCATTGGCGATGTTTTCTGAAATTGTGTTGACACGCTGCCGCTGGGCAACCATCCCAGAGACGCTAGTATTGAATGCGGATAGAAAACTCATTATTTGGTCTCACTGATGGCAGTTTTAAGCATCCGAAACTGATGAGATAGCATCCGAACCGATGCATTATACATCAGCTGGTTCTCAGCCATCTTAGCCATTTCTTTGTCCAATTCGACTGTATTTCCGTCAAAGCCAGCGAAGGGTGTCGCACTACGAATTCGCTGTCCTTCGACCCTATCTAGCAAGGGCGCATCGTTACCGTCTAGGTGCCGCTCGTCGGTTACTTTCAATGGACCTGGCGTCTCTGCTTCTAATGCCGCCACCAGCGAATTTTCGAATACCAGATCTTCAGCTTGGTAGCCAGGGGTATCCAAGTTCGCAACGTTCGAAGAGAGCAATTTGTGTCGCTCGGTACGCAGATCTAAAGTTTTCTGTGCAAGTAACTGAGCGGTATCGTTAAATAAAGACATGGATTATTCCTCACTGGCTGAAAAAAAGCTTAAAATTTGGATGCAATTCCAAGACCAGCATCTGAACCTACTCCGCTTTGTTTCTGACTTCGCCGACATTGTCAGGTGGTAGGGACATCAATGCTTTTAAATCTCAGCAAACAAAAAGTTGAGGATCACTAAAGCCCGTTTATTAGAGAGTACTATGACCAAGACTACACAATTGTGCTATGCCTATTCCTTAGTGAACTAATGAATCTAGAATTGAGCAACATCTGCTGGTTACAGCAGATTCGCAACCAAACAGAATCGCACCCCCAAATCCTTATTTTGCTGGCGAGCAATTGTGTTTTCCTCATTCTTTCAGAATGATATAGAGTTGCTCTAAGATAAAGAGTATTTTTAATCAAATAGTCTAGGCAGTCGTGCTCTCAAGTACTATACCGTTCTGGGGCAACCCTTCTACTGGGACTCTGGCAAACTCTTTCACTTGTATTGGGTCTTTCTATCGCTTGGGTATGCACGGAGGATTTTGTCAGAAAACCCTGTGGACAACCCACTAATTACTAACCGTATTCAAACAGCATAGGTAAATAGAGCAGCTTGCCCCTTCCACAACTCCTCAAGTTCATCCATCATTCTTGGATTCAACTGAACCTGCATTGGGGTGCGGATCATGACAGAGGCATCGCTCTCTGTTTTGACGCGAAAGTGCACCTTCTGAGGCCCTTGGTACTTTTGAAATATGCCACGCAGATGTCGCAAATGCTCCGGAGCCATGCGCTCATGGTCGATACAGATCGTCATACTTAGTGCTTTCTCAGAACGAACTTGACTAAGCAGTTCCAAGCGGTCTGCTACCAAACCAAACTCATCATCCCGAAAACTGATGCGCCCACTGACAAGGAGCGGTTCATCCATTTCAAGGAGATGTCCGTGGTCTTTGTAAATTCGACTATAGATGGGCAGTTCCAGAATACCTCTCAAGTCTTCGAGATGAATAATAGCAAATTTTTCAGAGTTCTTCGTTAATCGGATGGTCTTCTCAACGACAATTCCCGCTATGGAGACATTGTCTCCTTCTTTGTGAATGCCTGTCAGAATATCAGTGGAACTGGTAGCCAAAGCTTTAACATCAGAAGCATATTGGTCCAGGGGATGACCAGACACATAAAATCCTAGAGCCTCTTTCTCTAATCGAAGTCTTTCTTTTAGTGACCAGTCTCGAATGTCTGGCAACTCCAATTGTGTTTCGGTTTGACGTGCCTCTGACTCATCCATTAGATCGAATAGTGATTGCTGCGAGCCATCTTCTGCTCGTTGGAATTCCTGGGCTAAATGGATTGCATGATCTAACACGGTGAATAGCTGAGCTCGGTTAGGACGAAAAGAATCAAACGCTCCACACTTTACCAGTGTTTCAAGCATCCGCTTATTCATCCGATTGAAATCTAAAATTTTCAGAAACTCCATAAAGTCACTGATTTCTTCAACTTCCTGGCGAGCTTCAACCAACGCATCAACGGCATTGCCCCCAACATTCTTGACTGCATTCAAACCAAAACGCACTGACTCAATCCGCGCCTCCCGCCGCAGAAAGCTTCGAATCGGAGATAGCTCTGCAGGATCCGCAGTGGTTCGAAGTTCAACCTGAAGTTGTTGGAGAATTTTGGATTCAGCAGGATCCAAATTATTTTTCAGAACTTCCATCTGGGTCTGTAGCACCTGTAGAAACTCCAATTCTGTTCCAAATTCTTTTTCGAGCATAGGAGTGAGGAGGTGTCGCAGTATATTTCGAATAGACTCTGCATTGTTCATCGGCTGGAACTGCTCTACGTGAAGCAGAGTACGCTTGTGTATGCGATAACCTTGGCGGGTGACCGTAAACTGCTTATGTCCTTCACAAACATCTGGAGGCAATACCTGGATCCTCATTTCTTTGCATTCGCCGATAAAATTGACGATCTTATCTGGGTTAGTGATGCTGGAATTCAGCACTGACGCCATGAACTGGACAGGGTAGTGAGCCTTCAGGTAAGCAGTCTGATAAGAAATCAGACCATAAGCTACGGTGTGAGACTTGTTGAAACCATAGCCCGAAAAGTAGTCGATCAGGTCAAAAATCTCGTTTGCTTTCTCCTCAGGACTAACCCTACGAGGTACCCCCTCAACAAATTCTGGATTTGCACAACAGCCTTCAACAAACTTTTGGCGCTGCTCGGCTAGCACTTCCGGAATCTTCTTGCCAATCGCTCGACGCAGCAAATCAGATTGTCCCAGAGTAAACTTGGCAAGTACCTGTACTCCCTGCATGATCTGCTCTTGGTAAACCATCACGCCATAGGTTTCCTGGAGAATTTCTGCCATCAAGGGGTGGGGATAGACAACCTTCTTTCGCCCATGCTTACATTGAACAAAGTCTTCCACCATCCCAGATCCTAGAGGGCCTGGACGATACAATGCTAAAATAGCGACAATATCTTCAAAGACGGAAGGACGCATATCGAGCAGTAGTTTTTTCATTCCAGAAGACTCCAACTGAAAAACCCCAGTTGTGTCCGCTCGACAGAACAGTTCAAAGGTAAGTTCGTCATCCATCGGAATCTTATTTAGATCCAGTTTCTCTTCCTCAGTACGGTTGCGATTGATCAATTCCAAGGCTTTGTCAATAACCGACAGATTGAGTAAGCCAAGAAAGTCGAATTTGACCGCTCCCTGATCCTCAGCGTATTTCATTGCAAACATCGACTGCACAGTGTTGTCTTTACCTGTGCAAACAGGCATCACCTCACGGATATCCTGATCCATGATGATCACCCCCGCAGCGTGAGTACCAAGATGCGTACTGAGATTTTCCAAGGATTTGCTTAAACGAATCAACTTCTGCTCGTTTTCCGTTCCTTCTCGCTCCATCCGGGCTAGTTCAGGTTCCTTGTCAATGGCATCCTGCAGACTGATATTGAGTTCGTTAGGGACTAATTTGGCAATCTTGTCAGCTTCTGAAAATGGGAAATCCATTACCCTTGCGACACCTCTGACAACAGCTTTGGCCTTAAGTGAACCAAAGGTCGAGATCTGGCAAACTTTTTCTGAACCGTACATCTCACGCACATGTTCGATTACGCTATCTCTCCCCTCGACATCAAAGTCGATATCAAAATCAGGCATGCTGATGCGATCTGGGTTGAGGAAGCGTTCGAATAGTAAGCCATAGCGTAGTGGATCAACATCCGTGATGCGCAAGGCGTAGGCGACTAGCGATCCGGCTCCAGAACCGCGACCTGGTCCCACAGATACTCCGTTGTCCTTTGCCCAATTGATAAATTCCGCAACAATCAGGAAATAGCCTGGAAACTTCATCTGATTGATGACCCTCAATTCAAATAGAAGTCGCTCATCGTAGGATTTACGGAATTCCTCAAATGGCTCAAAAGACTGATAGAGTTCATGTAGAATCTTTAATCGCTGTTCCAAGCCTGTGTGAGATTCATATTCTAACCAACTATCTAGGGTGTAGCCCTGAGGAATCTCAAACTGTGGTAGATAGTATGTATTGTTGTCCAACGAGAGTTCACAGCTAGCTGCAATCGCAGCAGTATTCTCCAATGCTTCGAGTGGCAGTCCACTCGACATAAAAGTCTCCTGCATCTCTGCTTCAGTCTTGAGATAGCACTTATCGGTTAGCATCTGGGGAGCATCCCGATCTGTCACCTTGCGCTGCATGCCCATCAATCGGAGGATGTGCTGGGCCTCGG
Source organism: SAR324 cluster bacterium JCVI-SC AAA005 (assembly GCA_000224765.2). GTDB lineage: Bacteria > SAR324 > SAR324 > SAR324 > NAC60-12 > JCVI-SCAAA005. The sequence goes on along the minus strand of AGAU01000089.1, from coordinate 24,156 downwards.
CTTCTTCGGCATTTAAATAGAAACAGTTGTTAGTGCCTACTAAAGGTAAGCTCATATCTCCAGCAAGCTGCATCAATACCTGGTTCACCTCCTCTTGTTCAGCAAGTCCTGTATTCTGAAGTTCTAGGTAGTAGCGACCCGGAAACAGATCTGCGTACCAATGCGCTAGTTGACGAGCATCGTCCATGCGACCATTTAGGATACGGCTACCTAATCCTCCATCCATTCCACCGCTCAAGACAATCAGCCCTTCTCGGTAGCGCTCTAATAGTATATGGTCAATCAAAGGGATTCCCCGCCGCTTTCCATCACTGAACCCAAGACTCGCTAGATAGGTTAGGTTTTGGTATCCCTGTCGATTCTGACAAAGTAACTGCGTGTGAAAGTAGCGCAAATTAGTGTTTGGATCTGGATGTTCTGCAAGTGGAACTTCACTCACAAAGGCCCCCATACCAATCAAGGGTTTCAAATGTTCCTTCTCAAGAGCCCGGTAGAACTCAACAGCACCAAAAAGATTGCCGTGATCAGTGATAGCACAGGCACTAAAACCTCGCTCTTTCAGGGCCTTTGCGAGCTGCTTGACGCGAATAGCACCTTCAAGCAGAGAGTACTGGGTATGTAGATGCAGGTGTGTGAACATGGGGGGGCTGCTGAAACAGGATTGACAAAGAAGATGGAATGGTTCCCAAGTTTTGTTAAAAAAGAGACCTGGTGCAAGGCAGTTTGTCGATACCAGCACAAAAAGAAGGCGGTGGTCTTCTTCTAGTTCTGAAAAATGCGGGGAAGGATTGTACCGATGAAATGAGCTTGGCTACCCAGCACTCAGAGTAACCAAGTAGAGAGACAGGAGATTTAGTAGCGATAGTGCGAAGGTTTGAATGGTCCTTCTGCTGAGACACTCATATACTCCATTTGTTGTGGTGTGAGTTCAGTGAGTTTGGCTCCGAGCTTACTCAAGTGCAAACGTGCCACTTTCTCATCTAATTGCTTAGGAAGAACATAGACCTGATTTTCGTATTTTTCATTGTTTTGCCAGAGTTCGATCTGGGCTAACACTTGATTGGTAAAACTTGCAGACATTACGAAAGAGGGATGTCCCGTCGCACACCCTAGGTTCACCAGACGACCTTCAGCCAGAAGAATAATGCGCTTTCCATCTGACCATTCATACTGGTCTACTTGGGGTTGTACACTGATCCTTTTGATATGAGGATCCTGATTAAGCGACTTCACATCAATTTCGATATCAAAGTGGCCGATATTGCACACAATTGCATTATCTTTCATGGCATCTAGGTGTTCTCGACGAATGATATCGCAGCAACCGGTAGTCGTAACAAAGATATCCCCTCGTGAAACTGCATCTTCCATGGTAACCACTTCGAAGCCCTCCATCGCAGCCTGCAAGGCACAAATTGGGTCAATCTCCGTGATAATCACACGGGCGCCTTGTGCCCTGAGTGACTGAGCACTTCCTTTGCCTACATCTCCGTAGCCTGCAACAACGGCAACCTTGCCTGCGATCATAACGTCTGTAGCTCTCTTGATTCCATCCAACAGTGATTCGCGGCATCCGTATAGGTTATCGAATTTGCTCTTGGTCACTGAGTCATTGACATTAATCGCGGGGATACAAAGTTTGCCAGCCTGAGACATCTTATACAGGCTGTGCACACCCGTTGTAGTTTCTTCAGAAACGCCTCGAATCTTATCTAACAGATGTGGAACCTTCTCATGCACATAGCCAGTCAGATCACCACCATCATCCAGTAACATATTGGGTCCATCGCCTCCCGGCCACTTGAGCGTCTGTTCCAGACACCACCAATATTCCTCCTCAGTTTCTCCCTTCCAAGCAAAAACGGGAATGCCTTGTGCGGCAATCGCTGCCGCTGCTTCGTCCTGGGTTGAAAAAATATTGCAAGAAGACCAACGAACCTCTGCTCCAAGAGCAATCAGCGTCTCAATCAAAACTGCTGTTTCCATCGTCATATGCAACGAACCCGTAATTTTTGCCCCAGCCAAAGGCTTGGATTCTCCATATTCTTTGCGTAATGCCATTAGTCCTGGCATTTCATTTTCCCAAATGGTTATTTTTTTGCGTCCCCAATCGGCCAAAGACAAATTCGCAATTTTGTAGTCAGTAAATGACATGCTTCATCCTTTTTTGTTGTGAGCCCGATAATTTTCTCCACAGTTTTCGCTTTACACATAGAAAAAGAGTACATTGCGTAAGAAGAGACCAAAGTACAAGCCTTTTTCATCACTACATACGTATATAGTGATTTATGATGAAATAAGAAAATCCAATGATTTGGCACTTGAAATACGATCATAGTTGGGCTAGTACTTGCGATTATTCTTGTTGAATGGATGCAACAGAATCTGAATTTCACATATGTTATCACGATCTCTCCGATCAAGGGGCAGGAAGCTTCTCTCCCCATCTCAACGTCGCAAACCAATACGTCATCGTCCCGAAAGACGTTTGGGAACTCGCCGACTGAGAAAACTACCGCTTTCACTGCTGGCAGCCGTAATCTTTGCGCTTTCCTTATCCCTGCAGTTGGCTTTTTTCACTTGGGAACCTGCACAGCCGAGACTGCCAGTCACCCAATTGACGGCGCTGAACAAACTCGTACAGCAAATCAATCAATTGCTGGGACAAGATGAACCAGCAAAGCAACTTGCAATTCAAGATCTACTTGACCAAGAAGTTCAGGGAGCTGTTCAACTGCTTTACTTGGATCGCCAGATCAAGCAGTCGCAGGTCAGTCTCCCTGATTTACCGCCTCACCAAGTCTTTCAGCCACTCGATGACTCACAAATTCTACTAACTCTGCCGGTTGGTCTAGATAAGGTCCGTGGTCTGCTAGTTGTACGACAAAAAATACCTCCACCCCCTCCACCAGATTGGTTAGCGGCAATGTTGCTGAGTGGGGCGATAGCTGTTGCCTCGATAGCTTTGGTACTCTGGTTAAAAACTAGCAATACAATGGGTCAGATTGACCTCCTATGCCGACAATTTCTTCGCTATCGACGGGAAAATGAAACACAGGAGATGGAGTTTCCGACCACCAGTCGACGCCCCCGCGAATTAGAACTGCGAGTTGCAGTTCTACAAGACTTGTGGGTTAAATTTCAGAATGTTCAGGTGGAATTAACAGAAAATGTCGAGGCTCTTGAACAATCCAAGCAACAACTGGAAAACACCATTGAAGACCTGCGGAAAGCCAAGCAGCAAGAGCAACGTCTGATTGAATTGGGATATGCCGTTGCAGAATTTGGCCACGATATTGGCAACGCCAACGGATCCATCATGAGTTATTCCTCTCTGGTTCTTCAGCAGTTGGATAAGCCCATACTCGAACCAATGGAAGTAGCCCGTGCGTTGGTACACATTCGCAAGGTTGAATTGGCCTCAAAAAATGTTGCTGGTCTTACAGAAGATATTCTTGAATTCGCTCGCGGAAAAATGCAACTCAACAAAACTCAGCATCAAGTTGAAGATTTCATTGCTCAGCTCGAAGTTTATCTGGGATTTGCAGAAGACATGGACATTCAGTACAAATATCCCAAGAATATTCATGCAAGGCTAGAATTTGATGGCCGCAAGATCAGTCGCGTACTCGTCAATCTGGTGAAGAATGCTTGGGAGAAACTCAGGGAGCAAGAAGAAGGAAGCATCACAGTGGTGCTGCATCAGGAACGCAAAAATTTACTGATTCGAGTCAGAGACAACGGTGCACCGATTCCAGCACAAGTTTTGCCCGTAATTTTTCATTCTTTCCAAACAGAGGGTAAAGAGAAGGGAACAGGCCTTGGGCTAGCAATAAGCAAGAAGATGGTAGAAGCACATGGAGGAGAAATTCGTGCGGAGAACCTAGAAGCTGGAGGCGTCCAGTTTGAAATCTGGCTGCCAAATGCGTATCAAACGACTTCAACGAATTCCCCGGCAGGGTCTGATGAAACCCTGCCACAGGCTGCCAACTACTGAACTTCAGGCGAGGGCTAACCACTCAGAGGGGCTAATTTCTCGGTCGAACTGATAGGCTGGGTGCTGACGCTCCGGCTCTTGAGCCAGCATGGACTCAACACCTTCCATGAAGGATTGTACAGCGCTGTTTACGCGACTGTCGAAATCTGCGGATTGGATTCGCATTTCCAGACTATCTTCAAAAACAAGGTTGCTGATCAGCATGGGAACTCCTGAGGAAGCAAGGAAAGAAAAGAAGGGAGGTCTCAATTCGTCTCGACAGAGAGACGGGTTTTGCTCCCACAATTAACTTGTTGCTACTGTTATCGGTTCCCGATTGCCAAACTTTAGAAAAAAAAGCACATATCTTGAATTTTTTCGGCAACATGCCAAAAAGCTAAATCGCATTACCTAACTTTTCTCAAAGCTGCAACAGGCGAACCATTCATTCTAAGGAATCCCTGATGTTGAAAAAATTTCTCCTCCTTGGCCTTCTAAGTTTCAGTGGTCTGGTAACTGTGCTGGCCAACGAGTATCCTATACAAACTCGTTGTGTCCTCTCTGAAAGAGCCCAGCTCTATTTGGCTCCTAGCGACAAAGGAATGGCTTGGCCCACACCGCGCTATACTCCACTACGACATATTGACACCAACGCTGATTGGCATTTGATTGAAGATTTCGAAGGAGATCGCTTTTGGGTCCACAATCAGTACGTTACTGACAATGGCTTTTTGATCTGCGGGGTTTTGAAGACAATGGCCGTAGCTTATGACGGACCAGGACTGAACCATGAGTTGGTGGGGACTCTGCCCGCCTTGACAGGGCTACGAATCATTGAATACACCTCTGGTTGGATTCATGGGATTTCTTCCGATGATCAGGAGGTCTGGGTACCAGAAGCAGCTGTAAAAATCTTCTGACTCACACCATAGCCTGCTCAAAGATTTTCGCGCAGCAAGCTAGCCACTCCCTCTACCCACTGAGGATGGCTGTTGAGAGAGGGCACCAACTGCAAGTCCTCCCCTCCGGCCTCCTTGAATTCCTCTACTGCTTCCATTCCAATTTCTTCCAACGTTTCCAGGCAATCAGCTACGAAAGCTGGACAGAAGATTACTAACTTCTTGATTCCCCGTTTGGGCATCTCCGCGATCACTTGATCCGTGTAAGGTCTGAGCCAAGGAGTACGTCCAAGCCTTGATTGATAACTAATACTATATCTTTCCTGAGGAATACCGAGTTTTTCTGCCAAGCGAGTAGCAGTACGATGACAATGCGCTCCATAGCACATTCGGTTTGCATCGCAAAGCGTCGCACAACAATTGGGCTGTTTGAGACAGTATTCTCCTGTGTAATCACTTTTCTGCACGTGTCGCTCTGGCAGACCATGGAAGCTAAAAATCACATGATCTGGTTGCTGTTCCCAGTATGGACGGCCGACGGCGGCAAAGGCTTCAATGAAACGCTCGTCGTCATAGAAGGGCTCCAGCAATTGCAAATGAGGTGTATTCCAATGTCTCGAAGCTTCCCGGTAGGCTTCCTCCACTGCAGAGCCCGTTGAACTGGAAGCATACTGGGGAAACAGCGGTAGTACGAGAATCCGATCACATCCTTCTTTACGCAAAAATTCAATCGCAGAGCCAACAGAAGGATTCCCATAGCGCATTCCTAGTACTACAGGAGTTCCCAGTTCTTGAAGTTTCTGTCGAACTCCTTCGGTCAGTTGCTGACCGTACACCAGTAGCGGAGAACCCTCCGGTGTCCAAACTTTCCGATAGGCCTTAGCAGAACGTCGGGAGCGAAACGGCAGAATGATAAAGTTTAGCAACAACCAGCGTCCAAATGAGTTGATGTCTAAAACTCGTTCATCACTCAAAAATTGCTTCAGGTAACGGCGAACTGCTCCAGAATCTGGAGCATCCGGAGTGCCTAGGTTTATGAGTAGGACACCAGTTTTCATCTCAGAAAAGTTCCGTGGCATGGAAGAATAAATTTTTGCCGGTTGTAGAGAAGGATCTTTCACAATTGCATTGTTTTTAATCGCTAGAGTTTCATCGGTAGTTTTCGCTCTAACCCATTCAGTAGCCGGGCTAAAACCAGGGACTTCTGAGCTGTAACTAGAGTTATTAAGCTGTGCATCAGCAATTTGTCGATTTTCTGCTTTGATATGTGTTTTCGGCGAATCTCTAAATCTTGGAACCCCGAATAATCCGTTAATGGCCTGGTCTTTCTCTTCGGCAAAACCTCCCGTTTCACATGAAATATCACAGTAATCAACCAACTTAATTACTATGGGTCATTTCAAGTCTCCTTAAGCGGCTAAATCTAATTACAGGAGGCACCTAATATTTTTCGCCAGTGGTATCCAGCTAACTATCTGATTGAACAATAATGGGTGTGACCAATATTTGTGTCTGCAGCGGCGCACAGATACGATTATCGCAGATCTGGTAAGCCAAATTTGCTTGCAATTCATCATAGCCCAATGGGTGTTTGAGAGCAACACGGATGCGTAGACGAAGTTCCAACCCGTACTGATGTATAGACAATTCCTGGGCAAAGGCCTCATCATAAAATCGAACTGGAGGACTTTCCTGAAGGGGAGTGACGATCTCGTGATCAGAGAGAAGAGTCAGCCTAGTGGGTTCCGGTCCGAACTCATCGGCTGGTTTGATTGAGTAGATATGCCAACCCGTCGGAATGACAACCTGAACCCGTAGTTCCGTTTCAGCGCCTGGAGTTGTAATTTCAGGAACCAAGACTGTCTGAAATTCCAACTTTGGTAAGTCTGGCGTTGGAGAGTTTTCAAATAAATCTGGCCGCGAGAAGCCTTGACTCCAGACCGACGAAGAAACTCCCCCAAGCAGACACCCCAAGCTGCAGACGAGTAGCTTCCACATTAGGGTTCGGTTGTCCGAAATACAGGGTCAATGACCTCAATCATCGCAGTTGAGCGTAATGCTTCAATCTGCTTGCTCTCAATGGCACGCTGCAATTCTAGACGTAGATTTTTCCGGATTCTCTCACGGGCCGTATCCGGATTCTCCACATCTACGAATCGTCGATTGAAAACAATCAAGTCTGTGCGACCTTCGTAAACACTAACGGTGGCTGGGTTGGAATCATCCAGTTTCAGACTTAATTTGCGGAACTCTGGATTGTCTCCAATTTCTGGTAGGAATCGTGTTGAAGCGTTGAAGGAGATCGTAGCAACTTCTAACTCAAGCTCTTCAGCAATCCGTTCTAGTGTAGCCGACCTGCTCCGTAATTCTGTCAACCATCCTTCTCCTTTTTGCTGGGCTAATTCACGAGCGAGTTTCTCTTGAACTTGAGTAGTTGCTATCTCACGAACCTCCTCAAAGGGTTTTGTTTGTGAGTCCTGCTTCTCCTGGATTTGGTAGAACACATAACCTTGGAGAGGATTGCGGGTCCAAACCTCGTGATCCTTCAGCTGCAACTCATTCGCTTGTTGCGCCAATCCTTGAACAGATCCTAGATCGGCCACTGTGCTGCTACTATCTAACCAGTCGCTCTCCTGGGCGATTTTTTTATATTGAGAAGCCCAGTCACTAATTGACTTTTCGTTAAATGTTGCTCGGAAGGTATCTCTAGCTTCTTCCAGTTCCCGCTGAGCCATCTCTTCTGCTAGGATTGCTACTATTTCTTCACGGACTTCTTCAATCGGTTGTTGCCCCCCTTCACGACGTTCTTCCACCTTGATCAGATGAAGGCCAAAGGGTGATTCGACAATATTACTCATTTCACCTGGCTGCAGTCCAAAGGCAGCATTTTCAAACGCTGGGACCATCTCACCTGGTTTGAACCAGCCAAGGTCTCCCCCTTTCTCCTTGGTCATGTCTTGAGAGACCTCTTTAGCCTCTTCTGCGAAGTCTACTCCAGCAACAATACGCTCACGAACCTCCTGCAGTTGTTTGCGTCGTTCCGTTTTCGCTGCATCATCGGCATCACCGGGCAAGCGAAGCAAGATATGCCTAGCACGTACTTCTGGTGGGGTTGTGTACGTTTCAATGTTGCGCTCGTAGTAGCGACGCACGGCCCGTTCACGAACATCTTCTACTTCTGTCAGGTCATTGATCCCTAGAGTGAAGTAGGTCAAGCGGTAGCGTGGCAATGTCTGGAATTCATTAGGATTGTCCTGGTAGTATTGTCGAGTTTGCTCTTCACTGACGCTCACCTCATCTAAAAAGACTTGCGGCAAGAGTTGCAGTGTCTGCACTTCCAACTTTTCGTTCTGAAGTTGGAACCGTTGCTCCACATCTCTCTCACTAATGATAATTCCGGCTGTCAGCAACTGCTGTTTCTTCTGGAGTAGCAGGTCCAAGCGTATCGATTCTTCGTACTCTTCCGTCGGTATGCGGTTTTGACTCAGCAGAGTTTCGTAAGTTTCGAAGTTAAATTGACCATTTTTCTGGAAATACGGCTGCTGACGGATGTATTCCTGCACTTCCAAATCTGTGGCACGCAGATTGAGACTCTTAGCCATGTTGAGTAGCAACTGTCGGTCGATCAGTTGCTGGAATACTTGTTGTCGCAAGTTCACCTGCTGCGCAATCTGGTCTGCATTTTCTCCCAGTCGTTGACGCAATGACTCCAGTTGCTGACCATACATACGCTGGAAGTCCCGTTGCAAAATTTCTGTTTCATCAATTCGGGCAATCACTTCCTTACGGTCGCCAAAAAAGGAACCAACCCCAAAGGAGATCACAAAGGTGACACTGATGAAACCCAGCAACAACTTGAATAGAAAATTGTCGGTGTATTTGCGCAAGTCCTGAATCATAATTACCGAGAAGTACAGAAGGGAAAGTTGGAGCAAAAAACTGATGATTACAGTCAACTTCAGCTCTTTTTGCAAGCCGAAAGCCGGATGATGACTTTGCTAGTAACGGACTTTCATCTTGTTTTCTCCAGATAGCCTTTTTATCGTCATTTTCTTTTGCAACCTATGTTAGATCGCCGCCTGTTTGCGAACTTCGACTGGGTATTGCTCAGTATCGTAATTATGCTCTGTGCCGTGGGCATTGTAGCAATGTATTCTGCTACGATGGGTAATCCACAACTCAGTCGCTTTTTGCCAAGACAAGTCATTTGGATGGTTCTGGGATTGGCTTTGGCGCTGGTGGCAACAGTAATCGACTATCGAATTTGGGCACGATTCGGACCACTTCTGCATCTTGGTGCGGTCTTGCTACTGATATTAGTACTATTTATTGGTACAGGTGGTCCTGGTTCACCCGTAGAGCGTTGGCTCAAGGTCGGACCCGTTTTCGTGCAACCCTCAGAGTTTACCAAGTTGACCCTGGTACTCTCCTTAGCACACTACTTTCGAGAGGGCCAGCGCATCGGCAGATTAGGCATAAAAGAGATCATCTGGCCCAGTTTACTGGTGATCATTCCCCTGATGTTGATTCTCAGACAGCCCGACCTGGGCACAGCTCTATTGCTACTGATAGTCTTTATGCCAATGATCTTCCTAGCTGGGCTCAAGCTATGGGTACTACTCGCATCCATCGTGCTGGGACTCTGTTCTCTGCCGATTGCATGGCATTTTGTGCTCAAACCCTATCAACAGGAAAGAGTGCTGACCTTTCTGGACCCAACCCGTGATCCATTGGGAGCCGGTTATCACATTATCCAATCAAAGATTGCCGTTGGCAACGGAGGAATCTGGGGGCAAGGTATTGGAGGGGGAACTCAGGGACAGCTTAACTTTTTGCCAGCTCACCACACTGATTTTATTTTCTCTGTGTTTGCCGAAGAATGGGGCTTTACAGGAACTCTGACAGTCCTACTGCTGTTCATGGCATTGATATTCTGGTCACTTGGGCACATCCTAAATACTCAGGATCGAGTCAGTGCAATGCTGACTGTAGGCGTGGTCACGATTCTGACCTCGCATGTACTTATCAACATCGGCATGACCATCGGACTCATGCCTGTTGTCGGAGTACCTCTGCCCTTCTTCAGTTATGGTGGCTCGGCAATGCTCTCTCAAATGTTTGGCATTGGCTTGCTCCTAAATGTTCGGATGCGACGTTTTCGCACTGATGAACTCTGAAAATCTTTAATATTTCCTTCTACATGGTTCGCCTCCGCTTTGCTCCAAGTCCTACTGGTTACTTACATGTTGGTGGCCTGCGTACCGCACTCTTCAGTTTTCTCTATGCCCGACAGCAGGGTGGGCGTTTTGTGTTCCGTCTGGAGGATACGGATCAGCAACGACTGATGGAGGGATCTGAACAGGATCTCTTGCAAATGCTACAATGGGCTGGAGTGAACTGTGACGAAGGTCCCAGTATTGGGGGTGAGTATGGTCCCTATCGTCAGTCAGAGCGACTTGCACTCTACCAAGATCATCTACAGATTCTGATGGACTCTGGTCACGCCTACCCTTGCTTCTGCACACAGGAACGCTTGGACAACCTCAAGCAGCAGCAGAAAGCCCAAGGCCTGAATCCTAAGTACGATGGATACTGTCGAAAACTGAAAGCTACAGAAGTACAGCAGCGCCTGACAGATGGAGAAGCGTATGTCATTCGGATGCGGATTCCAGACGATGGAGAAAAAATCCTGATTGATGACCTAATTCGAGGGCATGTCAGTATTGACAGCAGCCAACTGGACGACCAGGTACTGCTTAAGTCTGATGGATTTCCCACCTACCACCTAGCTTGTGTTGTCGACGATCATCTGATGGAGATTACACATGTAGTACGCGGGGAGGAATGGCTACCTTCCCTTCCCAAACACCTTCTGCTTTATCGCTACTTTGGCTGGGAACCACCACGTTTTGCGCATCTTCCACTGATTCTAAACCCAGATCGTTCCAAGCTCAGCAAACGACAAGGTGATGTAGCTGTCGAAGACTTCAAGGCTCAAGGCTACATTGCCGAGGGGCTTGTAAACTTCATCGCTTTGTTGGGATGGAACACTTCTGATGACCAAGAACTTTTCTCAATGTCTGAATTGACTGAAAAATTCAGCTTCGAACGAGTTGGGAAGGCTGGGGCTGTCTTTGATCGCAACAAACTTGACTGGATGAACCAGCAATATCTGCAGCGTCTGGGGTTGGATGACCTAATGCAACGTCTGCAACCTTGGTTGTCCAACTCACGCTATTCAGGAGCAGATCCAGAATTTTTACGGAGGGCAATTCAGATCATTCAGCCAAGACTGATTACGTTGCCTGAAGTACTGGACAAACTAACGATCTTCTTTGAGGATAAGCCTCAACTTGAACAACCAGATTTGATTAATTATCTGCACCAACCAACAGCAAAAACTGTGTTGAGTGCTTTCCAAACGGCCCTAGCTAATACCGCGACCTGGGATGAAGGCAACTTCAAACAGTTGGTTAAGGGAATTCAGAAAAGCACCGGGATTAAGGGCAAGGATCTCTGGACTCCGCTACGCTACGCAATCACTTTGGAAGAACACGGTCCAGATCTCAGCATGATGGCTGCGCTCTTCGGCAAGGAAAAATGTCAACAGCTTATCGAAAATGCGTTAGCTCTCACAACTTCTTAAGGCGATTGATGCGAAAACTTCTCCTGCTCAGTCTTCTATTCTTCTTCCTAGGTCAAGTTTCTTTTGCCCAACCTACAGAAGGGCTACCCATCGAATGGAACGGCTTTCGGAAACGCTTGCTAGCACTTGCCTTGGACCCAAGCGTATTGGCTCCTGTACTGGCCATTGTGCCCGTTCCACCAGCGGGTTCAGAAGAAGTCACTAAGATCTCCCGCCAACTGCAGCAACTCCTATTTCTTGGCCTGAGTCCCGATCTGCCTCGTCAACTTATCCATCCCCCTCAGTTGCAGCGCATTCTAGATGACTGGGATAGCAGCCTACGTCTACAAAGCCGACCCTTGACCAATCGTGAGCTTGCTGGGCTTGCTGGTGCCGATTGGCTACTGGAAGGCCAATACAACCAGACCCAGAACGAGGTTCAAGTTGATTTGGAATTGCAGGAATTACTGACCAATCGTGTCCTGCTGCGCGAACAGTTAACCTGGCTAATCAGTGTATTCGAAATTCCCCAAGCTCATGAAATTGCTGATGTCAAGCCACCTGCTGAAAGCACGAAAATCACCTCTCCTTCTGAGGAAAAAAACACTTCTGAAACGAAAACCGCCACCTCTAAAGACTCTTCCACAATAAGCACAACAAACGGGACAGCAACCGATAGTGAAATTGTAACTACTCCCTCAGCTACTGCAGCGATCACCACAACACCAAATCTTGCTTCAGTACCAACTGATAAAGTGAGCGAACAAGAAAACCTTCCAGATGAACCCATCCGAGTAATTTCTGAGCCAGATGCTACCGCTAATACCAGCGATGAAATGGTGCTGCCCGGAGTCCCTCTTGCTGTGGATGATCAGGAAGGTGTTGGAGAGGAAACAACAGAATCCCAATCAATCACTGTTGAGAACGAAGAGGCCATCACTCCAATAGTAGACCCGATCAACGAAGTTGATGGTTCAAAGGACAAAGAAATAGTGGCAATGATAGCCCCATCAACCGAAGCCACAGAGACAGAACCTGAGGATTCTGTTGAGAAAGAAATGACTACGGAGAATGCGGCGGCAGCTAGAAAATTTTTTGATTCAAGATACACTCAATCGTTATCAGAAATCTCTGCCGAGCCTAATTCTGCTAGAGTATTAGTGAGCCCACAGGGTAGCAGTGATCGCCCAGGAATGGCTTCGCTCAAAGGGGGCTCGTTCCAGATGGGGAGTTTGGGAGGGGAAAAAGATGAGAGGCCAATTCGCCAAATCGAATTAGCACCATTCTATCTGGATGTGCATGAAGTCACGAACGCAGATTACGCTCAATGCAGCGAATGTGTGCGTGGTTATGGGGGTTTCGACACAACACTGCCAGGACAACCGGCCGTCTATGTGGACTGGGAAAACAGCGCGCGTTACTGTGCCACCATCGATAAACGGCTTCCTACCGAAGCTGAATGGGAGTATGCCACTCAAGCCGGTAGTGTTGTAGAAAACCCCAACTCTGTGGCAGCCGAACTGAGAGATCAGGCCTGGTTTGAATTGACCTCGCAAAATCTCCGTTCCGCAGCCGTTGTTGGGCAACGGCAACCCAATGCTTGGGGCCTCTATGATCTGCAGGGGAATGTTATGGAGTGGACTGCTGACTGGTATGCCCCCTACGATCAAGCGAAACTGCAGAATCCAAAAGGACCGGAAGTGCCCCCGAATCCAACTTATCCACAGAAAGTAGCTCGCGGAGGTGCTTGGCAGGGCTTATTTGGTCAGGCCACTGAAGCTGGCTTGCGCAGTAGCCGCCGTTATGGTTTAGGGGCCTGGACCCAGGCTTTCAACTTGGGATTTCGCTGTGCTGCAGACTCTATGTGATTAGGAAAATAGTGAGTCCGTAAACTGCTTGGCATCATAGGGACGCAAGTCTTCGATGCCTTCTCCTACACCGATATAGCGAACGGGAATGTCAAATTCGTTGACGATCCCGATAATAACCCCACCCTTGGCCGTTCCATCCAGTTTGGTCAGCACAATTCCTGTCAAATCTGCGGCTTCACGAAACTCACGGGCCTGAAAGATGGCATTCTGTCCCGTAGTCGCATCTAGCACAAGCAACACCTCGTGAGGTGCATCCGGTACAATCTTCCGAATCACCCGCACCATCTTGCGCAGTTCCTCCATCAGATGCTTTTTGGTATGCAGTCTTCCCGCAGTATCACATATGACAACATCATATTCCTCGCGAACTGCTTTCTCGACAGCTTCATACATCACTGAAGATGGATCAACTCCTTGACTCTTAGCAATAATGTCGCACTCGGCGCGACGGCTCCATTCTGTCAACTGTTCAATAGCGGCAGCACGAAAGGTATCACCAGCCCCCATTAGTACACGATGTCCGTCTCGGCGATACTGAGCAGCGATTTTGCCGATTGTCGTAGTCTTACCTACACCATTGACCCCGACAATCATTAACACCACGGGTTTGCGATCCGCAACGGTGGGAATCGGCACTTCCTTTTGTAGAATGCGTACGATTTCCTCCTTGATCACTTCTCGTAAGGCATCCACATTACGCAGTTCCTGACGTTCAACCTGAGAAGTCACCACCTCCAGAATCTGCTTGGTGGTCTCTGGTCCAATGTCGGCTCCTAACAGAGCTTCTTCCAAGCTGTCCAAGACCTCTTCATCAATTTCTTTCTTTCCAAGCAGAGCATTGCTTAGCCCATCAAGCATCTGTTCGCGAGTCTTACTGATCCCGGAGCGCAGCTTTTCGTAAAAGTTCTGAGGTTCTGGCGTTGGTGCTGGGGCTTCTGGGGTCGCTTCCCCAAAGCGTTTGGTCAGCACGCGCTGCTGTCGACGTTCTTCTTGCTTGCGTGTGATTTCCTCCTGCAGAGCTTCGTTCTGTTGTTGCAGTCGATCAAGCCGGACTTCCCGTTGTTGTCGTTCTTGGGCTTCTTCTTCCTGTTGGCGCTGCTTTTCAAGTTCTGCCAAATGCAGTTCTGCCTGTTGTGGAGTCAGCTTTCCGCTGACCTCACCAAGCTGACCGCCCGTCCATAAGAACAACAACCCCGCAATTAGGGCACCACTACCAAATACCGTGAAGACAAACCAGATAACCGAAAAAATCATAGTGATTATTGACAAACAAAAAGTGGAAGATTTACTGAATCTGTCCCTTTCACAGGTCAGTGCTCGAACAAGCAATCGTTGAATCAGCGTTGTGAGGCTTGCTCCTCAAGCAACTTCGTTAGCTCATAGGGTGAGAAGATGCCCTCGGTTACCTCACCATTGCGAAGACGAAGTTGGGTTCCGTCATCATTTTCATAGAGAGTTCCTACCACATTGCCTGACTCATCCTGCCATTCAACCCCGTAGTGGGCTTCACCATTAGACTGAGTGGGAACTATGCGTCCCTTGAAGGGTACTTGAGCCAGATTTTTCAGGTTCTGCTGCATCTGTTGGTACTGACGTTCTAATTTTTGCAGGGTACGTTGGAGTTCCAGAGTGTTTTCAAAGCGTGTCAGTTTGTCTGCCCAATAGAGATAAATGTCACCAGCTGCTTCCAGAACCGCAGTGGGCGCTCCTAAATCACTTAACTCTGTCGGCAGACTGCTTTTATTTTGCAGGGAAGACTCCAGTTGGCGTGCTGTTCCCTTAGATACCTGGCGTGTTGGCATATCGAAGCTGAGATTGATCAGCATATCCTTGACATCTACAGGCTCAGGATCTGGCAGAGCTGGATTACTCTCTACCGTTCGGGTTGGTCCAGTGGGTTTGAAGACCAATTGAGGTAGTTTTTCTCCCAATCCTGCTCGGTCTGAGGAGGGTAAGAACATCGTCAACAAGAACACCAATGTCCCGACTACTGTGGCTGTACCCAACCACCACCAGATCGGACGTTTTTTACGCTCTGTCCAGTTCTCTTCCCGACCATAAGTTTGGCCTGAACCATCATCCGTGTATCCCCTGACTTTTCTTTCTTCTCGCTCTGGTTGGTTCTCTTCTGCAATATTCAGTAGGTCTGGAGTGATAATAGGCTCTCGAGTCAGTCGCTCGAGTTCAGCTACCAGTTGAGCATTGCGACGCTGCACCCACTTCACTTTGTCCAGTAATTCAAAGCCATTGGTCTGTACCTGAATCTGACGGGCATCATCAATCAGGCGCTGCACGCTTGGAGGAAATCTGGACGTCGGTACCGGTGTCTTGAGTATATCTCGGCACTGATAACGAAGTTCTATCGTCAGCATCTGGGACATCGAAACTAGCACATGCCAGCGTTCCCGATTGAGTAGCGGTGGTGGTTGTGGGATCTTCAGCAGGACTTCCTCATCCAGAGGCATATCTGGATTATCTTCTCCGGGTTCTGCCTTCCCTCCAGCCTCTCGCCGCTTTCGTGCTTGCTGTTGGCGGTGCAGGTGTTCCCATTCCTTTTTGTAATCCCGCCAAGCACTGTGGAAGGAGTCCCACAGCTGTCTCAGTTCATCTCCGCACTCCTGATGCATGCCGAACAGGGGAGCCATTTCTGGATAGCGCTCTGAACTACGCTTGCGCAAGTGAACAGATAGCTTATACATTTGCTCATACTGGTTGGTTACTTCCTTCTGTTGTTCTTCACAGTTCAGCCACTCTCTCTTGGTCAGTGGCTTCTTCCAGTCAATCACAATTGGGTAGCTGAGCACTTGTAGACGCAGAAAGTCGAGGTAGAGTTCATCCAGCACCAACGGACCAGTACCTGGCACATGCGCCTCTGTCTGCTGTTTGAGTTTTCCCCAAGCATAGATGATCTCATTTTCCTTACGACTGGCATCCGTCAACGACAATAGATTGCGCCAGTGCTCGGTTTGGATCGGTATAATTTTGGGAACCTCTGCGGTAGTTGCAACTTCTGGCATAGGTTGTCGATGGTTTGGTTTGAAGGTCTGGTTGTTTTGTGTAAGCTAACTCATTTCACTGCAAATTTCTCGCAAAGCTTTTTGGATTCCTGACAAAGCTCTCGCTATGAGGGAATTCTACAAGTTCAAGTTTCCTGCACGAGCCGCATGCAACTGGTAGGTATCGGTTTTAATCCATCCTTCTGGCGTTTTCTTTTACAGCGACTAGAAAAACACACGGGGCACGGTCCACTTGTCGGCACACTGCTAGACCCTTCCTACTTACAACCGGACCGCCTAGTATCCACTTGTACCCACTTGCAAGATCTGCAACCTGTCTTCACCTTTTTCACGCCACATGGCTTCCGAGAACATCGGGACTGCATCTTTTTTCTTTCACAAATGCAGGCACGACTGCGAGAAGTTCCCCTAGCGCTGGTGCTGGAAAATATTCAGGAAGAACTGAGTCCTTTCTTGCCACCCAGTCCTTGGGTTCGCCTAACCAACCAGATGCATTTTCGGGTTTCCCATCCCGGAGTATTCCTAACCCAAAAGTTACGCTCTTTTCCTTGGATCAACCTGCAATCTCACGTTTCCATGCTGGAGTACGTTGACCCACGAGAAGGCTGGTGTCGTCGCACTGTTCAGGATCTACCACCACGAACCCTACTGGCACTGGATCAGATTCGATTCCTGGAAGCTGACGACAAGACCCAGTCTGTGCAGGAGTGGCTGACTACTTTTCTGGCACAACAAGCCAAGAGTGTAGAAGCCCAGCAAGTCAAAGGACTACTCCGAACCGACAAGGGATTGTTTCTTTTCCCAGGAGTACCACTTGATGGTGTGATCGAGTTTTCACTTGGAGATGTGAAGATCAAAACAATATTGGTGCATCGACAGCTTTCCGACCATTCAGCTGCGTTCCGGCGTACCCTGCAGTACCTAGAGACACACGCCAAGCGCCAGCAACCGGTTGCTCCACGGCCACAAGCTCTCCGTTGTTTGGGCAGTCTGCCAATCTTGAATGAACTAGCCCGCTCCATTCTAGCCACTCGTGGATTCAACAACGTCGAAAGTGTCGAAAGCCTACAACCTGGACAACATCAATTGGGGAATGATCTTCAGGGATTCTACCTACGTACCCTGCCTTCAGTAGAATTGAAAGGCAACGTCATTGACCTCAGGAAGGCGATCAGTGGATTACTTGAACCGGTGTTGGATTTTGTAGAATGGCCCACGGTAGAGGTACCCAAGACGATTGCCAGTACTCCCATGCAACGCAAGGAGTTGGATGTACGGCGAGAGAAGTTGCTTCGTGAAGATGAAAAACTTCGACAAGAACAGCAACGACTGCGGGCTCATCAGGAACTGTACGATCAGGAACAACAAGTGCTTGATCGAGTCGCCATAGTCGGAAGAAAGTTGGTCGAGCAACTGGGCAGGAGCCTCCCTTGGGAGGAGGTTGCTCGAAATCCTGCTGAATTTACCAGCCGGCAAGTCCTGTTATGGTGTGAAGAAGAAGAAATTGTTGCGGAGATGATGCGGAGTCTGGGCAATGTTCCCAAACGGCTCTGGGTCAATCCAAACGACTACCGGGAGTCTGACGATCTACTCCGCTTGGACATTAACACCTATTGTAGTTATGCAAAGGATGGCAACTGGATCGTCACTACTCACAGTCGACAACACCTAGAGCAACTTGTCAGTGTTATCTTTACAGAACAACAGCGGGTTCAAGCAATCAACCGACAGCGAGAACAGGCACTGGAAGGCATCAAACGCTCACTGCAACAACTACAGCAACGTAAGGAGCAACTGGCGTTGCACTGGCTCTACGTTTCTTTGCAAAAGACCCTCAGCCCACACCTGACAAACTGAGTATGAGAAGCTTCTTCAAGACTTCTCTAATCCTTGGTTCACCTCTCCGCTTCATCGCTCTTCTATTGACCACTCTAACTGCTGACCGACCAACTTTCGATAGAAGCAACTCTGCCTCCCCGTATGACAGGCTGGACCCTGCTGCTCCACTAGGTAAAGCAGCGTGTCCTGATCGCAGTCAATCCGGATCTCACAAATTTTTTGAATGTGTCCAGACGATTCTCCCTTTTGCCAAAGCTGATCACGAGAGCGAGAATAGTAGTGAGCCAGACCCGTTTTTTGTGTGAGTGACAGGGCCTCTTGATTCGCATAGGCCAGCATCAGCACTTCTTGAGACTGGGCATCCTGAACCACCACAGGCATCAAGCCGTTTAACTTGGCAAAATCTGGCTGGAAATCGAGACCCTCGTCAAAGTGCATTCTGTCATTCCCCAAATTGTTCGGGACGCAGGGTCGGGAAGAGGATTACGTCACGGATGTTGTTCTGTCCGGTCAGTAGCATGACCATCCGGTCCATGCCGATACCAATCCCACCCATCGGGGGCATGCCGTACTCCATCGCTCGCAAGAAGTCTTCGTCCAGCGGATGGGTTTCTGCTTCTCCACCTCGGCCTCGCTCCACCTGCTCTTCCATCAACTGCCTTTGACGGATCGGATCATTCAATTCCGAGTAGGCGTTTGCGACTTCCCAACCCACCACATAGGCCTCAAATCGTTCAATCAACTCAGAATTCTGCCGATGTTGCTTGCAGAGTGGGCTGGATTCCTTCGGATAATCCGTGATGAAAGTAGGCTGGACCAACTGGGACTCACAGCTTTCCTCAAAAATCAACTGCATGGCACGACCACGACTGAAGCTCCCGTCCAAATGCCAACCCTTGGCAGCTAACAATGCCTGCACTTCTTCATCACTGAGCGTTTTGAAAGAGATCTCGGCAAACTGCTCGATTGCCTCCAACATCGTCAACCGAGGCCACGGGGCCTTAACATCAATCGTTGTTCCCTCAAATTCAAACTGCGTAGAACCATGAACCGCCAAGGCACAGCATTCAAAGATGCTCTCACAGTGGCGCATCATATCATGATAGTCCGCATAGGCCTGGTAAAATTCCAATGCGGAAAACTCAGGATTATGCGTGCGGTCGATGCCCTCGTTGCGAAAATTCTTGATGAACTCAAATACTCGATCAAAGCCCCCGATCACAAGGCGCTTCAAGAACAACTCGTTTGAAATCCGCAGGTAAAAATCAATCCCCAGGGCTTTGTGCCGAGTTACAAAGGGAGTCGCGTTCGCACCACCGTAAACCGACTGCAGCGTCGGGGTTTCGACTTCGAGAAATTGCTGCTCCAGTAAGTAGGTTCGTACTGTCTGAAAAATCAGTGAGCGCTGACGGAAGATCTGAGCCACCTCAACATTGAGGGCTAAATCGACATAGCGCTGGCGATAGCGAAACTCCTTGTCCTTGACTTCATCATAGACAACGCGTTCGCCTGCTACCTCCTTGACCTTAGGAACCGGCATTGCCCGAACCGCCTTCGACAACACTTCCAAGCGATTCGCACGGAGTGTCAACTCTCCTGTCTGTGTGCGCATCATCACCCCTTGCAAACCAAGAAAATCTCCTAAGTCACAGAGGTTGAAAACCTCGAAGGACTCTTCACCAACTTCATCTTTGCGCACATAGACTTGTAGCCGCTCATGGGCTGCCTGAATGTTGGCAAAGATCGCCTTGCCCTTGCCACGAACAGCCATCAGACGGCCTGCGAGTGATACTGGCGTTGCTGCTGTCAGCAGTGCATCTGCCAGATCACGAAGCTCTTGGATCGTGTGGGTGCTCTGGAAAGAATAGGGATAAGGTGAAGCGCCCTGATCACGTAACTGTTGCAGTTTTTCCAGACGAATACTGCGGCTATCTGCGGTGGAGTCGGGTTGCATAATTATCGAAAAAGATTGTATTTGATAATTGAATATAAAGCTCTAAATCCATCTTTCCATTTAATTTTCTTGTATAAGGAGAGGCATTTGAACCAGTAAAATTGACTATCTTCGGCGGGATTCAAACAATTGTTGTGAGAAACCCAGCATCTGCTGCTGGATTTGATCGTGAGAAGCCTCGGGATAGGCCTCCTGGAACATCGTGAAGCCAAGCATGTTCCAGGCAACCATTCCTTCTTCCAGGGTCAGGTGGTGCTGATCAAGAACCATGAAGAAGTCCCGCACCACCTGTTCGACCTTGATCCTGCGTTTTGCTTCATCAAGAGGTTGTTCTGACACCTCAGGCTCCGATCGTGTTCTCAACAGAAGGCAAACCAGCCAAGGCCATCGCCAGCTCTTCTTCCGAATATCGCATGTCTTGGAGCTTTCCAGTAAAGTAATCGGTGTAGGCCTGCATGTCGAAGTGACCGTGTCCACAAAGATTGAAGAGAATTGCTTCACTCTTCCCCTCTTCCTTACAGCGTAGTGCTTCGACAATCGCACCCTTGACCGCATGATTGGCTTCAGGAGCCGGTATGATTCCTTCTGCACGGGCGAACTGGACACCCGCCTCAAAACAATCCAACTGTGCATAGGCCGTGGCCTCAATCAGCCCAAGTTCCTTGATATGACTGACGAGTGGAGACATGCCGTGATAGCGCAGTCCCCCTGCGTGAAAGCCTGGAGGTATGAAAGTCGAGCCCAAAGTATACATTTTTGTCAAAGGAGTCAGATGGCCGGTATCTCCAAAGTCATAGGCGTAGCGACCTTTGGTCAGTGAAGGACACGCAGCTGGTTCCACCGCCACGATCCTCACATCTTTTCCACCACGCAGTTTTTGGCCGAGGAAAGGGAAGACAATACCCGCAAAATTGGAACCACCACCGGTACAGCCAACGATCACATCTGGATAAGCACCTGCCATCTCCATCTGTTCAATCGCTTCCTGTCCCACTACGGTTTGATGCATCAACACGTGATTGAGAACACTTCCTAGGGCGTACTTCGTGTCCTCTCGTTGGGCAGCCATTTCGACAGCCTCTGAGATTGCAATACCCAAACTGCCGGTTGAATCCGGGTTGTCTTCGAGAATCTTGCTTCCCGACATCGTCTTGTCTGAAGGAGATGCCGTGCAGGTTGCGCCATAGGACTCCATCAGTGCTCGGCGGTAAGGCTTCTGCTGAAAACTCACCTTGACCATGAAGACCTCGATCTCCAAATCAAATAAGGCTCCTGCGAAAGCTAATGAAGAACCCCATTGCCCTGCCCCGGTCTCCGTTGTGATACGCTTGACTCCCGATTCCTTATTATAAAAGGCCTGAGCCACTGCAGTATTTGGCTTATGGCTCCCAGCTGGGCTAACACCTTCGTACTTGTAATAAATCTGAGCAGGAGTATCGAGAGCCTGCTCTAGGCGCCGCGCTCGATACAGTGGAGTAGGTCGCCATTGTCGGTAGATATCTCGAACTGGATTGGGGATCTCAATTGTACGTTCTGAGGCGACTTCCTGCAAGATCAGGGACATTGGGAAAAGAGGAGCCAGATCATCTGGTCCAACCGGCTGGTGGGTACCTGGATGTAACACCGGAGGTGGAGGGGAAGGCAAGTCAGCAATCAGGTTATACCAATCGCGGGGAATACGGTCTTCAGACAACAAGTACTTGATCGAATCACTGCTCATGTAGCCTCCCAAATTATTTGGTGTTCACCAGAAAAAGGAAAAACCGTAGCGAATTCGCGAGACAAGCGCAAACCTTTCAAAATGAAACTCTCTCCTGCTCAATAAAGTCAGCTACAGGAGAAGATGTTTTAATCGACACTGTGCCTCAATCATCATACTCACAGCACTTGCAATCCTGATCCTTCCGAGACCTTTCAACAACTCCATAGTGGCGACTGTGGGTTAACCTTTCTTCTGACAAACCAACTGCTTCCAGATTTGAGATTTTCTTCCCTACAATTATGGTTCTACTGACTAATCAGTTTTACGTTGATCATCAGTCTGTTGAAGCTTCAGGACACGACAGAAGGTATTCCAAATCTGCATATACTTTGTGCATTTGGTGCACGCACAGCAACAATAGCATTGCTTTCGATAGTCGTGATGATTGCACAGAATCTAAGGTATTTTTTGGTGATTTTACTGATGAACCTATTTCGAGAAGGCTTTGAAAAATTTATTGATCTACTGCATACCCTCGCAAATGCCCTATTATCGCCAATGGTAGATTTCATAATGCATATCGTGATTATAGCCATCGAACTCTAGACATTTATCGCAATGTACAGGATTGTGAAGCAGGTGGATGAAATAGCTGAGAGATGACAGCTCTAGCAGTGCAAAGTTAGACAAACTAAGTGATAAGTGTGCGGATTGAGTCGTTTTCTTCATAGATCCGCTGTTTATCTAAACTTATCGACTACTTTTTCGCCTCTTTGCACAAAAAATAATCACAATTTGGCTAATCCCCTATGAAAATTAAAATTTTTATGTTTAATTATTAAACATAACATCAGTGACTTGCCGCTAATTAGAAAATAATTTCAGCTCAGGCACATCCCCTGCTGAATATTTAGGAAAATCCCCCTACATTCCTTACCTTTATTTGGCAGAGAGGCCGTGATGGAATTTCAAGCTGAGATGAAGTATGTGTTAGATACAATCTGGCTGCTGATCAGTGGTGCACTGGTTATGTGGATGGCAGCTGGCTTTGCAATGCTCGAAGCAGGCATGGTTCGTACGAAGAACGTGACTGCGATTCTGACTAAAAATATAGCACTCTATTCTGTAGCCTGTATTGCTTTCTACCTGATTGGCTACAACCTAATGTACGGTGAGGGCAACGCAGTCCTCGGTTCTGGATTTGCTCTCTCCGGTACCTCCGCAGATGGCCACAGCTTGCTCTCTGACTTCTTCTTCCAGGTCGTTTTCGTTGCTACCGCTGCCTCGATTGTCTCCGGTACGGTCGCAGAGCGGGTACGCTTTTGGCCCTTCATGACATTCACACTCGTATTGACAGCGATCATCTATCCGATTCAAGGACACTGGACCTGGGGTGGTACCTCACTGGGCGGGCTAATCGATGGCTTCAGTGACTTCGCAGGCTCAACCATCGTTCACTCTGTCGGTGGCTGGGCTGGGCTGGCGGGTGCCCTGCTCCTCGGCGCTCGAAAGGGGAAATATGATAGTCAGGGCAATGTTCATCCAATCCCTGCATCCAGTTTGCCGATGGCTACGCTTGGGACTTTCGTACTCTGGCTCGGCTGGTTTGGCTTCAACGGTGGGTCCCAGCTGGCACTGGGCTCCAAGGGAGATGTTGATGCAATCTCTGCAGTCATCGCCAACACTAACATCGCAGCGTGCGCTGGAGCTGTAATCGCCATGATCCTGACACAGATCCTCTTCAAGAAAGTGGATTTGACGATGGTGCTGAACGGTGCACTAGCAGGTCTGGTCTCAATCACAGCAGGACCCGACTATCCTTCAATGGGCCTGGCAATGCTGATTGGTGGAATCGGTGGCGCACTGGTCGTCTTTGCAGTGCCTTTCTTCGACAAATTGAAGATCGATGATCCCGTTGGTGCGCTCTCAGTTCACCTGGTAGCTGGAATTTGGGGTACGCTGGCAGTGGGGCTTTTCAAGGAAGACGGTTCCTTGGGCGCCCAAATCATGGGAATTGTTGTGATCGGACTTTTCACATTCGTCTCTAGTATCATCGTCTGGTACATCCTGAAAGTGACAATGGGCATCCGGGTTTCCGAAGAGCAAGAGTCCGTAGGTTCTGACGAGGAAGAATTCGGTATGCACAGCTACCCCGAATTCGTCTCCCGCTCGGTTTAACCCCCTTCCCAAGGTCCGATGTGGGCTGCCTCTGCCATCGGACCTTCGGCGACTCTGTTCCTCCCCACAGAGTCGCCACCCCCACCTAACTCAAG
>AGAU01000090.1 GCA_000224765.2 SAR324 cluster bacterium JCVI-SC AAA005 | reverse complement strand
ATATATATTATCATATTGGCACGATTCATGAGGCTTTCAGAAAATATGTTTTGTCAATTGGTAGCTAAATTATTTTTCTGAAGTATCAATTATAGCTGCGTAATTTTAACTTTAGAAGATTTAAAATTTATCCAAATAGGACGCAATAAATTTTTTATGGAAATACCGAAAAGTTACCGAAATTCAATTATATCTTCAATTAAAAGTATATA
>AGAU01000091.1 GCA_000224765.2 SAR324 cluster bacterium JCVI-SC AAA005 | reverse complement strand
TTGGGGGAATACTCCTTAAACTTCTCTGGATCTTTCATTTCAACGTTTGCGGACAATACTGTAGACATGGGTCCTCGCATTACTTCTAAAAGGTTATTACATAATCCTATTTTGCTACTTGGAAAGGGCTAAAATTTTTGAGCCTTACTTAAAATTCTCTAGTAAGTATCCAAAAGGCAAGCATCAATTGAAGCAATTAATTCCAAATCAGC
>AGAU01000092.1 GCA_000224765.2 SAR324 cluster bacterium JCVI-SC AAA005 | reverse complement strand
GATTGGCTTTATCAATCCTTGGAATAGATTTAATTAGTGCTTGGGTATAAGGGTGCTGTGGATTGGCGAAAATCTCTTTGGTAGTTGCAATTTCAACTATTCTTCCCAAATACATTACACAAACAATATCACTTGTCTCTGCAATAACACCTAAATCATGTGTAATGTAGATTATTGAAGTATCGTATTTTTCTTTTAAGGATCCAATTAAATCAAGAATCTGAGCTTGAACAGTTACATCTAATGCTGTTGTGGGCTCATCAGCTATGAGAATTTTCGGCTTACAGGAAAGTGCCATAGCAATCATAATTCTTTGACGCATTCCACCAGAGAGTTGGTATGGATATTCATGATATCTTTGTTCAGGGTTCGGGATACCAACTGCGTTAATCATCTCAATCGTAGCAAATTTAGCTTCTTTTACTGAAATCTTACGATGTAAGAGAAAAGATTCTAGAATTTGTGAGCCTACGGTATGGACTGGAGATAAGCTAGTCATTGGTTCTTGGAAAATTATTGATATTTCTCTACCTCTGATTTTTCTCAGTGTTCTGTCCGTAGGTCTAAGCTTGGAAATGTTTAATTCATTCCCATCCTCTTGTATTAATTTAATATCTCCGGAAATGATATATCCAGGTTTTCTTATAATATTTATAAGTGAACGAACAAGAACTGATTTCCCACATCCTGATTCGCCAATAATTCCGATAACCTCTCTTTTTCTAAGATCAAAACTAACACCATTTACAGCTTTAAGTAAACCCTCATCTAAAAAAAAGAAGGTTTTTAAATTCTTGATAGATAATCTTATAGCTTCTTCACTGTGAATAGGGATCGGCGGCATCTCTTATTCCATCTCCAATAAAATTGAAAAGAAGAACGGATACTATTACAAACAAGCATGGAATAAGGTACCATGGGTAATTTG
>AGAU01000093.1 GCA_000224765.2 SAR324 cluster bacterium JCVI-SC AAA005 | reverse complement strand
TTCCAATTGGATCGCTGATTCAAGTGTTGAAATTATTTTGACTACGGGAGGGACAGGTCTGACGGGGCGAGATGGGACACCAGAAGCCCTGGTTCCTCTCTTTGACAAAACCATTGAGGGCTTCGGTGAACTCTTCCGCTACCTCTCCTTTCAGGAAATTGACACATCTACTGTACAATCCCGAGCAGTTGCAGGAGTGGCTAACGGGACCTATCTTTTCTGCTTGCCAGGTTCAACAGGAGCGTGCCGACTAGGCTGGGAAAAAATTCTATGTTCTCAGTTGGACGCAAGTCACCGCCCATGTAACTTTGCAGAGTTGATCCCACGCCTCAAGGAATGATACTTGCTGAAACTGCAAAGTCTTTCCCCAGAGTCACAGAGATTAGACTATGCTGACACTTTCAGAAGCCGCAGAACGACTTGGAATCAGTCGCGCTGCCCTAGATAATTGGATCAAGCGCCTTGGAATTGAAAAGAAAAAAGAAGGACGGATTGGGCTCACTGCCAAGGAAGTAGAGCAGATCCGCAAACAGCGGCGTACCAACTCACGCCGACGTGACACCAATACAACTGCGACTAACAGTAGCAGTGTAGTATCAGCTTTTGTTGAACAAGAACTTAAAGAATTTAAACAGATTCGTGAGCAGCTACAAGGCCTCAGTAAAGAACGCCTGCAATGGCAGGAAGAGCGGTTGCAGTATCTTGAGCGGGAAGCGCGCTTTGTAGAAATACAACGTCGTGCAGATTGGTTGCAGGAACAATTAGATTCCAATAGTCGTGAAAAAACAGAACTGCTCAAACAAGCAGCTCAATTCCAGCAACTGCTCCTGCAGAAAGAGAACTCACTACAGAGGATACTGGAAGAAAAACAGGAACTGCAGCAACGATTGCAACTGCTAGGAGAGCAGGCTCTTTCAGAAACTTCCGAGGAAGAAGATCCATCAATTGTGGAGGAAGCCCCTTCTTTGGGGCATGAAGAGGAACTGCTTGTAGAAACACAGTTTTCTGCTGCATCCTCTGTCGATGCAAGTGCAGAAGAGAAAGAGGAACTAGAAATTCAGGAAGAACTGAATAATACCAAGGAAGTTCCTGAACATTCCGTAGAACTCGAAGATGACGAAGCAGACTTGCTGGATGAGTTGGAAGATGATGATGAAGTTTCCAATGAGTTTTCATTAGAAGAAGAATCTACTGAAGTTGATATTTTCGAAGAAATGGCTCCGGTAGAAACAGAATCTACATTAGAAACACCGGTTGCAGGTTCAGATGATGTAGAAGACGGATTGGATCAAGAAAAGAAACAGCAGTTCTCAGAATTTGCAGACTTGCTGGATGAGTTGGAAGCTCAAGTTGCAAGATGCTACCTAGGGTTTGGAGGGGATCGCCAATCGTTGGAGGCTATTGCATCTTCCCTAAGCATCCCTGTCTCTGAAGTACGTCGAGTAGCTGGTCGTGCTGTTCTAAAAATCCGTTCTTACCATTTGCAACGTCGCCAGTCAGGCCCTTCTGTTGATGCCTGACGACTCGTCGTTGGGGATCGCCCTCTTCCCCCCTCTTGCTGAAACACGTTCCCAATTAGAAAAACTGGCTGAGCTACTTCAGTGGAAGGATGCTCCCCAACTACGCCATTGGCAGGAGGCTTTGCAACATGCAGAAGATAGGCTGCAGCAAGCAAAAGTTCGTATTGCTGTGTTGGGTGCTGTTAAATCTGGCAAGTCTACGCTACTTAATGCTGTGTTGGGTGCAGACCGTCTTCGTCGTGGGGCTGGCATTCTCACTTCGATTGTCACTCGGATTCAGCTTGGGAAGATAAGTAGAGCGCATTTGAGATTCAAATCCAAATCGTTACTTGATCGCCAATTTCAAGCTGCCCTAGCGTTCTTACAGTCCTCCGATTCATCCCTACCTTCCTGTAAACTAGATCAAGCCTCAGAACGTCAGTCTTTGCTTCATTGGCTGGATGAACAACCTGCTGAAGAAGATACATCTCATTTTAGTGAGGAACGAGCTTTCCTGCGAGCGTGCTTAGTCGGCTATTCTGAAGCCATTGGCTACCTCAATAATTCCACGCAGGTGCGAACTTGGTCTGGTGAAGAAAGTTGTCACCATCAAGCTTGGGTTGAGCAAGATTCTCGGGCTGTTTTCTTGGAAGATCTCCTGCTAGAAGAACCAGGTTGGACCTGGCAAGGCACTGAGATTGCGGATTGCCAGGGGATTGATTCACCAAACCCTCTCCATCTTGTGCAGGTGCAAGAATATGCCTCACGTAGCAACCTGCTAATCTATGTAATCAGTTCCAGAATTGGGATTCGTCAAGCAGACATACACCTATTACGTAATTTATATCAACTTGGCTTGGCAGATCAAATCATCTTTGTAATCAATTTAGATCTCAATGAGCATGAGGAACAAGCTGATGTAGATCGCATTACAGAACACATTCTGCGAGATTTACGTCGATGTGGTTGGCAACAGCCTCATTATTTTATGTTCTCAGCGTTGCATTTGTTGTTGCAACGTAAATTAGAGCTCACAACTCGCGAACAAAAGCAACTCGAATTTTGGCAAGATCACCCTGTTTCTCAAATGAGTGCAAATGCTTGGAAAACATTCCAGGAGGAACTCCATATGCGGTTGGCACATCAGCAATCACAGACACTACTAGCTGGTGAATGGCGGCATTGTCAGAGATTGCATCGCCAAGTGTCTGAATTTGTTGAGCGGTTGCAGATAACTCTTTCTGCGGAGACTCTGGACTGGGAAGAATGGCAAAGTGAACTCCAGCATCGTCAACGATATTTGAACTATCATGAACAAAATCTACGATACACTCTTAAGGGTGGAGAACAACAGTGGAAGCAGCATATTGACTATGGTGTTCGAGCGTTGTTTGAACGCCAAGGGGGCAAGGTTTGGAGTAGCCTAGATCGATTTCTCAGGCAACTGGAGTTGACTCAACCAAAGGATAACTTCTCACCAAATATACAAAGCATGCTCTGGGTGCAAGAGGCTCGAGAAAAACTGCTGCGTTGGGTCGTCGATGAAATCAACGTGTCTCTGTTGCCGGAAATAGCTAGATTATGCAGTGAAATAACGATGCTGATCAATCAGGCTGTGGAACCGTTCTTTGAGGTCCTAGACGAACTACAACATAGAGAGTATAAACTTCAGAGCAAATTGCAGAATGATTTGGTGTCATCCTCTGAAAATCCTAAGGTATACTGGCAATTTCCAGAGATTGAGCCGATTTCATTTACGACTACGATGGCATTTCAAACTCCAGAGCAACTGCGTAGCTGGTTACTTTATGGGCAGAGTTGGTTCCGCACACTATGGCGTAAGGAGCGAAATCCTCAGATGGATTTTCATCAGCAAAGCCAGCGTGAGTTAGAGCGACAGTTGCGAGAGAACTTAGATTTTGATGTGTTGAATTATCGGGAAAACTTAAAATATCGATATCTTTGGTCTGGGACTGAACAACTGCTAGAAACGATTTTGGTGTGTTGGCAAGAAGCAGCTCGAGGTTGCCAAGCAGACCTGGGTAGTTTGCTAGAACAATTGGAGAAATTACGCTCTGAGAGAAAGCAACTAATTCCTTTGCTAGCACAATGGCAGAATAACTGGGGAAAACTCGTTGTTAGGTTGTCGCCTGAATAGCGTTGCTACGAATGAGTTAGCCCCAAATCTTTCAAAATTAATTGGATGAGGAGACTTCACAAATGTTACGTTGTTTTTTTGATGTAGATGGTGTGGTGTTGGATTTTGAGAGTGCTTATCTACGCGTGATTAGTGCTTACTTCCAACTGGATCTCCCTGAAAATTTTCAAACTACTAGTTGGGATTTCAGCGAACTTCTGACCGAACAACAGCAACTCGAAGGCTGGGAGTATTTTGTCAACAGTAATGCTTTTCGAGAGTTGGAAAGTTTAGTTCCCGCACCCAGATTTAACCAGGTTTTTGGGGCATATCCCGTGCATTTCGTGACCAACATTCCGCCTGCACACATGGATGCTCGACGTGAGAATCTAGACCGAGTGGGATACCGCTTTGAGTCAGTGCATCCAGGTGGATTTCTCTCATTCAATGAGCAGCCACCCCGCACCAAGTCACAAGTGATTGCGGATCTGGTTCAGGATGGAGAACAGATCCTATTCGTGGATGATCACCCACGGAACTGTGTTGACGTGAAAGAGAACTTCCCTGAGGCTTGGGTTTGGTTGATGAGTCGACCGTTTAACCAAGATTTCGACCACCCAACAATTCAGCGAGCCAAGCACTGGGAACAAGTTCTACAGTCCCTTCCTACAGCCCCATAAACCCTGACGGACAAATACGAATGTTGTCTTCACTCTGTCAATTGCTGCGCTCAGTTCTAGCATTCCTCATCTGCCTAATCAGTGTAATGATTGGTTTGGCCTCTGCTCAGCAACAGGGAGAGCAGCAACAGCAGAACCAACAGGCTCAATCTGGTAGTTTGGGTGGTATCTATCGATTGAGTTTTTTTGAATTTGATGTGCTTACTTTCCGAGAAGGAAAAGATCATGTTTTATATCAAATGACTGGATTCAGGGGGTTTGATGGGGGAAGTGGGGCTCGGAATCTTTCGGTAGATTGGAACTACGAGAAGATGTTATTAATGGGTGGAGATATTGATGGTCATGAGAAAGTAGAAAGTGAAGTTGAACAAATTCTTCATAGTTTACCTCCCTTCTCAATCGAATATATTGTTCCTTTCCAACTGGGTTTCGCTGAATCTGCATTTAGTCTAATGGGAGGTTATACCCAAACCTATCTAACAGATCAATCAGGGAAAAATCCACAGAAAGAAAACAACAATGCGATTTACCCACTGATTCGACTGCGTTCCCACTACTACATTTTTGGTGGATCTGTTTATCTGACAGGAATGCCAGAGCCAAGGAGTACTGATATCTTCTTTGGGATTGGATTGATGCGCATTGAGAGCACTCTTAGGGCAGGAATCCGAAAAACTGCGCTTCTTGGTGATCCAGTGATTTGGGAGGATACTTACGGATTGGGAGGTGAAGCTGTTTCTGAATTGAGTGCTTCGCAGGGAACAACATTTTTTCAGCGTGCTGGTCTAGCTGTGAATGGAGAAAATTATGGTTTCAATCTAGATTTTTTATTTACTGGGGAAGCAGAAGTAATTGATAATCCTTTTGCAGGCGGATTGGGTCCAATCCCCCAAGCAGATTTTGATGCTTTCTACATGTCAACAGATGTGCCGGAACGTGTTCACATTCGGGGGGTGTTGATGAGAGCAGCAATCACCTATACCTTCCACTAAAAATATGCGGCCCTCCCCCACTCCTCACCTAAGAAATTGAGTACCGACCAGAGTCTGCTGGGCAAATTTACTTTTTTAATAAAGCAGGGCCCCCATTGAGACTGATTATCCGTTGATGCAGAGAATGGCGGATTCAAACTCAAATTCTTGTTCACTAGCGATATCAAAGCAATCAATCATTCCAATACTGGCAGCATCAGATCGGTCTCTTGTAATCGACTGAACAAAGCGTTGATCCCGGTCAACGAGCCAAGTTGGGTGCATTTGTCCAGCAAATGAATGAGAACTTCTGTCAAGCACACCTTCTACTAGCACCTCAAGCTCCACTCGCTAATTGTTCTTCTAGCATTGTCTCATAAAATGCGTCACGCATCACATTAACAACCAGTAGCTCATTGCAGCTCTGAGCCTGCTCCTCCAGCACATCCAAGCCTTGTGATATCGTCAGTTGTTGACGCGTTAGGCTTTCCAGTTTGCCAACCATCTCTCGCAAAGTCAGTGACATCCTAACCTCCTTGTTCGGTTTGCGTCAGGGACCGGGGAAATCGTGCATCTGAAGATCGAACCTTGGATTTATGTTCGATTATTTTTTTATTCGCTGCAGAAGATATGCCAAAAATAGGAAATTTACTTATGCTGAATTTTGGGCCAGTAAGTCGAGAGGTTAAAGCTGGGAGAATGGCTTCCGACATGACAGTTCACACAGGATTGACGTGCTTCCAGTGGTGGGTGGTTCAGTGGATTCTTGATGTGTTCTTGGGCAGATCCATGACAATTTTCACACTGAACATTAGCAAGCTGGGGTGTTAGTTGACTGCTGAGGAACCCTTTCTGTTGAAACCCAACAACATGACACTGCAAGCATTCAGGGTCAAAGTCCTTACCTACTCTTGTCAGGGTAGCTAGCGCATTGCTGTGGCGACTAGATTTCCAACTTTGATGAGCTTGAGTATGGCAGGTGGTACAGACTGTAGCTCCAACAAATTGTGTTTCCTGTTGGAGTTTCTGCATCCGCTTCAATCCACTAAGGAACAATTGTTTGACTTCTTGATCATAGTTTGTGAACAGAGGTGTGAGGGATTCCCAATCAGCAGTGTCAGGACGGAGCCAGCGAACCTCTAATTGATCGCTTGAGGAGAAGCCATGATATAGCCCCTGCCCCTTGGTGGGGATCATCTGTAAGAGCTGAGTTTCTGTTGTAAATGTGGTGACCTGATTCAATTCATCATCGTTGGTGCTACCAACAAGAATTCGATCGAACCACCCGCTTTGCAGAAATCTATCTGCTTCTACAGATGTACCACGGAAGAGCAGCAATCGCTTGGTTCCTGGTTGACTCTGGGATTGCCACTGTTGAATTAGTGAATCGCTGACTGGAACAAGGTTAGGCGGGTCGTTTTCGTTCTGATAGAGCAAACTGGGTGTGACGTAGCCCCAGATCTCCCAGCGCTCTCCGCCAATTTCCTGACTGATGACCTGAGACCAGGGCAAATCAATAGCGTTGCTAAGCAAATAGGGCAAAAAAGTGTCCCAGGTTGCTTGACCATAATTCCATTCGTAAGGTCCTGGAAGAATGGCAACAGGCTTTAGTAGTTTCAGCGCTTGTTGAATCAAGTCCAGTTTCAGCTTCCCCTGAGCAGAAGGCTTGGGAAAATTATTTCCTAAATCTAGATACATGACATCAGGGTGTTCTGATCGCCAATTACTCAGCGCAGTTCCTCGACGCTGCAGTCCACCCATATCGCCTTCCTCTGCACAGCCACAAGGTTTGATCTCACCACGCAAATCGCCAGAGACCACTATATAGGGTTCAGCATTTACCAGAGTTGCTCCAACTAGAAAGGTTCCGAGTAGGCCAAGCAGTAAGCGGGTAACTTTAAGAGAAAGCGAAGAGACGCTGTGCATTTTCATTGGTTTGTTCTGCAAGTTGTTCAACAGAGATTTCTAGCCAGTCTGCCAGAAAGCTTGCCACAATAGGAATGCGGGAAGGATCGTTGGGTTTGCCTCTATAGGGAATGGGACTAAGAAAAGGAGAATCTGTTTCTAAAATCAGGTGACTCAAAGGGACTTGCTTCAGAGTTTCTCGCAGTTCTTGGGCATTTCGAAATGTGACTATTCCATTGACCCCCAACAACCAACCCATTTCTACTAATTGATGAGCCATATTGGCAGAACTGGTGAAACTGTGAGCCACTCCCCCTCGACTGGGAGCGTGTTTGTGCAAAAGTTCCATGGTGTCATCTTCTGCTTCACGACTGTGCAGCACAATCGGAAGCCGCAGTTCTTCAGCAAGCTGTAATTGGGCGTTAAATACAGCTTGCTGTACCTCTTTCTCTGCATACGTGTAGTGGTAATCGAGGCCAGTCTCGCCAACAGCAACAATTTTTGTCTGATTAGCAAGGCCACGAATTTGCTCTGCTATTGCATCATTGAATTGACCAGCATCGTGTGGGTGGATACCCAGAGCACCATATACTTCCTCATGATTTGTTGCTGTCTCAGACACAAAGCCAATCGATTCTAAATCTACTGAAATCGTCAACAGTTTGTTCACTTGGGCAGCCTTGGCTTGTGTAAGAGCGTCTGGTAAAGAAAGTGCGAGTTTATCCAGGTGGCAATGGGTATCGATAAAACTTGTCATCACAGGGAAGATCATTAGGATGGAAATTTTTAGTCACATAGGTTCCCCACGTTACAAAGATCATATTCCCATGGTCAATGCAAAACGGACCGCAATCTTCAGTATCATTTTGATGCTGGGTACCAGCAGTTGCTATCAAACGTATCTCTACTTGGAGGCTAGCGAGCAACCTCACGAGCCCGATGCCGTGGTAAGTCAGATCAGCACCTTGTTTGCGACCACTGAATTGGAAGAAGCGCGTGCCCTGCAAACTGTCTGTCCGGGTGGAGTCTCTCAGATGGAAGTGGAGCAGACAGCCGCTGATGGAGCCTTTCACTATCTAACGTTTGGGATGTATAGTCCCCAGACGGTTCGAGTTTGGTGCCAGCGACCGCGCTGAGTAAATTCTTGCCGTGTCGCTTGGTATCAGTGACCCGCCTCAGGACTCCCTCCACAACCAAAAGTGAATCGTTCAGGAGATCGGAATGTCACCCCAAGCTCCAACGCAGGAACTCTGTAATCGACTCGGCTATCAGTTTAGCAGACCTGAACTGCTGAAGCAGGCACTAACTCATAAATCTTGTGTTCACGATGGCAACGCTAGGAGTCCCCAACAGAACAATGAGCGCTTCGAATTTTTGGGAGATGCGGTACTGGATCTGCTGATTAGTGAATTGCTGATGGACAGATTCCCAGAATTGTCGGAAGGTGGTCTTTCGAAATTGCGTGCTTCGCTGGTGAACGAGAGTGGGTTACGCCGGATCGCGAACTCACTGGAGCTCGGTCAGTTTCTACTGATGGGCAAAGGTGAGGAAATGACAGGCGGGCGTGAGAAAGCATCTCTGTTGGCAGACGCTGTCGAAGCACTTTTCGCTGCGATCTATTTGGACAGTCGAGAAAAGCAAGGACTACAAGAGGTGACGCGAATCGTCCATAAACTCTTCAGCAGTGTGTTGCCAGATCGGGTCGAAGATGTCGCTGTGAGGGATTTTAAGTCAGAATTACAGGAATATGTTCAGAAGAACTTTGGCGTGCTAGTTACTTATGAGTTGATGCACCAGACCGGACCCGATCACCAGAAAGAGTTCGAAATGGCAGCCTTGGTAGAACAGAAAGTACATGGTCGTGGAACAGGAAAAAGCAAAAAACAAGCAGGTCAGCGAGCGGCCCAGCAAGCTCTCGAAATCCTCGTCACCCAAGCATCCTCTGCAAGCTAGAAGCGTGACGAGTCTTCCTCCAGTAGTTGATAGTGCTGCGGTCAGAATTCAGAAAGTGATGGCCCAGGCTGGTATCGCTTCCAGACGGGCTGCAGAGAAGATGATCCTCGAGGGCATAGTCAGTCTCAACGGTCAGACAGTCACGGAGTTGGGTCAACGAATGGTCCCAGGTCGGGACCATTTAGTGGTTGACGGTAAGAAGGTTCGGCTGCCAGAAGTCGGACAGCGCAAGGTGTACGCGCTCTATAAGCCCAAGAATTGCATCACGTCTCTTAGCGATCCAGAAGGTCGACGAACGATTGTTGATTACTTTCCGCGCAAGTCACAGCGCCTTTTTCCGGTGGGTCGTCTGGATTACGACGCAGAAGGGCTGTTGCTGCTGACAAACGATGGTGAATTTGCTCACCTCATCATGCATCCGCGCTTCAAGATCGCTAAGAGTTACTTCGTTAAAGTACGCGGCCTGATCCAGTTTTCGGAGATGGAGTCATTGCGTCGTGGACCTGTGATTGATGGACGCTCTCACATGCCGGTCCAGAGCAAAATTCTTCATCAGCGGAATGACAAAACCTGGCTGGAAGTGATTCTTCACGAAGGCACAAACCAGCAAATTAAGAAAATGTTCCTCGGATTGGGCTATCCGGTGCTCAAAATTAAGCGCTTTCGGATTGGCAGTATTGGTCTGGAGACCTTACGACCTGGAGAACATCGAATTCTCTCCAAGGAAGAGCGCCAGCAGTTGCTTGATCTTGCTGGCAGCTCTATTTAATGAATGACCCAATTCGCCTCTCCTCTATCCTGATTGTGAACTGACGTGGCAAAAAAGAAGGAACTTTATAAATTAGCAGTTGTGGATGATCGGTTGCTGTTGCGTGTTCCACCGCAGCTGGTTGGTGCTGAAGTCGCCAATTTGGACGATATCCAGCGTGAGTTACACGTCATGGACGTGCCTTATCTGCCAGAACGCC
The DNA here is from genome assembly GCA_000224765.2 of SAR324 cluster bacterium JCVI-SC AAA005. GTDB lineage: Bacteria > SAR324 > SAR324 > SAR324 > NAC60-12 > JCVI-SCAAA005. Next base: position 10,833 of record AGAU01000093.1, on the reverse strand, counting down.
TACTGGAAATTTACGAACGCAGCACAGGTAATTTTGAGGAGCTCAGTGACCTGACAAGTGGCAAATTTTTGATGCAGGTGGAAATCAGCGATGACGAGCAGAGTGCATTTTTGAATTTAATTCCACCAGCTGCGGACGATGCCGCTGTCACGATTGAAGAGGTCGAACATTTTCTAGAACAACATGATGTTGTACAGGGCCTTAATGCGACATCTGTACAGAAGATAATCGATGAGCAGAACTACTATGATTTCATCTGTGTAGCTCAGGGTGGCCGAGCCAGAAACGGTACAAATGGAACCCCGGAACTGACTTTCATGGATCGCTCAGGTTATGACGATCTCTCTGGAGTTGATCTGCGTACTGTCCCGATGATGCAGAAGGTCGAGGCTGGGCAAGTGCTAGCACGCGTTTATGCACCTACTGACGGTGATGATGGATACTCTGTCAAAGGGCGTGCGATCAGCGCCGTTCCAGGACGTATCTGCCAATTGGTGCCTGGACAGAATGCACGCTATGGTACGGCACGTAACGAAATTGTGGCTGATAAGGATGGGGTGGTTTGCTACCACAACGGTGCCCTCCATGTTCATGACTTGAAGACAGTCGACAATATCCATGCGGGTGTTGTCCGATTTGACGGGGTCTTGCAGGTCAAGGGCAACATTGGAGATAGTTGCCGTGTGGAAGCCTTCCGCATTGAGGTCAGCGGCTCCATTGGTCAGTCGGTAGTACGGGCGACCAGTGACGTACATGTACAGCAGAATGTCTTGAAAGGGACGATTCAAGCAGGAGGTTCCTTCAGTGCCAATGAGCTGATGGAGGCTACTGTTACAGCTGGAGAGCACCTGTTTGTACTAGGGAATATCACGGATACGACTGTAAGTGGTGGTGAGTGTGTGCGCATCCTTAACAAAGATGGAGACGTTTCTGGAAGTAAGATCGAAGGGGGATACGTGGTCTTGGTTCCAAGTGTTGGAGCTCAGGAAGGAGCTAAAAAATCAACCTTGGAAGTTGGCATTTCACTGAGTGAGCGGAAGCGGATTCGAGAACGTGAAGATGAACTTAAATCACTAGTTGCAGACTTCAGTAAAGAACGCGAAGAAGTTGATGCCATCGTGCGTCGTTGGGGTAAAGGGAAGCCTACTGGAAATGATGAGAAAGATCTGGCCCCTCTTGGAGAGGAAATAGCTCAGAAAGTGAGCAAGACTCATCGCTATATGCGAGAAATCAGAGGCTTTAAGCGAATTAGCGACGTCAGTGAGCAAATGGACGGAGGTGCAGTCATTCTTACGGGCAAAGCTATCGCTGGAACATCAATCTTTGTACGCCGAACAAGATTTAATCTGGTTAGTGATGCAGAAGGGATGGCCTATCAGTTTTCTCAGAATGGTGTGCAGACGCGGCCCTACGAACCAGTTCTGGAACTTTACCAGAAGTACTTGATCGACTTGCCGGAGGAGTGAGCCATGGCGGATATCAACCGAGATGAAATTGAGCGCCGAATCCGTCGTCGTGAGCCCCTGCGTGATTTGAACCTGAGTAGCTTAAAGCTGGATGGGATGTCTCTGGCAGGTGGTGTGTTTCGACGATGCCGCTTCAACGACACTACTTTTTTGAGCACTGTACTAGACGCAGTCCGTTTTGAAGCTTGTATCCTCGGTGGTTGTGATATGCGTGGAGCGAGCATGCGCGAAGCTGCGCTGGAGAACTGTGATCTGGATGGTACCAATCTTCAGAATTCCAGTTTGGGTGAGACGAGTTTCCGTTCTTCTTCATTAGTGCGTACCGACTTTAGTGGCGCCAGAATGGAACGAGTGATTCTGATTGAGGTGAATGCTGAGTTAGCGAGTTTTTCACAAGCTCGGTTGAACGGAGCCTATTTGATGCGGGGCAAATTCCTACTCTGTGACTTCTCGTTGGCGGAAGCCGAAGGTCTGATGGCTACCAAGGCAGACTTCACAGGTTCCTTAATGACAGCGGCATCTTTGGAGCAGGCAGTGCTTGCTAATTCCTCATTCAGTTTCTGTGATCTAACAGTCGTCTCAGCCAACAGAGCGATGCTGAAGGGTAGCAATTTCTACAAGGCAAAGCTGTTTCAAGCACAATTCAACGAAGCCAACCTGGAAGACGCTTTGATCTGCGGTGTGAATGGTAAGGAAGCAGTATTTACGAATGCCAAGCTCAACAAAGCCAGCTTTCTGCAATCAGATTTGCAGGGCAGTAACTTGACTGGTGCTGAGACACAGGGGACCCTGATGAAAGGAGCTAACCTGGAGGGGGCGACTCAATGAAACAGTGGCTAGGGTCGCTATTGCTCAGCTTGCTCTGTGTTGATACAGCCTGTGCGGAGTATCGAGCCTACGAACTAGAGATTTTTGATCGTATCAATGATCGTTCTCGGGTCATCATTACTTCGTTTTCTCCAAGCGATTTTATTCAGGTGAATGGAGGACCCCAGCGGATTGGCGTGATCATTCGGGCTTCTTGGATCTGTTATGGTGACACCTCTAACGGAGAGCCAGTTTGTCCAATGCCCAAACCGATCAATCCTCGCTTTCAAGAAGAAGAGCGGGTACAGATCAATCTTCCCAAACATCTGACGCATGACTGGGTTGGAATAGTTGAAAATAGCTTCTTTCGACCAGAATTGCGAAGCAACGTCTACGGTATTCGCTTTCCAGAGAAAGCCGGGTTATACACTCGCTACTACGAATCCAATCTTCAAAAAGCTCCCTAAAACTCTTTCCTAAAACAAACCATGAAAGCCGACCTGCTGGCAGCCAGCCTAATTACCGCAATCAAGACACCTTACTGCTCTGATGGATCAATTGATCTAGCGACCTACGACTTTCTACTACAGGAACAGATCAAACACGGTGCTGAGGGAATTGTAGTCGGTGGTACCACTGGAGAAGGCCACTTGATGCATTGGGAAGAGCACCTGATGTTGATTGCTCACACTGTTCATTACTTCGGAGATCGGCTGAAGGTGATTGGTAATACTGGAAGCAACAACACACGGGAAGCACTTAAGGCCACTGAATACGGCTTTGCTTCAGGGATGCACGCTTCACTACAGATCAATCCCTATTACGGCAAGACTTCACCAACAGGGCTGCAAGAGCACTTTCAGCGGGTGTTGGAGTTGGGCCCTGCCATCATCTACAACGTACCATCTCGTACTGGACAAGACCTGCCTCTAGAATTGATTCGTGAATTGGCTAAAGATACGAACCTGTTGGGTGTTAAGGAATGCGCAGGGAACGACCGAATTGCAGCCTACGAAAAAGAAGGAATTGCTTGCTGGTCAGGTAATGACGATCAGGCATGGGAAGCTCGACATCGTTGTGGTGGACATGGTGTGATTTCTGTCACTGCCAACGTAGTACCTGGCTTGATGCGACGATTGATGGATGAACCTAACTCAACACTGGCTGACCGATTGGAACCCTTGATAAACTGGCTGTTTGTCCATCCCAATCCGATTGGCGTCAACACTGCTCTGGCAATGACTGGTGCTACCAAACCGGTCTTTCGACTGCCTTATGTCCCGTTGGACACTGAACTACGACAGACTGGAATGGATTTGCTGCGTCAATTCGATTCCGGTGACTGGGTTGGTCCCTCCCTCGAATTACTGCGTGACGAAGACTTCCAACTTGTCGCCTGATCCCCCCAGAAATCCCTAGTACGAGCCAACTCGTCACGAGAAAGTAGGATGCGCCACAAAGCCCGCGAGATTGCCCTGCAAGGCCTTTATCAACTGGAAATTCACAAGACCACGGAGCTAGATCTGATTGATGCCTTCCTCGCCAGAACTCGTCAGGATGAATGGGAACACTTCCGTAGTCGTCTCAAGGAAGACAAGATTGCAATGGAACAGACGGATGCAAAGCATCAGGAGTTTGGTAAGAAGCTGCAGGAAACTCTTGAATTTGCTCGCAACCTGATACAGGGTGCTTCCCTCCATCGCAAGAAACTGGATCGTGTGATCAAGCACAATCTAGAGAGTTGGAAATTAGGCCGCCTCTCTGTGCTGACCCGTAACGTACTTCGCTTAGCAGTGTACGAAATGCTTTTTCAGGCGAACGAAGTACCACACCGGGTTGTGATCAATGAGGCATTGGAGTTAACGGACTCCTTCATTGACGAAAAGACCAAGAGTTTTGTTAATAGTGTTCTCCAGAAGGTCTACGACCGGCAGCGCCAGCCTCAAGTTGATTCCACTCAAACACCCCCCATAGAAATAACACTGGAATCCGCAGAACCAAATTCCTGAACTCTGCATGCTGTCTGAATTTTCTGCTCTACGCACGGATCTCTACCAGATCACCATGGCTTACGGCTACTGGAAGAGTGGTCTGCAAAATCGAGAAGGTGTCTTCCATATGGTTTTTCGTACCGCTCCTTTCAAGGGTGGTTTCACGATTGCCTGTGGCTTGGAGGACGTGGTCCATTATCTCAGAGATTTTCGCTTTACTAATTCCGACCTGGCTTATCTGGCAACTCTAGAGGGCAGTGATGGCGAGCCGTTATTTGAAAAGCCGTTTCTGAAGTATCTCGAGGAGATGGAACTGATCTGTGATTTGGATGCGGTTTCAGAGGGAACGGTGGTATTCCCGTATGAACCCTTGTTGCGTGTTCAGGGGCCATTGATTCAGTGTCAGTTGCTGGAGTCCCACATTCTCAATGTCGTCAATTTTCAGACACTGATCGCTACAAAAGCAGCTCGTATCTGTATAGCGACAAAGGGCAAGCCTGTGCTAGAATTTGGACTACGCCGCGCACAAGGATCAGATGGTGCACTGGCTGCCAGTCGAGCAGCCTATGTTGGTGGATGTGTGGCGACATCGAATGTTCTCGCTGGAAAGCATTACGGGATTCCAGTCCGTGGTACGATGGGTCACAGTTGGGTGATGTCTTTCGACAATGAACGTGAAGCCTTTGCGACCTACGCCAAGGTAATGCCCAATAACACAGTGTTGCTAGTCGATACCTATTCAACCCTGCGAGGGGTTCAGAATGCAATTGAAGTTGGGAGAGAACTACGAGTGCGAGGGCATGAATTGGCAGGAATTCGACTAGATTCAGGAGATTTGACCTACCTCAGTGTGGAGGCTCGGCGAATGCTTGATGAGAACGGGTTTCAGGAAACAAAAATACTAGCCAGTAACGACTTAGACGAATTTGTAGTGGATTCTCTGCAACTCCAACAAGCCCAGATTGATGCCTGGGGAATCGGTACTAAACTCGTTACTGCTTATGATCAGCCAGCGCTTGATGGTGTATACAAGATGGGAGCAATTCGAGATCCGGGTAAGGCCTGGCAGTACAAGATCAAGATTGCTGAGCAATCGAACAAGCTCACCACTCCGGGCATTCAGCAGGTCAGAAGATATCGCCAGAATGGACGCTACGCTGCCGATATGATCTTTGATGTTCAGCAAGGATTAGACAGCCCCTGTACAATGGTGGATCCCTTTGACATCACCCGTCAGCGACATTTTGAGTCTGAAACAAATTGGGAAGACCTGCTGCAGCCAGTATTTCGGCAAGGAAAAATTGTTCAGGAGTTGCCATCCCTGAACAGTATCCGTGAGCGAGTACAGTCGCAGTTGGATGGTTTCCACAGTGCCGTACTGCGTACCGTCAACCCCCACGAATACCCAGTAGGCATGGAGCGTGGACTCTTCGACCTACGCACTCGTCTGACCCTGGAGGTTCGTAACCAGTCTCGTCATGCAAACTGAAAATGGATGATCTACGCCCCCTACTGCGTTGGGTTCAACGGTGTCATAATTATCAGTTGAATCAATTTCGGCCTTTCTATGTTGCCGGATATAAAGTTGGTTGGATTCTTCCAGAAGATCTCCCACTATTTGAACAGTCACCAGCACTCTTTGCTGTTGAATCAGAGCGTGTCGAGTTGCTGGGAGAACCATCATCACCGAAAGAAAGATCGGCTCAGTTGGATGTAGTCCTGCGACAATGGCGAGACCAAGGGTACATCAACGGTTGGCGGGATGAACACTACCTGATCAGTGATGGTGAGGGGACTCCCTTGTTCAGTATAGAACGGAGCGCAACGGCCTTACTGGGAGTACTGAACCTTGGTGTTCATCTCAATGGCTTTGTGAGGCGTACTGACGGAATCTGGCTTTGGATGGCTCGAAGAGCCAGGAACCGCCCGCGCTATCCTGGTAAATTGGATCAAATGGTTGCTGGAGGAATGACAGCCTACCAGAGCCCTCAGCAGGTAATGAAGCGGGAATGCCAGGAAGAAGCCGGAGTCCCAATGACGCTGGCAGAGACGCTAAAATCTGTGGGACTGGTGACGCTATGCCATCACAACTCCAAGGGACAGTTAAGGCGCGAAATCATCTATACTTACGATTTGGAACTGCCAGAAACTTTTCAACCCTGTAATCAGGACGGAGAGGTAGAAGAATTTCAACTGATGCCGATCGCTGAAGTAATGCGACTGGTGGCAGAAACAGATGACATCAAGATCAACTGTAACTTGGTAGTCTTGGACTTTCTGGTGCGACATAGTATCCTTCATGCGGATCAAGCCTGCTATGCTGAATTAGTCGAGGGACTGCGCCATAGCCCTACTCCAGCTTGAACCAAAACCCTCTCTCTCATCGGCTAGGAGTCTTTCCTCTTGCGTCCCGCCGAACTCACAGGTCACAATAACCATTATTTTCTCCAACCAATTTTCCGAGAATTGCCATGCTCGCCGACCAAACGATTGCCAAAGTGCTGGAACAGGGTCTCCATCAAGGAGCCGACTTTGCCGAAGTATTTATCGAGGACTCTATTTCGCGTTCATTGGATTTGCTAGATCGTAAGATTGATCAGATCAACTCGGGGAATTCTTATGGTATCGGTATCCGCCTACTGTTTGGTCATGAGTCCTGCTATGGCTACAGCTGTGATCCAGATCCAGCTGGTCTTTTGCAGCTGACAGAAAATCTGGCTCGCTCCAAGCGTAGAGAAGGGCGGGTCACTCCAAAAGATCTGAGACGTGTTCCGGTCAATGACCAGCACCGAATTCGATTGAGTCCTGAAAAAGTAGGCAAGCTTGATCGAGTTGAACTCCTCCGCCGCTTGGATGAGTTGACACGCAGTCACGGAGAGCCTATTAGGCAGGTCAGTGCTTCAATTGTTGAGAAGAAGCGTTCGATGTTGATTGCCAACAGTGAGGGTCTATTCCGGGAAGACAGCCGACAATATATGCGAGTTCGCCTGTCTGCAATTGCCGATACTGGAGATGGACCTCAGGGTGGTGCCGTGTCACCAGGAGTACTGGGGGGTTATGAATTTCTAGAAGAAGTAGATCTGGAGAAGCTTGCCCGAGAGGCAGCCGAAACAGCGCTACGCATGGCAGGCGCAGGCTACGTCGATGGGGGGGTCATGCCGGTCGTGATGGGCAATGGGTTTGGTGGCGTGATCTTCCATGAAGCTTGTGGGCACCCGCTGGAAACAGAAGCCATCCGAAAAAATGCCTCATCGTTCACAGGTAAGCTAGGTCAGTCAATCGCTAGTCCAGTGTTGACAGCTGTGGATGACGGCACGATTACCAATGCTTGGGGCTCGCTGAATATTGATGATGAAGGCAATGAAGCACAGCGAACGGTGTTGATCAAGGATGGGGTGCTTCAGCAGTACCTTAGTGATCGAGTCGGTGCAGCCCAGGTAGGTGTTCCTCAAACTGGCTCTTCAAGGCGAGAATCTTACAAGTATGCGCCGGTTTCCCGAATGCGGAATACCTACATTGACAAGGGACCAGACAAGATTGAGGACATCATCCGTTCCGTCGATCATGGGCTCTATGCCAAGAAACTGGGTGGCGGTTCAGTCGATCCGGGAACAGGTGAGTTCAACTTCGCAGTGCAGGAAGGTTACATCATTCGCAAGGGGAAGGTAGCAGAGCCAGTACGCGGAGCAACCTTGATTGGCAAGGGTTACGAAGTGCTTCCCAAGATTTCGATGATTGCTGATGATCTTGAACTGGCTGCAGGCATCTGTGGTGCTTCTAGTGGGATGGTTCCGACTACGGTTGGTCAGCCTACTCTCAAGATCGACTCGATCCTTGTAGGGGGCCGCTGATGCAACCGGAAGTGGCTATTGAACACGTTCTAGGTCTTGCTCGTCAAAACGGATTAGCAGAAGTCGATGTGCTTGTGGAGCGTGGAGAATCCCTAGGCTTGAAGATCCGTGATGCAAAGGTGGAAAAGGTTGATCAATCAACCAGCTTGGGTTTGGGTGTGCGGGTCTTGCTCGATGGGCGGACAGGACTAGCCTACACCGAACGTTTGGAAGCATCGGCGCTGCGCCGTGTGCTAGATGAAGCACTGGAAAATGCAGAATTACAGGATCAGTTGGAGGTGAACTTACCAGATCCTGCCAACAATGTTTCCACTGCAGAGGCCCTTCAGCTTTACAACTCAGAGTTGGAGCAACTGAGCTTTGAAGAGCTGGCTGAGGTAGGTTTGGAGATCGAAGCCACCGCAAAGCAAACGGATCAACGGGTGGTTACGCTTCCCTATCTGGGAGTGTCTCGGGAATCGGGTGAGTGGATTCTTGGTACTTCCAAGGGGGCTTATTATCGACAGCGGGCCAACAGTGCAACAACTTACTGTGGGGCCTTGTTGCAGGAGGGGGAGTCCCGCAAAACAGGCTTCTGGTTTTGGCAGATGCGAGACTGGAATCGTGCAGAGGCAGCGGCCATCGGCCCGAAAGCCGTGAAGGAGGGAACTTCTCTGTTAGGAGCTCGGAGCATTCAGAACTGTAAGATGCCGGTGATTCTGGATGAGTACTGTGCTCCTCAATTGCTGGGTATGTTCTTCCGGGCCTTTCACGCGGATGCTGCACAGAAGGGAACCTCGCGATTGGCAGGGCGCCTTGGGGAGAAAATCGCTGGAAAGAATGTCACCTTGTATGATGATCCGCATATTCCTGGAGCGCGTGGTTCTTCTCTCCTCGATTCAGAGGGAGTATTGACACAAAAGCTCTCACTTGTTGACCAAGGAGTTTTTCAAAACTTTCTCTATCATATCGAATCGGCAAGTAAGGAACAGAGAACTTCCACTGGTCACGCGCGACGAGGTTACAATAGCGGTATTGGGACGGGTTCACACAACCTAGTAATGGAGAAGGGAAGTTTCTCTCTGGAAGAACTCTGCCAACAGCCTGAGCGAGCGCTATTGGTAACGAGTTTGGAAGGAGCAGCCGGCTGTAACTCTATCAGTGGTGATATTTCTATTGGAGTGCAGGGTTTTCTGCTAGAAAAGGGAGAGAGGGTGCAACCCGTGGACAGTATCACGATTGCCGGAAATTTCTTTGATCTACTCAGCCAAATTCAAGGCCTAGGCAACTGCTACCAGCCCTATCTTAGCAAGATCTTCGTACCACCAATGCTACTGGATGGGCTTGCCATCTCTGGTTGAAAAGTCTATTCACTCCTCGTAAGGAACTTCTCTGCTTCTTCGAGAAGTTCCACCTTCCTATTTTCTAGCACTTTCGCAATATTCTTCTTGGGTATATCACCTTGCTGACTTAGTTGTGCAGATTTTGATCTATTGGGGTCAGATCCAGTGGGAAGGTCAGGCGAATCATCGCACCACCGTCTTGCTGGTTGGCGCAGTGCAGTGCAGCTCCATGCCGTTTCAGTAGGTTGTTCAATGAATAGAGACCAAAGCCGCTGCCACTTGCCTTGAGAGATGGGACAGACTGCTTGCCGAGTTGATCTATTGTATTTGTTGGGAGGCCGACTCCATTATCATATACACTGATGCGAAGAGAAGGACGATCCTGTTGGGAGTATTTGCTAACTTCGATGTAGATGAATGGGGACTCGGGTTGGGCCTGACGAATGGAATCTGCTGCATTTTGGACACAGTTTTCCAGAAAACTGCTGATCAGGCTACGAGAAAAATAAACTTCTTCCATGTTAGTGAAGTAGTCCAGCCTTAGGGGAATCTGCTCCTGAGACTGGTAAAGAGGAAGTTGCTCTTCCAATAATTTCCTGAGGTTGAAGGATGCCAATTGGCCAGAGCGGCAGGCCTGCATCACCTCTCTCAGTGTTGCCGCACACTTGTCTACGGAAGCTTCAATCTGCAGTAGTCGAGGTTTAGGGTCCTGATCAGGAACCAGCCGAAAAAACTCCGCAGAGATGCGGATTGCCCCGAGGTAACGATTGATTTCATGGCTGATGTGCCCCAATGCGTCCGCGATCTCCAGCTTGGAACGCATCTGTAGTCGTTCCTCTAATTGATCAAGTTGCTGCTTACGAGATTTCTGGATGACTTCCGTCATCTCGTGAATCGCTTGGTAGAGTTGATCTAATTCCTGGGATTGATGCTTACGGAGAGGAACCTGATGATCGTTCTTTATGAAGGTTTGAACGTCTTCCAGTAGTTGGTTGGTTGGCCCTGTGATGGTTTTCTCAAGAACCAGCCTCACACCGAGATAAAGAATTAACCCCATCATCAGGAAGACGACTAGCGCAGCTACAGTTGTGTTGGTGGCGATTGCTTCAAGCCGCTTGTTTTCATAAAAGAGGTTCAGATGGAAATGACTCGTGGTGGGTACAGGTAGACTGTGAATTCGGAAACCATCTGAAGTATCTGTTGCCAAAGGCTCTATTGTGAAGCGTATGCGATCCGCAGAAATATGAAATACTTGTGGTGATTGTTCCCACTCCTGCAGATTGAGATTTTTAGCGATCAGTAACTGGCCATAGGGCAGGCCCTGACGATCTTGCAGGATATGGTGTGAAAGTAGAAAGGTTTGTTGGGTATCCTCACTGAATTGTAGCAGCGTCCC
>AGAU01000094.1 GCA_000224765.2 SAR324 cluster bacterium JCVI-SC AAA005 | reverse complement strand
AAAAAAATGATTCTTTACATAATTAAAAGAATATTTTATCTTTTCCCACTTGCAATCCTAATATCGATATTATCATTTATCATTATTCAATTACCGCCTGGGGATTATGTAACTGAGTGGGAATATAATATGATTGCTCAGGGTTATAACCCAACAGAGGAAGAAATTGCAATGTTGAAGGAAAGGTATCATTTGGATAAAACATATGTTGAACAGTATGTAAGGTGGATGTCAAACATAGTTTTTTATGGGGTTTTGGCATGTCGTTTACTTACAACAAGCCTGTAAGTGATATTTTGAGTGAGCGTGTACCAAGAACAATTGCGATTAGTTTAGGTGCAATACTGGTGCAGTGGATTATTGCAGTACCAATAGGGATTTTTTCTGCGATCAGAAAATATAGTGTGTTTGACTATATTTTTACTTTAATCGGCTTCATCGGAATATCTATACCAGGATTCATGTTTGCTATTATACTGGTTTATCTCGTTTACATAAATACAGGATATGCAATTACT
>AGAU01000095.1 GCA_000224765.2 SAR324 cluster bacterium JCVI-SC AAA005 | reverse complement strand
GTTGGCGGCTAGCATAGTTCTAACGTCTTCGGTCAATGTGTCGGGCAAAGAATACAATGAAGCACCCATGTTAGCAAAATTGGTTAAAGAGGGAAAACTCCCACCAGTTGAAGAAAGACTTCCAGATAACCCTTGGGTAATCGGACCGGGGCATTTATCGGAGAAGAATGGATGGATTTCCAAATTGGAAATTACAGTGATGGAAAATTTTTGGTCACTGCTGATATTGCACCAAGAAATTATCAGATCGGGATTGCGGCAGGAAATTTTCTAATCGCACCAGACCAGAGCACCTCACCTGATAAAGTTAAAGGAGCGTTGGCTGAATGGGTTAAATGGAATGAAGATTATTCAAAATACACAATAAAAATAAGACCGGGTCTGAAATGGTCGGATGGCTATCCAGTTACAACTGAGGATGTGCGATTTGTGTTTGAGGATATATATGAGTACGAACCACTGGGCATACCATGTGGGGCCCACAGGAGATCCCTTTACACGCAAATGGATCCAAGACAGGACTGTGGAAAGTTGGATATCATTGATAAATATACGTTTTCAATCACCTTCAGCAAACCATATGGGTACTTCCTTTCAGAACTAACGACTTGGATCCAAGACCATATGCAATTAA
>AGAU01000096.1 GCA_000224765.2 SAR324 cluster bacterium JCVI-SC AAA005 | reverse complement strand
GGTTTTTTACGATTTGATACAGAAGAACAAGATTGATGCTTTTGAGCGGACTGTCAGATTTTTGTTTGTACCCGAAGGATTAGGAAGCAAAGCCTACATTGCAAAATATTCTGATTCACTTTCTAATATAATTAGTATGATTTGTCTTTGTGGTACAGGGCAAGATCAGGATTTGTCGAAATCATTCCTATCTCTTTCCAGGACTCCTGATTCAATTCCATCATTCATCAACGACTTGTCATATTCATTTTTAGAAAAATCTGTTAATACTATCAACCCCCGTTAAAATTTAGAGAGACACCTTACAGCCCATTCAGTGACAATTCGTATTTTAATTCAGCCAGTGTTCCGTCTGTCTTATTGAGTTCTGAACCAAATATTTTTTTCCATACACAGTACTTGACATGGGAAACAACTTCATCAGAAGTTTTTAGTGTGTCTGCTTGTGTAGTAGGTGGGACAATTCAATATTTATCGGATGTGGAAGTAAGTTCTGTTGTACGATTAATTAGCATCATCAGTGCTCGTAGTCGTCTAAGAGTTACATCAAAAGCATCAGAACTTACCAACGCAGAAAGTTTTAAAAGTAAATCTTCAACTGAGAAACTTTTTCTTCTCAATAAGAGGATTGATTACTTAATTAATCGTGACCTTCTGGCACTTGAGTCATGCAATAAACTTTCAAAAAGC
>AGAU01000097.1 GCA_000224765.2 SAR324 cluster bacterium JCVI-SC AAA005 | reverse complement strand
CCCCCCCCCCCAAGGTTTTGGTAAGCCAGAAATCAGTCAGTGTGATTCCTTTGAAAACCACCATGTCCGCAGTCAATTGACACGGTTCCCCGCTCAGTAGCCCATAATTGACGACAGTTCCTTCCTCATTCAAAATGCCTCCAAGGTTGAGAGTTGCTTTTCCTGCGACTGCATCAATCTCCAAGGGAATATTGGCATCTCCTAGCTCCGCCCCGACTCTTTCTGAAAGATCTTCTCCCTCAACCAATTACTAAGTCCGCACCTATTTCGGTTAACTCTTGTTCTAGTCCCTCACGACGAACAATGTTGATGGAGTGAACTCCCTTGGCTTTTGCCAATTAAATCAAGTATCGACCGACCCTGAATTTCCGGCGTTTTGGACGACCCAATCACCAGGTTTGAGATCAACGTAGCGATCCGGCATGAATTTAGCGGTAGCTGGGTTGACCTTGAGCATCCCAATTTGAAGTCAGTCTGCTTCAGTTGATACTTTGATCAAAGTGGATGCTGGTACTTTAATCTCTTGGGCCCAATTTGCCCTACCCATGCTCATCACACGATCTCCCACAGCAAAGCCTTGGACACCATCCCCGAGCGCCGTGATGGTTTGTACTCCCTCTATGCCAAGCCTAGCAGGTAAGGGCGGTTTAGAAGCGTATTTCCCCTCCATGATCAGAATTTCTGCAGGGTTGATGGGCGCTGCTTCGATTCGAAGATTGACCTCATCTGCTGAGGGTGAACCGAGTTTTGGTCCATCGACCATTTTGCAGACCTCCCGGGGGAGCCCAAAGGATTTCAACTCAACGTGCTGCATGCTCATTCCTTAAGTCAGGATACCAAGAATCAATCGAATCCAAAGATCGCGGTTCATCAAAAAAGTTAAGGGCTATTGGCTGACAAAGCTCCGCACCAATCTCATTGCTCTGTGCATGATTGGCAAGCCCCGACGTGTAAAAAAGCAAAATTTATTGCCAAAGAACCTCGATTGGCTGTGAATGAGATCTGTAATTCCTCTTCAAACTTTGGTTTTTCTCAAGTCACCTCAAAAGCTAGGATTGGTTTCTCAAAAATTTCATCCGGATTAAATATTTAACTGTTAAATAAATAAAATTTTTATTAATTTGTAAAATTTAAATAAATAAAATCAAAATTTTAAAATTTTATCATAAAAATAATAAAATTTTTATTGACGTTATATACAAATTTAATGTAATATTAATGTCACATAAAGGTTGGTGAGTTCATTCCTGATCAACAACCTCATGACACTGGATTCAGCGAATCCATCATAAGCATGATGCTTACTCAAAACATGGAGTTTATTATGTCAGTCAAGCAAACAGCCTCAGTTGAGAATCTTGTCCGCAACATCGAGCGCCAACGCAAGTCCCACCTTCTGAATCATTTCCGTACAAAAGCCAGTCTGGTCACAAACTCAGGTGCTACAGGTTACCTGAGATTGGACCCAAAATTTGTTAAGCAAAGTTGGTTGCGTCTACCAAGCTGGTTAGGTGGCAGCTGCTCTGGGCAGGCTTACAGAGCTCAAGTCAGTCATTCCTATCTAGTACTTCCAAAGTGCATACATCCGAATGCATTCTAATGCGGAAGGGCGGAGTCTGTTTTGGCGCAACCCGGATCAGACTGGTTAGATGCTAGGTAGATCAATTGAGCGTTTAACCAGTTGTTACTCCGCTAGCCTTATCAGTTATTCCTTAAGTTGTATTTGGGCAAGGAGCGGCAAAGAAGTGTGGATAAAATTTGGATCAATGACGCTGTATGTGCCGAACCGAATTTTTCACACATAATTGCGAAACTACCGGGTAAAATCTGGTGAAATCTCTACCTGCAATTACCTCTTACCAGTGGAATTGTTTTATCAAGGAGTCATTAATTTAGGGGAATTTGAAAGTTAGTTTGGGCTAACCCAGGACCCCAGAAATTGCAGACACAAGATTACTCCACAAATCTTCAACGTTTTCAATCCCTACCGAAAATCGACAAAGCGTCATGGGCACTTCTGCTTCACGTTCTGCTTCGTAACGAGATCGGCGTTCAATGAGGCTCTCTACTCCCCCCAAACTTGTTGCGTGACTAATGACTTTGAGCGATTGAAGAATTTGGTCTAATCCTTCAGGCGTAGTATCAATTTCGAAGGAAAGCATCCCACCACAACCGTTTGGAAGGACTCTGGTCGCCTTATCATGCTGGGAATCACCTGGCAAAGCAGGAAAATTGACTTTCTTGATTTTGGGATGGTCTCTCAATCGTTTTGCTAGCTCTAGGGCATTGGTTTCAGAGCGATCAAGACGCACGGCAAGGGTTCTAGACCGCGCAACGCAAGGAAAGCATCCAATCCTCCGGGGATTGCCCCGAAGTCTTGTCGATGTTTCACCATGAACTCAGCGTGTGCGTTTGATTTGCAGATGACTGCTCCGAGCAGGAGATCAGAATGTCCGCCAAGAAATTTTGTCACAGATTGCAGGACGATATCGGCACCGAAATCCAGCGGACGTTGACGAAGTGGCGTAGCGAAAGTGGAATCGACAATTGCGAGGATATTCAGCTTTTTCGCTTCGTTGACGATGGCAGCAATGTCAGCAACGACTAAGGTTGGATTGGTGACGGATTCCATCCATACTGCGTCTGCACCTTTGAGTGCTGCGATTGTGTCGTCAGTATTTCCAACGTCAATGAGGCGTACGATTAGGCGTTTGTGCATCTCAAGGCGCGCGAAAATGTTCTTCACGCCGTAGTACGCACCAGTCGGTACCAACAAAGTGCCACCTGGAACAATAAGATCAGTAATAGCGGTTGCGGCTGCGAGCCCAGATGAAAATGTGGTAGCGATTCCACCTTCCAGTTTATCGAGAGCTTCCTCAAGTGCTCCCCAACTCTGGTTACCATCTCGACCGTACCCAAGGTCAGTAGTGTGAACATAGGTAGAAGAGAGAGTAATGGGCGTGTTCATGGGAGCGCCAGCGACTCGTGCGGGACGGCCCGCTTGAACTGTAATGGTGTTTGGATTCCAATTCGGTTCTATCGGAACGAATTCAGGATATTTATTGTTAGACATTGGTTTTCTTTGCTCACTTCTTTAAGTGGGGGGAGATCAATAGATGCCAGAAATACCCAGGAAGATACTCCAGAATGCCATTCTGCAACTTCAGCAAGCTTAAAGTCTCTTTAATCTAAGCATGAATCAAGAATTTAGGTGGTTGTGCAATCGATAGCTGCTGCAAGGTAATTCATCAGGCTCTAAATTTAGGGTATATAGGTAAAGTGTTACAAAAGTAAATTATGTTTCTTAAGTTTAACTTTACTGTAGTGGTCTAAATTTGAGCGGCCCGGAGCAGTCGAAGGGGAAAGATATGGGGAGGAATTAGAGTTTTGAAATTTTTCCTGAGTTGCCGTGGGTGACCTGACTTACTAAAGTGAGCAGGCATTTAATAATTCTCTCAAAGTGTTGGAAGAGAAAAGCACTCTGAACAGAGTTAAAGGGCAATCATTTTCTATATCATTTTAATACTATTATCTAGAAAGCCATATGTTTGCTGAAGTTCCTTGTTAAAATCTGCCAAAACTGCCCAATTGGTTGCTGATGATATACCGAAACCCAAAACAATATTTGGAGCTTGGAAAGAAATACGGGAAACTTATCAAAAACAGTTGGAGCATCCAACTCATGAGTTCGATACACAAGTTTCTGCTTCAAGAAAGGATAATTCTAGGTGTGAAGAGCAGCTAGAAGCAACTTTGGGAATAGAAACCCTAGAGATGGTCCATTGACCTAGCTTTTCAGATTGAGTAAGGCATAGAAGCAATCGTCAAGATATGTTATTTTCAGGTCAGAATGGCCAACCAAGATAGTATTTCAGTCAGGTTCTTTGCCAGTTGATACCAACGTTGAAGATGATGCGGTTGACCATGTTCGTCAATAGAATTAAGGGGAGGAGCCACCAAATCGGAGCTTGTATCTCAGTGAGATAGAACCAGAGAAACGTGAAGCCGATGATCTTAAACGCCCAGTTAGGTGCGAGTCCAATCCCCACAGCTAGCAGTAAAGCAATATCAAATCCGGCAGTTTCAAAACCATCGTTGACAAGATAGAACATCAAAAGCAGAACTCCCAATAGCTTGATCGATAAATTTTGTCCGAGCCCAATCCCTAGGATCAGTAGCAAAATCACATCAATGCCAATTGCGTGGATCGCCTCCATGATAGCTTACCTATTTAGTTCTTACTCTACTTGGCTTTCAAATGAGATGCGCATAAAACTGTAAAAGATAAATACAGTGATGCGAAATTAGTTCATTGTAGTTGTCGCAAAATTAGCGAGCAAATCAAGATGAATACTTAGAATACAAAACCTTTCTTGGAGGGAATCAATGAAATGGAGTTTGCTTTTCCTCGTGGGGATGCTTTGGACAGTAGTCTTTGATGGCGCGCAAGCAATGTCCCTGAAGGAATATGCTGAGAAACCATTTGGCAGTGTACTGATGCTTCGCCATGCTTTAGCTCCAGGTTTTGGAGACCCAAGCAACTTTCAACTCGGAGATTGCAGCACACAGCGTATTTTGGATGAAGTCGGACGAGAACAGTCACGCCAGATTGGCAATGCCTTCCGGAATGTGGGGTTGAGGTTTGAAGGAGTCTACTCCAGCCAGTGGTGCCGTTGTCTGGAAACAGCTCGCCTGGTCAACATGGGAGAAGTTCAAGAATTGTCTAGTCTGAATTCTTTTTTCCAAGGCATTGTTCCGCGAGAGGCCACCTTGGCTTCTCTTAGAAAGTTTTTGCAGGGTCTCCCAGCTAATGGAGATCCTGTTCTACTGGTCACCCATCAGGTGACAATTTCTGCCATCACAGGAATGAGAGTCTCCAGCGGCGCAGCAGTTGCCTATGATCCGGTTAACGATAAAGCATATCGAGTCACACTACCAATGGATTAAACCAAATCTGTTTAGTCATGTACCAGGTTGACCCCACGTTCACGGATCCGCAGCCGAACCGGATGTCCCTCTGCAATAAATTCTTTCCCAAGTGGATCAATTACAAAAAGCTCACCTACTGCGCTCTTAATCTCATATTCAAGGTGGCTTCCCAGATACACTGCTTTGTGAACAGTTCCTGGAATTCCAGTCGCTTCTGGTCTCGGATCAAGCATGATTGCCTCCGGACGAACGGCCACCGTCACCTCACCGATGGGTAGATTCAAATGAGGTAGTTGGATCGTCAATTCATCCAGTTGCAGCTTGCCCATCTCACCTTCACTAGAGACCAACTGTCCATTGACCAAGTTTGCATCTCCAATGAAATCAGCAACAAATCGGGTTTTCGGGCTTTCATAGAGTTCCCTTGGGGAACCTTGTTGGGCAATGACAGCCTCTTGCATCACTATGATTCGATCAGAGACTGCTAGGGCTTCTTCTTGATCATGAGTCACATAGACTACGGTCAGTTGCAATTGTTGCTGTAAATCACGAATTTCTTCACGTACTCGCCGTCTCAGTTTTGCATCTAAATTCGAAAGAGGTTCATCGAAAAGCAGCACTTCAGGCTCTAAAACGAGTGCTCTGGCCACTGCAACTCGCTGTTGCTGCCCTCCGGAGAGCTCACTTGGCAGACGTTTTTCAAATCCAGTCAGTCCAACGAGTTTCAAACCATTCAACGCCTGCTCTTCTACTAAATTTTTGGAGAGACGGGACATTGTCAGCCCATAACTCACGTTCTGTAGCACGGTCATGTGGGGAAACAAAGCGTATGATTGAAAGACCATGCTCACATCTCGATCTGTTGCCGGCAACTGTGTCACATCACGACCCCCGATCATGATCTGTCCACCTGAAGCCATTTCTAAGCCTGCAATCAAACGCAAGGTGGTCGTCTTCCCACAACCGGATGGGCCCAGTAAAGTAACCAGCTCTCCGGATTTAATTTGAAAGCTGACATCACGAACTGCTTTGACGTTTCCAAAAGCCTTTGTAACTTTCAGAAATTCGACCGCAGTATGCACTGTATTGTTCATCCGTTGCCACTCCAGGAAATTGGGCTCGAACCTCGTCGGCCCAGTTGACGTTGTCCAACTACCCACTGGATGCCACCAATGACAATCAACATGACGATAATCAGCACAGAACTGTAGACAATAGCCAAGCCGTAGTCTCCGTTTTCAACACGTCCAAGAATATAAGACGTCGCCATATCATAGTCTGCACTAACCAGGAAAATCACGGCACTAATTGCAGTCATTGCCCTTACAAAGCTAAAGACCAAGGCTGCCAACATGGCTGGGCGCAGTAGAGGAAGCAGAATTTTTCTGAGGGTTGTGCTGGAAGGTGCACCAAGTGTTAGGGATGCTTCATCAAGACTTGGGTCCAACTGAGCCATTGCAGCAACACCAGCTCGAATACCCGTGGGCATGTTACGGAACAAGAAACAAACGATAAGAATAATCCCTGTTCCTGTTATTTCAATTGGAGGTACGTTAAAGGCGAGAATGTAGCCGATCCCGATAATCGTTCCAGGAATCGCAAAGCTTAGCATCGTGATGAATTCGAAAACGTCTTTTCCTGCGAAACGCTGACGAACGAGCAACCAGGCTGTAAGTAGCCCCAACCCAGCAGTCAGTGGTGCGGAAATCGCTGAGATCTGTAGAGTCGTCCAAAATGAATTCCAGGCAGTACCTTCCCACATCAAGCCAAATTTGTCCGACCAGCTTACAGCAAAGGCGTCTAAGTAGTGTTTGAAGGTGAAATTGTGTTTATACCCCCAAGTTTCTACGAATCCTCCAAAGAGAATCATTCCATAAAGAGTCAGACTCAGAAATCCAAAGGGGACACATACTAAAGTAATGCCTGTTCGTACTCGTTTGGGTAGTTGAACTGGAATTCCTGCATCTCCTTTACCGGTTACACTAACGTAGGAACGTTGGCCCAACCAACGACGTTGAATCCAAAAGGCCGTGAGTGTGAATCCCAACAGTACTAGAGCCAATACGGCCGCCATCCCCTGATCTGCTTGTGCTCCAGCAATTGCAAAGAATATCTGGGTGGAGAGAACTTCAAAATTTCCACCCAAAACAAGCGGGTTGCCAAAATCTGCTAAACTTTCAATGAAGCCCAAAAGAAAGGCGTTAGCCAAGCCCGGTCTCATAAGAGGCCAAGTAACCGTTTGGAAGGTTTGCCAACGATTGGCACGAAGAGTTTGGGCGGCCTCTTCCATCGATGGACTAACGCCTTCAACGACACCAACCAATACTAGGAAAGCAATCGGGGTGAAGGCCATGGTTTGCGCAAACCAAATTCCAGGCAGGCCATAAATCCAGCGAGTAGGTGGGATACCGAAAGCCCATTCTAGAAATGAACTTACAACTCCTGATCGCCCAAATAGGAGTATAATTGCCAGACCAATAACAAAAGGAGGAGTGATTATCGGCAAAAGAGTGATTGCTCGATACGCTTGTTTTCCACGGATGGAAGTCCTTGTAACAAGCAGTGCGAAAGCTAGCCCAAGTAACGTAGTCGTTATACCAACCAATATGGCCAGATAGAGGGAATTCCAAGCTACTCCACAGCTTAATCCTGTATTGAAACAATTTAGTTGCCAGATTCTCTCGGACGTGAGCTTTTGAAAAAAAAGGATTGGTGCAAGTGCACCTTCTTCGTTTAGAAGGGCGCTGAACAAAATTTTGACGACAGGATAGAAGATGAAAAGAAGCACCAGCAAAACATTCAGACCGATTGCGCCAGTGACAAAACCGTCACCTTGTACTCCACCGCGCAAGCTCCAGCCCTGTGTAAAGAGGAAAAGCAGGCAACTGGCAACCAGCAGAGCCCCATAGCCCATCCCCTCCTGTGATGGACCAGGGCTGCCTAGTAAGAGCAGGAAAGCTTCGCTATTCCAACCACGCAACCCAATGACAAAGCCCTGTAACAGAATCCAACACAGGCCAAGACCCCCACATCCCATCAGAAAATTGGCAAGCCTAGGGTCATCACGTTTCCAACCGAAGCAAATGATCGGTAGTCCGATGCAGATCATTAGAGGTAGCAGCCACAAGCGATCCTGCATAAAGATTTGCAGGATCCCCGGGGAGTATTCATCATCAAGCGGCCAGCCATCTTCAATCCAGATAAAGCTCCAGAATCCATCATAGGCCTGATACCAAGGAAGTACCAAAGCACCGAACCAACCGACGGAAAGCCAGAGTAGAAGAGCTTTGCGAAAAAGGTATGGAGTTGCCTCTCTAAGCTGAATGCGACGAGAGAGGCTAAGAGTGGTTGAACTCACCGAGGCAGGGTCGAGACTTCGTTGTCCCACTTGGATAGTAGGCGGGTTCTTACGTCCTTTGAACCGTACTTCGCGTGGTCGTAATCAATAACCTTTACGCTATCAAGATCCGGGGCCTCCTTGGGTACTTTAGCACCCTTGTTCGAGGGAACTTGATAAGCTCCAACACTGGCGGCCATGCTCTGAATGTCTGCAGTGAGCGCAAAATCATAGAACTTCTTTGCGCTGTCCATGTTGCGAGCGCCTTTGATGATGCTCATCGAACCAATTTCGTAGCCTGTTCCCTCGCAGGGGGCGACTGTCTGAATGGGCATACCCTTGACTGCTTGGGTCACCGCATCGTGCATGAAGACAATCCCAACCGTGGTTTCACCAATTGCTGCAGCTCTGATCGGAGCAGAACCAGACTTGGTGTATTGGCTAACATTCTGATGCAGCTGTTTCATGAAGTCAAAGCCACCATCTTCTCCAAACAGTTGCACCACAGTTGCGAGAGTGGTGTAGGAAGTTCCGGAAGTGTTTGGATTGGCGATCTGCACTTCATCCTTGAAAGCTGGATTTAACAGATCTTTCCAACATTTTGGTGCGGGAAGTCCTTTACTGGCTAGCAATTCAGTGTTGTAGCCGTATCCAAGCCCACCCATGTAAATCCCGACTGTACGACCTCCGGTGGCTTTATGAGGAGATAGCGCCCAATCCTGCAGTTGTGAATTCATTGATGAATTGTAGACCTCAGTCAGACCCTCTTCAGCGGCCTGCAAATGAGGATCACCAGTTCCACCCCACCAGACATCTCCTTTTGGGTTGGACTTTTCTGCTTTAATTTGAGCGAGAGTTTCGCCAGAACTCTTTCGGGTCATGGACACACGGATGCCCGTCTGCTTTTCAAAGGTGTTGACCATTAACTCACACCATTCGATTTGTGGGCTACAGTATAGAGTCAGCCGATCTGCTGCCTGCAGCACACTTCCTATCAGCATTGCACCCATCAGAGCGCCAATTCTTTTTGCTATTCTCATGTAAATCTCTCAGCGGAGGTTGGGCCGTAAGGCTAAAGTCAATGCTTCCCAGGATGGGTCGCTAACCGGACGCGAATGTGCTTCATCAAAGAGCACATTTCAAGGCGGATATTTTAAGGGGTCTGTTTCTGCGGGAAATTATCCTTTAGAGATGATGGAGTGAAGAAAGTTTAAGAAGGATAATTAGAAGAGGTGATCAGCATATCAGTCAACCAGAAACGCTAGCCTCTACGGTCTGAACGAGTAACAGGAGCAAGATCTGTTGAGATACCTTGGTTAATCAATTGGGAAAGTACTCTCAAGACATATTCACGGGAACAATGTAGCTCCGTTGCGGTCTTAGTCACAGATAATTTCAATTCACATTCACTATCAACGTGTTGAATGCAAGACAAAATGATTTGCAGCTTTTTAGGTGCCCCAATACGAATGCATAGATGAAGAAACTGCTTAGGATTGAAATTCGATTGGAAGTCTGTGCTCACCAAGTACTCCGAGAAAGTTAAATGAAGATTTCTTGATAGTGCGAGTGAGATGTTAGATTGTGATTAAGATTTGCAGAGTGTTTAAATTTGATAAAATTAGGTGAAATTTCTCCACCAATCTGATTCCAGACTTAATTAGATGCCTTAAAGATAGAAATTGCATCATCTTTTGAGGGGATTTTTCTGAAAATGACACTATGGTATTTCTAGAATGTAAATCTTTTACTGCCAATACGACATAAAGAACAAATTCTCTGGATCTAACCGCCACCTAATCATAGGAATAAAAATGAGCTTTGCTTCTAGATTTTTTGCTAGTGCTTTACTTAGTATTTTCCCTGGATTTTTTGCTACAATTGTTTGGGCAGATTTGCCAGTTCTGGATTTGAAAAATAGTCGTGTGGCAGTACCTTCTTTAGCGGTGCAAACGAATAATAACGGGGCGCTGAGCGAAATTGAAGATGAAAACGGAAGAATGTCTCTGAGTCTTGAAGAGGTGATTTATGGAAAGGTGGATGATGTAGATGTGACGGGTGGGCTAGTTTCAACAAGTGTGGATTTTAAACTTAATGAACAACGAAATTTATCTTTAGCATACAAGCAAATCAGTCTTGGAAATTTCAGAAAAATGTCTTCGGGAAGCTCATCAATTTATCTAAATTCCACAGAAGAGATGCTACTAGTGGAAACAGCCGAAGAGTTTGACGACGGAAAGTCCCATTTAGCTGTAAGTGTTGGCAGGTACAAATTTCCTGAATCTTCAGCAACATTGGGGATGGTTGGTGGGAAAATGATTCTTGATCAGGAAGATTACCTCATCGGAGGAAGTATCCAATTTTTCAATGGGCCGAGTGGTATTGGGGATGGTGGCCAGCTAAGACTGGGTGGTGGCCAGCAGGATGAGAACACATCCTATGAAGTGGGTCTTGATTTCTTCCAGACGCCACTCAACTCCAAAGTTGAAACCTCTCTGGGACTTTACGCGGATGCGGAATATGCTTTCGAGGAGCATATTTTCGGAGCTACTTTTGAGCGAGTCGATGGGCAAGATATGGATCAGCAGAATATAGGCACGCGTTGGCTGAAGCAGTATGAGCGATTTAACCTGGGTCTGAACTATCGAATCTCACTCGTTTGGGATGATGGGGATGATTATGTTTTGAATTGGCTGGGAGTGCACGCGACTCAAAAATTTTAAGCAATCGTGTTAGGAAGGTTAATTTTTAGTTTAGAAGTTGCTGCAGTTGGTGGACCTGTTTTTCGATAGACATTCCTACAGTCTCAATGACTTGATCAGCATGTCGCAAATAGAGGGGGTGTCTCTCCTTGAAGAGAGCAGCCAGATCCTGCCCAGGTCGACAGACGATTCCTCTTTTTTCAAAATTGTTAACCCTACTGAGGACGTCCTCCAATGGTAGGTTCAAGAAGATTCTCAACCCCAAACTCCCCAAATGTGACATCGCAGATTCGCTGTAAACGGCACTGCCTCCAGTAGAGATGATCTGCCGTTCTCCATCCAGTTGGAGCAGAGTTCTCTCTTCTTCCACGCAAAATCCTTCGTATCCCAATAAATCAAAGATATCTTGAAGGGGGCGGTCATGAGTTGCTTCCATCAACAGATCTGTATCTACTAGGTGCCACCCGAGCTTTTCAGCAAGAAGTTTCCCCAGAGTACTTTTTCCAGAACCAGGCATGCCCAGTAGGATTACGTTCTTATGAAGTCGTTCTTTCATGGGCTGGGAATGGGGCAGGTGCCTCTGGAGCAGGTACTGTTGGATAAACTCCAGGCTCAGACATGTTTTTTAACATGATCTTGCCAAGCCAGAAATTGGGCTGCTGTTTGTTCACGATCAGTCTTGACTTCAATCAGAGAAGGCTTGTTTGAATGCCATGCCTCTTGAAAACTTTTGTAGATCTGTTCCTGGTTTTCTGGTTGAAAGTAATCCAGATCAAACATCGCCGCAACTTTAGAAAACTCACAACCATGCGGCGTAACAAAAAAACGCTCAAAAACATCTTTCTGCTTGGAGATAGGTAGCATTGAGAAAATCCCTCCTCCATCATTGTTCAGAATAATTAGGGTTACAGGAACAGGGCTTTCACGGATCAACAGGAGGGAATTTAGATCGTGTATTGCGGAAAGATCGCCTAAGAGAATTGTGGTTGGTTGCTGATGACCTTTGGCCCATCCACAGGCCGTTGCAATTTGACCGTCAATGCCGCTTGCTCCACGATTAGCGGTTACTCTTAAAGGAGTATTACGGTTTTCTGAAAGCATATCAACTTCACGAATTGGCAGGCTGTTTCCTACAAAAAGGGCATGTTCTATTGGAATTTTACGAACCAACTCTCGAACAATAGATACTTCTCCGAACCTCTCAGTTTTATCCCACCACTGTGCTGCCTGCTCTTCCAATGCTTGAGAGCCCAGCTTCCATCGCTCCAGCCAATGAGTTGAGGTAGGAATTGCTTCTCTGATCGGAAGAATCTCCTCAAGTGCCTCCCAGTCCAATTGCAGCCGCCAGTGTGGTTGTTGGGACGGATCCTGTCTCTCGGCGTGATTCGTAACAACAATCTTACGGGTCAAGTGGCAATCTTTCCACCATTGTAGCCAGCGTTTTGAGACGAATTGGTTACCAAGATGGATCCAAACTTCAGGTACAGCCTTTCGCCAATGATCCTGAAGCAATAGTTGGTCAGCCAGATTAATTCGCTGAGTCAAATTTCCAAAACGAAATCCAGAAGTGGTATCTGCAAAGACTGGCCAGTTCAGGTTTTCTACAAAGTTCCCAACCGACGAATAAGCATGCACTGGCAGTTCTCCAAGGGTCACCAATCCACGGTCTGCCTTAAGGATTTTACGGAGCGCTTGTAAATCATCCTTGGCTAGTTTTTGGCGTGGAACACCTAGTTGAAAATTTGGTGATGATACTTTTGGAGGGTTGGAATGTTCTTCTGAAAGGAAAGGTTCACGGAAAGGTAGGTTGATATGAACCGGACCTGGATCTGGATAGGCACTGCGCAAGGCTGCTTGAGCAGCCCATGATTTGACGGTACTCTCTTGTAAAGTGGGATCAGGACAACTCGGATCATAAAACCAGCGAGTATGACTACCAAACATTTGATTTTGATCAACTGTTTGGTTTGCCCCGGTTAGCTGTAATTCAGGTGGTCGGTCTGCAGTAATTACCAACACGGGTATGTGTTCCACACTGGCTTCGATTATAGCCGGGTAGAAGTTGGCTCCAGCGGTGCCTGAGGTGCAAATCAGGACAGCTGCTTGATCTGTAGCACGAGCCCAGCCCATTGCAAAATATGCGGCTGCCCGCTCATCCAGAAAAATTTGAGTGTTTGCTTGATGATTTCGAGCAGCAGCAACTGTCAGAGGGGTAGAACGAGAACCAGGTGAGATACAGAATTGCGTGATGCCCTGAGCCACCAACTCTTCAATCAACCAATAACTCAAACACTCATTGGGGTTCATGCGGGATTCCCGAGCAGGACTTCCCAACTACGGAGTTTGTGATCTAACTCTTGCCATTCACGGTGTGGATCAGAACCCTCAACAATGCCTGCACCTGTATACACTGTTAGGGAATCTCCCTCCAATACTCCGGAACGAATACCCACAGCAAACTCACTTTGGTGTTTGCTGAAATAACCAATAGGACCTGCGTACCAGCCGCGGTCAAATGATTCCAAGTTGTTGATTTGAGTTCTGGAAACTGCTTGAGGCAATCCACATACTGCAGGAGTTGGATGTAGCGATGAAAGAAGCTGAGCATCTGTCACGTCATCCAATAATCGCCCTTGTAGGCGACTTAGTAAATGTTGAACATGCTTCAGTCTGAGGGGTTCAAGATGGGAGAGCCTTTCCACAACTCGACAATGTTTTGAGAAGCGTTCTTCCATGAAGCGCAAAACAACAAGATGTTCCCGAACTTCTTTCGTGTCATGGAATAACTCGTGGGTCAACTGCTCATCATGATATGCGTTCTGTCCTCTTGGCCGGGTGCCTGCCAGCGCTTCACTTTCTAGATTTTGGCGCTTTCTTCGGAAGAATCTTTCAGGCGTGATGCTTAAAAATGCCGGTCCTTCGACATCCTGCCATGCAAAGTGGTAGGCATGGTGTGCTTGTTGACGGAGTTGATTCAGCAGATCAAATGGATCGGGGCTTGTGTTCAATTGAAAATGGGATTGGCGAGCCAAGACGATTTTTTCGCATTCATTGGCTCGAATTTGACTGAGGGCTGCTTTGACTGAATGAATCCAGTCAGCTTCATTTGGGGTTTCATTCCTCTTAATAATACTGATTCTACGGCTGTCAAACAGCTGTGGTTTGGAGGAAAACTTTAAACGATCCATTAAGTCGAAAAGTTGCTGAATTGTTGAGGCTCCTTCTATATCTTGAGCAAGATGTACCCAGAGAAAACTGCCATTGGAGTCTTGTTGGACCATTAGAAAGGGCAACACAAAGGCCGCTTTTTGAAAGTAGCCACACTGCTGAGCCCCCCTGGGTGAGCTATGAAAAGGTATGCCACCAAGGAAGGCAGTGTCGGGAAGAACAAGCTTTTGCCATCCAGCTATCTTCTCCAGCACCTCATCGGTGGGACCTTGGATTTGCAAAGCTGCTCCCAATCCGGCCAGTTGGAGTTGGTGATCTCGGTCAGACCAATAAACACGTGTAGCCCCCGCTTGATGCTGAAGCCACTCAAGAGGATCTGCTTCTGCAAGCGGAATGCAGAGTTGGAGAATAGGACTTTGATTGCGATGCTGCCAACGTGGTAGCACCTCGCGCAAGTGCTCTAAAGCACCTGGCCAATCAAGCGGTGTGGGCTGTGGTTGAAGCTGCAAAGACATCGTGAGCTGTCAGAAATATGGTAGAAAAGAAGGCTTTTAACTAATTCAATTATTTTTTCATATTTGCCTTGTTCACAACAAGCTCGAAGAAATTTGCGGTATCAATTTAACGACGCCAAGCTGAAGAAAATACGATGGGCTCTGGGTAAGCACCCAACCGATACTTCTCTCTTTGCTGCCGGGTGAATTGCACTATATGTGGAATTTCTTTTGGTGGTACGTCACGCAATTCAGGGACCCAACGAATAATGAATTCTCCATTTGGATCATACCGGAGTGTTTGGGTTACCAAATTAAAGTAACGATCTTCTCTTGGATCGTTACCAACCCCGGCGACATAGTTCCAGTTTCCCCAATTGCTGTGAACGTCATAGTCAATCAAGCGACTTTCGAAATAGGCAGCACCCAAGCGCCAATCCTGTCGTAGGTCTCGAACAAGAAAACTAGCTACGTTTTGTCTTCCTCGATTGGACATGTATCCAGTAGCGTTGAGCTTCCTCATATGCGCATCCACAAAAGGTACTCCCGTTTGTCCTTGGCACCAAGCATCTAGACATTTATCCCAATTAGCTACTTTTGGTGATTGGTTGCGTATACCGCCAGACCGGAACAAGTTCTCGCCATGCAGCCTTGTGATCCAGCGGAAAAATTCTCGCCACCAGATTTCGAAAATCAGCCAGTACGTTGAATCGTTAGCAATCACATCATTTTCGTATCGACGGACCTCTTGGTAAACATGCTTTGGAGATAGACAACCCAAAGCCAGCCAGGGTGAAAGTTTTGCGGAGTCATCTGGTTTCAGCATCCCATTGCGTGTCTTTTTATAGGTCTTGATTGCATGTGATTTCCATAAGTAGTGTTGAACGCGGGACAATGCCGCAGTCTCTCCTCCTACAAATCTGTAGACACTACGAATATCCCGAATTAAAGGCTCAAAACCCATGTCTTCAAGGTTTGGAATGATACCTGGTAGGCAGTTTTGTGGTTGTGCAGGAAGAATTTTCGGGACTGCAATGGGACGACTGATTTGGACTTCTTTTTCTACCTGTTTGCGGAAATTACTGAAAACTTTTGGGAGGTCAACCAAAGAAAAAGGCAGTTCAGTTTCTTTCAGCAAACTATTCCCGTCATAGAGTCGTAAAGGGACCTTCAGTGTCTCACGGAGCTTGTCTTCTTCACGTTTTTCTTCAGGTGCATGTTCACGGTGGGCGAAGACGCCGTCAACCTGATAGTGCTCTGCTAACTCTGCAATAACTTTGGGTGGATTGCCCTGTCGAAAGATCAATTCTCCACCTCGTTCCTGGGCATGCTTTCTTAAATCGGCCAGGCTTTGGAACAGGAACTCTAAGCGAACGTTACTGATCTTTGGGAAACCGTAAGTGGTAGGTTGAAACCAGGAATCTGGCAGGCAGTAGATCAGCAGTAGTCGGTCGGACTTCTCGAGAGCACATTGCAAGGGCAGGTGATCATGTAGTCGAAGATCGTTGCGAAGCCATACCAGCGTAGTTCTCATGGAATGCCATGGGATTGAGGGAGAGCAGCGCCAGATTTGACTGATTCCAGTCTTAGGTTGCCTGAAACTATTCTCTGACAAAATTGGAGAGCACAGAGAAAAAATTGATGGGCCAGCTACAATTGTTAGAGCTCCGATGAGCAAACACTCATCGGTGGCAATGTAAGAGATTACAAAAGAAAGTCGAACAAATTCGTCAGGGGGTAATGCGTTTAGCAGCAATTTGACGAGATGAATTGTTGAGAATGGCTTTGCGAGGACGAATACTTTTAGGGGTCACTTCCACAACTTCGTCATCGACAATAAATTCAATAGCTTGTTCCAGCGTAAGCGGCAAAACAGGAGTCAAGACAGTGTTTTCGTCTTTCCCAGATGCACGGACATTGGTCAGTTTTTTCTCTTTACAGGGGTTAACGTTCAAATCGCTATTTCTATTGTGTTCCCCAATGATTACCCCTTCATAAACTTCGATACCCGGTCCGATAAAAAGTCGGCCCCTAGGTTCCAAGTTAAATAGCGCATATGCCACTGATTTTCCACTGCGATCTGCAACTAGAGACCCTGTCAGGCGAGTTGGTAAAGCTCCACGATGGGGCTCATAGCCAAGGAGCATAGAGTTGAGAATACCAGTGCCGCGAGTATCAGTTAGAAATTCATTCCGATATCCGATCAGTCCCCGAGAGGGGACTTGAAACTGAGCACGAATTCGACCTGTACCATGATTGACCAGATTTACCATTCTCCCTTTGCGGAGCGACAATTTTTCAGAAACAATGCCAAGAAAATCTTCGTCACAATCAATGTAGACTTCTTCGATGGGTTCCAGTAGTTGAGTCCCTTCACGTCGACAGATGACTTCTGGGCGGCCTACGGAAAGCTCGAACCCCTCCCTGCGCATGGTTTCGATCAAAATCGACATTTGCAGTTCGCCTCGCCCTTTCACCAGGAAGCATTCCGCATCATCAGTGTCTTCTATTTGTAAGGAAACATTCCTCAGAGTTTCCCGAAGTAATCTTTCTCGAAGTTTTGTAGACTGAACAAACTTTCCTTCTTGCCCAGAAAGTGGAGAGGTGTTTGTGAAGAATCTCATTGATACTGTGGGCTCGTCAATCCTTAGCCGCGGGAGAGCTTTTGGGCTATCTGCATGACAGATCGTGTCGCCAATATGAACGTCTTCCACTCCAGCAAGAATCAGAATATCTCCGGCCTCAATTTCGCCGACTTCTGCCATACTAGTTCCACGATATACCTGCAACTTCGTGGCCCGGAGGGCCTTGGTACCTTCCTCACCGAGGCAGACAAGTGGTTCATTACGTTGTACCTGCCCATTCATTACCCGACCTACAGCGAGGCGTCCCAAAAATTCGGAATAACCCAGATCAGCGACCAACATCTGAAAAGGCGCGTCTTCCTTGAAACGTGGAGCAGGTATGTGATCCACGACTCCATCTAACAAAGGTTCAAGAGTATTTGAATCAGCGTCCAAAGAGATTTTTGCAATACCTTCGCGTCCAACGGCATAAAATACTGGGAAGTCAATTTGCCCATCATCGGCTTCTAAATCAATAAATAAATCATAGACTTCATTCAGAACTTCAGCTGGGCGGGCATCTTGTCGATCAATTTTATTAATGACAACTAATACTTGTGTTCGATTTTCGAGAGCTTTTTTCAAGACAAAGCGGGTTTGAGGCAGAGGGCCTTCAGAAGCATCGACCAGCAAAATTGCCCCATCAACCATTGTCAGAGCGCGTTCAACTTCTCCTCCAAAATCTGCGTGTCCTGGGGTATCAAGAATGTTGATTTTGGTGCCTTTCCATTCAATAGAGCAGTTTTTGGCAGAAATCGTGATTCCACGTTCCTTTTCCAGTTCCATGGAGTCCATTAGGCGGTCACGGATTTCTTGGTTTTCACGGAACAATCCGCTTTGACGAAACATTTGATCGACAAGTGTGGTTTTGCCATGGTCAACATGTGCAATAATAGCTAAATTACGAATTTTCGGGTTGGTGACTAACTGCATAAGGTTTGGGTTGGGATGAAACTCAAAAAAAGCTGGTTAACCTGGGCTGGCCGAATGGCCGGTTGGTTACGAACGTTGCTATTGGCAGGCTTGATCTTTTGGGGAGTGACTACTTGGCAGGCCCTTGAACTTGTACCTGAGAAAGAACTTGCCCCACAATTTCGGCTTTTTGCCAGAGATGGACAAACATACAGTTTGTCTGATGCAAAAGGAAAGACGGTTCTGCTCTATTTCTTTGCTCCGTGGTGTACGGTTTGCCATTTCAGTATCGGAAATTTGGAAGGTCTGCAGTCACAGCAGGAAAAGGGAGAATTGTTGATCTGGTTGGTTGCCCTCTCCTATCAAAGTTTGGAAGAGGTTGATGTGTTTTTGCAGAGACATCAACTTAGGTATCCCGTTCTTTTTGGCGATCAGGAGATGACAGCAAATTATCATATTGGAGCTTTCCCAACATACTACGTTATCGATCCCACAGGAAAAGTTGCTGCTCGATCTGTTGGCTATAGTACTAAACTGGGAATGCTCTGGAGAACTAATTGATATTTTTAATAAATTTAAATTTTTGAATCTTCAAAGTTGAATTATTTTAAACGCTTGCCAGACTAGTTGTTGTCTTTCAATTCGGAGTAGAGAATGGATGAAATAAAGGGCAGGCAAGAGTCGCTGTTGGAGATTGAACAATTGAAGCTGGATAACGCCCGCTTGAGGCAGAGAATGGATAAGATGCGAAAGTGGAACGACTCACTTTTGCAGAAAAATTGGCAGGAATCTGAAGATCAGACTTTACTGCAATTTTCTGAGCAACAAAGGGAAGTACCAACCCCACAGGAGTTACTCCAGGAACTGAGGATTCATCAGGAAGAGTTACGAGTGCAGAATGAAGAACTGCCGGAAATCCGCTATTCTCTGGAAGAATCTCGTTCACGTTAACAAGCTCTCTTTCGTAATTCACCTCTTCCGTGCCTTATTCTTAACGAGTCGTCACGAATTCTTGAACTGAACCACCAAGCTGCTTGCACAAGCAAACCCAGATTTATATTCTGAAAGAATACCGATGTAGCTTTTCCTCCACAGGTATCCTCAAGAAAATTTCCGTCACTTCTTTGTGCGAGTTCTTCAAAATTCTGGAGCTCAGCGAGAATAATGGAAGTTACGTGATGAGCAAATTGTGGTCGCACATGGCTTTGCCCTTGCTCCGATAGAAGACGGTAGAATTGAAGGGTGTCAGGTTGTCCTTGAAAACGTGACGCTTCAACGTCAGGAGGAGCTCCAGAAGCTTCAGGAACGTGAGTATCGATTATTACAGCAGCAAATGGCACGTTTGGGTGATTGGCAATGGGAAGAAGGGCAAATCTTCTGCTCAACTCTTCACTCTTCTGCAAATCCATCCTTCAACAGGCCCAACGAATTTTTTTCAGGCTTATTTGGAACATGTGCCAGAGAATGAACAAGAGAAGGTTCGTAGTCAATGGCAACAAGCTATTGAGAAGGGTAAGTCTTTACCCTGAACCATTGTTATCTGCTTCCTAATGGAGGCCGTATACAGTTGCGGGTACAGGGCAGCCCAGTTCAACGTACAGGAACTCAACGCTATCTGGGATTCATTCAAGTGATTGAATCTCAAGAAAGAAAATCAGCCAACTAAGACTTCATGAAACTTCAAATTCGAGTGTCATAGCTATTTATTGAATTTGAGTTTCTTCCGCCGCCGCTGAAATTTTTTCTGCAAGCATATCCCACAACTTCCTTATACACTTCAGTGAAAAGTCCACCCAATACACAAAGAGCATTGATGCAAATTCCTCTTCTTGATCTACGTCCTCAGCATGAGGGCTTACGCGATGAAATAATTGCCGCAGTCACAGATGTTATTGACTCAACTCGCTACATCATGGGGCCTGAGTTGGAGCGGTTTGAAGAAGCTGTGGCCGAATACAGCGGTTGCAAATATGCTTTAGGTGTCTCTTCGGGAACAGACGCTTTGCTGCTTGCTCTGATGTCGCTCAATATTGGTCAAGGAGATAAAGTACTGGTCCCAGATTTTTCTTTTTTTGCAACTGCAGGTGTAGTGTCGCGTCTGAATGCAGAACCTGTTTTTCTTGAAATTGATCCGACAACCTTCAATCTCTGTCCAAACCATCTTGAAGAAAAGTTAGAGAATTATACCGAAGAGGAACTAGCGCAGGTTAAGGCTGTGATCCCGGTTCATCTTTTTGGACAGTGCGCAGATATGCAGGCTATTCTTGCGGTTGCCAAGCAATTTGGAATAGCTGTTGTCGAAGATGCTGCCCAAGCCATTGGAGCAGAGTATCGATTGAATGGTGAAGCGCGAAGAGCAGGAGAAATGAGTGACGTGGGTTGCATGTCCTTTTTCCCTTCCAAAAACCTTGGGGGAGTTGGTGACGGTGGAATGGTGACTACGAACGATGCTGAATTACACCATCAACTCCGTATCAAGCGCGTCCATGGTGCAGAACCGAAATATTATCACAAGGTGATCGGTGGAAATTTCAGAATGGATCCGATTCAGGCCTGTGTACTGCGAATTAAACTACAACGTCTCGAAATTTGGCATGAGCAACGTCGTCAAAATGCTGCGCACTATAATCAGTTGCTTGGCAGTGCGCAATTGGAAGAAGTAGTTTGTCCTGCTGCTGTCTATAAGGATGACAATCTCCTAAATCACCATATTTACAACCAGTACACTGTGCGCGTGCAGCGGAGGGAAGATCTCAAAAAATTTCTTCAGGAGAGAGGAGTAGCCACCGAAATTTACTATCCCGTACCTTTTCATCGACAGGAATGTTTTGCAGATCTTGGTTATCGACCTGGAAGCCTGCCTGAATCCGACAGTGCTGCGCAGGAAGTGCTAGCCCTACCGATTTATCCGGGATTGACCCTTGATATGCAGGAATACGTAGTGGAGAACTTAATTGAATTTTATCGGAGATAATTCAGGCCTGATAATTCTTGCAGATGGTTTGAGCTTCTTCACAATTGGTCATCACTAGCCTGACTGCCACCAAATCTTCTACTAATCTGGATTGCATCAATTCTATCTGCTCATGCACTCTTTCAGGGGCTGGGCTTCCGAGATGGTCTCGCTGGGCTAATACGGTCAGTGGACTTTGTAGTGCAGCAAAGTCCTCATCAGAAAAAGTAATCGCCAAGCTCTCATCATTCAGAGCAGACTGAATCGCATCTTTTGTGATGGATTCACTGGGCAAAGAAAGTCGGACAGCCTTTGCTAGCAGATGGTAGCACCTTCGAAATGGGATGCCCTCATTCCTTGAGAGGGAGTCAGCTAGATCGACGGCGTTCATGAATCCCTCATTACAGCGATTCCGCATCACCTCTTTACGGACTTCTAATTCAGACATCACTCCTGAGAGAATGTTGGGTGCTGGCTCACATTCTCTGATAACATCCATCACGAGATGCTTACAAACCTGGCTATCTCGGTTGTAGCCACTGACCATCCCCTTGGGTACTCCTAACAAAGATTGAAGGAGTCCGTGAGCAAGGGCTGTCTTACCCTTGATGACTTCTGCAAAATCAGGATTTTTCTTCTGTGGCATGATGGAGGAGCCTGTTACGAATGCGTCGGGCAGACGCAGCATACTGATGTAGGGATGACTCAGAAAGATCAGGTCTTGGGCTAGTAGACTAAGATGATTCATCATTGCCGAGTAACCCTGGGAAACCTGACTTTCCAATTCACCACGAGCACTGATACAGTCGAGTGTGTTGAGTTCTGGTTCAGAGAAGGCCATCAATTCAGTGGTACGTGTTCGATTTGGACACCAGGAGGTACCAAAAGAAGCAGCTGCTCCCAATGGGTTTCGATTGATTGGGACTAGTAAAAATTTGACTCTTTCCAGGTCTCGCAACAGTGCTTGTGCATGAGAACAGAGCCAGTGGCCCCATGAAGTCAACATTCCAGGTTGATAATGTGTTAACCCAGGCATCACCGTTTCGGTATGTTCTGCAGCCTGTGTCAAAAGAGTTTGAATCAACTTTTCTAGATTTCTAGCCTGTCGTAGAAGTGCATCGCGAAGGTAAAGCCGTGTGTCACATGCTGCCTGATCATTGCGACTTCTTCCGATATGCATCCACCCGCCAACTTTCACTCCTTGCTGCTTGGTCAAGAATGCCTCCACGTTGATATGCACATCCTCTAGCTTTGGATCTAACTCAAAATTTCCTTTCAGAAATTGCTCCTCGAGCTGGTTCAGTCCTCCAAGAATCTTTGTCAAAATGTCTTTGGGTATTATTCCTTCTTCAAACCACATGATCGCATGGGCCCGATTAGTCCATAGATCGTAAGGCAGCAAAGCTAGATCTGCCATTGGCAAAGGCTGAACATCACGGCCAGCACAAAACAGCACATTTTCTTCGGCTGGGCTGCTTTGTAGGTTGCTACCCCACACCTGGTTCTGGTCAGTTTTCATTAATATTCCGAGTAAGAGAGCTGTTTTGGGGAATGGCAAGGGCCTTAAAATCAGAGAAAATTGATGTTCTGGGAGACAATGCTCAAATTGAATGGATGTCTAAATCAACCGGGGAGAGAACAACTTGTTCTCCTGCATCTTAGACTTTTTACGAATTCAGATGGTAGAGTCAGGAACTTCCTCATCACATCGGGTACAGGTTCCGCTTAATACAACGTGTAGTTCTTTTCCCCGTTCAGTTGTCCCTGCAGATACAGGTGATTCTACACAGAGCATTCGATGACATAAGTTACAGTAGAGATGGGCATGAAGACCATGTAACCGTTCTGCAAGGCAGTAGTAGCTATTCCGGTCTGTGGAAGGAACTTGAGTCAGTATTCGTGTTCTAACCAGTGCTTCAAGCACTCGATAAATGGTCACCTGGTCTACGCGCTCTTGATCATCGAGTATTTCCCGCACCTCATGAGGTGTCATCGGATGTTCTTCCTTTAGAAAGAGTTCAAGGACGGCCAACCTTTGGCGAGTTATGCTGAGACTGACTTCTCTCAGTAGTTTTTCAGCAAGAGTTGATTCCATTGCAAATGTTTGTGTGGGATTTCAGTAACTGTAATTTTTGTGAAATGGAAGGTTATCATGGTCTCAAGTGTGAGAAAAGAACTCTTGAAATAAATAAGTTGGGTAGATTTGATCTGTTGAGACAGAATTATTCACAAAAAATTGTATATTCAAAAAATATAAGATTCATAAATAATATAAAAGTTGGCAGTAAATTCTTGAGACGACTAGCTCAAGTTAGAAAATTTCTGTAGATAATGTCATGAAATTCGTTTGGCAGCTTTACAAAACCTATAAATTTATAAATGTAGGCTTTTGGCTTGTGCTCCTACAAGGGGTTCAGTAATTTGAAACTGTCAATTTGCAATTATTAAATTAGAGGAGATTAGGATGAATGGTGCCCAAGTTGTTGTAGAGGCTCTGAAGAGAGAGGGTGTCAAATACATATTCGGCTATCCAGGTGGAGCATGTATGCCAATTTTTGATGCTTTACTGGATGCTCCCGAGCTTGAACTTGTCTTGGTGCGCCACGAACAGGGGGGGACCCATATGGCTGACGGCTATGCTCGAGCTACGGGAAAGCCGGGGGTAGTGCTCGTTACTTCAGGCCCTGGGGCGACCAATACCGTGACAGGATTATTGACTGCACAGATGGATTCTATCCCGCTTATCGTGTTGACAGGGCAGACGATTACACCAAACTTGGGCAAGGATGCTTTCCAGGAAGCTGACATCTTCGGTGTGACTATTCCTGTTGTGAAGCACAGCTATTTAGTGAAGGATGTAAATGAACTTCCGAAAATCGTGCAGGAAGCCTTCCACTTGGCAACTACAGGCAGACCTGGTCCAGTATTGATTGATTTACCAAAAGATGTTGTCTCAGCAGAATGCGTATCAAGTTTTCCAGAAAATATTGATCTCCCCGGGTACGAAGTCTCAATGAAAGGCAATGCAGACGATATTGTTCGAGCTGCACATATCATCATGGAATCCAGGTGTCCACTACTATACGTGGGGGCTGGGGCCGTTGGTGCTGGTGCAGCTAAGGAAGTTCTTGAATTGGCTGAAAAGCTTCAAGCACCTGTGACAACGACTTTGTTAGGTAAAGGTGCCTTCCCAGAAACCCATGATTTATCTGTCGGTATGCTCGGCATGCATGGAACCGCTTACGCAAACAAAGCGGTTGTTGGCTGTGATATGATTATGGCCATCGGTGCCCGCTGGGATGACCGCATTACTGGGAAAGTAAGTGAATTCTGCCCAACTGCTAGCAAGATTCACATTGATATTGATCCCGCTGAATTCGGAAAAATCATTCAGCCTGATGTATCTATCAATGGAGATGCTCGCTTGGTATTGCAGGAGTTGATTAAGCATGTCCGCAAATTAGATTCAGATTCTTGGTTGAAATCGGTCGCTTCTTGGAAAAAGAAGTATCCACTTAAGTATCCAAAGCGGGGTGGATTAAGAGCACAATATGTTCTGGATGAGCTGGATCGGCTCTCTGAATCCAGAGGTATAATCAGTACTGATGTTGGCCAGCACCAGATGTGGGCGGCTCAGTTTTGCAAGAGTTCACGTGAACGTCAATGGCTCTCCAGTGGAGGTGCTGGGACAATGGGATACGGATTCCCAGCAGCGATTGGTGCTCAGTTGGGGTGTCCAAACGATCTAGTAGTAGCTGTAGTGGGAGATGGTGGCTTCCAAATGACGCTGGCAGAACTGTCCACAGCTGCGCTCCAGAGAGTTCCGATTAAAATTTTAATAATTGATAATCGTCACTTGGGAATGATTCGTCAGTGGCAGGAGCTTTTCTTTGACCAGCGACTAAGCGGATGCGAACTCGACGGAAACCCAGATTTTGTTAAACTTGGTGAGTCCTACGGTGTGAAAGGTTTTAGAATTCGACGTGCCGGGGATGTGACCAAGGTTTTGAAGAAGGCACTTGCATACAATGATGGGCCCTGCATTATACACGCTGAGGTTGTAAAAGAAGACAATGTCTTCCCAATGATTCCGGCAGGAGCTGCCGTGAAGGACATGCTCATTGAGAAGCCTAAAGACCGCAAACTCGAGAAGCCTGTAGGAAGTACCTGAGAGGCATTCGGAATTCGCGTTATGTGTACTGGAATCATGTTAGAGATCAAAAATTCCAGATTGAACGCAGCCTGTCTTTGAAGAAAATACATGGAAGAATTTACGATTAGTATCTACGTCAATAACAAACCAGGTGTCTTGATGCGCCTCTCGCAAACTTTTGCGAGAAGAGGCTATAACATAGACTCTTTGGTTGTTTCACCAGCTGTAGATCATCAATTTTCTCGAATCACGGTTGTTGTTCAGGGTGATCCTGAAACACTAGATCAGATTCTACGACAGTTAAACAAGTTAGTGGATGTTGTTCACGCTAGTCATCACGATCCCAAGCAATCTGTAGAACGCGAACTAGCCATCTTTAAATTATTGGTTGGCCCAGAGAAGCGGTCCGAGGTCTTACAGATTGTTGATGTGTTTAGGGCCAAGATTGTCGATATCACAGACCAATCTTTAATTGTGGAGTCAACGGGATCTTCCTCGAAAATCGATGCTATGGAAAAACTCTTCAACACTATGGGGCTCAAGGAAATGGTCCGCTCTGGGAAACTGGTGATGGCTCGCGGTACAAACCAAACATGAGATGATACGTCCACCCCCGCTTCAGCGAGGAGATGCCGTCGCGGTTGTGGCACCATCTTCACAATTGAGGTTGGAGCAGCCACGCTTAGCAGAGCGAGCCTTTCAAATCCTAGAGGAAGATTGGGGCCTCCAAGTGACCTACACTCCTAAACTTACCCGTTCTCACTTGCATCTGGCAGGTACTGATCAAGATCGAGCTGCAGAATTTCAGCAACAACTTGAAGATGAGAAAGTTCGAGCAGTCTTCTGCATTCGAGGGGGCTACGGAGTTGCTCGAGTACTGCCATTGCTTCAACCGGCTTCCTGGCACGACAAACCCAAATGGTTGATTGGATTCAGCGACTGCTCCCTACTGCTTCATTACCTCCAACGCCACACGGATTGGTTGGTTTGTCATGGGCCCACGCTTGCTTCACCACAATTTGTGGGTGGTCCACAGGCAGGTAAGAACCGCGAAGCCCTCAAGAACGCCCTTTTCAAATTGGAATCTCCCTCTACTCCTGTCCAATTCTTGCAAAATGCTGAATCTGTGAAAGGAAGGCTCAGTGGGGGTTGCCTTTCTGTAATCCTTTCTGCCCTGGGAACTAGGGCCCAGGTAGATTTAACAAATTCAATCCTTTTTCTTGAGGAAGTTTGCGAAGCGCCTTATCGTTTGGATCGCATGCTGACCCAGATGCGGCAAAGCGGTCAATTTGAGAAAGTCCGGGCTTTCGTTTTTGGTGAATTCGTAGAATGTGGTACAATAGAGCAAGTAAGTGACGTTCTACTAGACGTTCTCGGTGATTTGAATCTCCCAATGGCGATTGGCCTGCCTCACGGGCATGGAGAAGTCAATCATCCAATTTTGTTAGGACAATGGGCTGAGTTGGATGCTCAGCAAAATGTCATTCATTTAAATACAACGAACCTTTAGCTACATGAGCCATTTTCATGCATTGAGCGATTGGCTGTTGAGCTTTCCTCCTCTGCTGTCACTTTCCCTGATGGGATGCTTAATCCTCTTGTTTTTGTTATTGGCAATCAGACAAATTCGTCTGGTTTTTAAAATACGAGAATCACATCGGCAATTCCTTGATGAGTTGCGTAGTCAACTGCGCTGATCCTCTAGATCAATCCTAACATGACAACGGATTCTTCTACCTCTGCTCTGCAAGACCCTTTACCTTCGCGCTTTTTAGAACCAGTTGGTGGTCAAAACTATGGCACTACTGCTGAAATGCCAGACTTGCAGACAGTTATAGATTATGAAGAAAATCGCTGTCGTCTGATTTGGGGTTACTACCGAATGGTGGATCGGCCTGTCTTGTATGAGTGGCAACGACATCTCCAACAGAAGTACAAGGTCGCTCGAGCCCTAGCTTTTGTTTCAGTCCAAGGCGCTCTGCGTGAATTAATAGAGTTTTTACTGATAAAAGAGCCTAAACTTCGGATTGCCTGGCAAATAAAAGAGCCGCTACCTTCCTGGCTGACAGAGTGGAAATCTGCTGGACCTGATTCGATGGAACAACGACTCTGGATTATTCCTGATTCGGGCGCTGATCAACGAAACGAATGGTTTGATGAGGACCAGCATGCCAAGCATGATCAGATTATCTGGTATTCAACACAGTCTTTTGCACCATTGCCCATCAAGCAAGAAAAGGAGTTTTGGGTTGGTGATACAGAAAAAATGGGAACACCAGGTGGGGTTGTCCTAGGCCAACACTATGAGTTGATGGAGGGTCTCTTCCAATTGCGAAAGCGAAGAGGAGCCTTGCTCTCAGTCAGAAACATAAATGCTTGGAAAAATAATGTGGCGGTACCGACTTCATCGTCTTTAAAAGCTACCGAAAAAATATGTGCTCAACTTATTGAGTGGGAGGAAGCGAAAGAATGTTTTGTGTTTCCTTCAGGTATGAATGCAGTCGTAACTGCGATGGAGTTGGCAAGAAGGCGATGCCAAAGCAAGCAACCTAAACGCTTTGTGGCTATAGGGTTACTCTACACGGACACCTACTCCCTATTGATGTTTGATAAATGGAGGGGGAGTAGCGGCGAGCCGATTTTTCTCAATACTGACGAACTGGAACAATTAGAAGAGGTGCTTAAAGACAAATCAATTGCTGGAATTGTCACGGAGAGCATCACTAATCCGCTCGGAGAAGTACCAGACATTCCAAGAATTCAGGCGATAGCAAGAAAATACGAGATCCCTGTAATTGTGGATAACACACTAGCTGGACCTACTAATGCTCAACCTCTGGTATGGGGCGCTGACATGGTGATCCACAGCACGGCAAAATACTTGTGTGGAAACAACCAACATGGGGGAGGAGTTTTGCTGACTCGTCATGGATATTGGTCTGAACAATTGAAAGCCTTTCAGTCTGAATGGCAGAACCTCATGTCACCATGGGAGGTCCTGGCCCTATTTGACTGTATGGAGAATTTTCCTGAGCGGATGGAGCGATTTAATTCTAATGGAGTTCAGGTCGCTCAATTCCTAGAAGTTCATCCAAAAGTTCGTTCTGTAAGTTTCAATCAGTTACCATCCCATTCCAGTCATGAATTGGCAAAAAAGTTGTTAAAGGGAGCTGGCAGCCTCATCAGCTTTGTTTTGCAGAATGATAACCTTGATGGAATACGCCGATTCTATGACGCAGACCTCCGACCACTTCACAAGGCACCAGGTCTTGGTTCAAACACCTCAATGATTTGTCCTTACGCAATGCTAGCCCATTATCGGGCCAGCGATCGAGAACTCGAAGAACTACGAATTTCGAGATATTTGGTACGACTAGCTGTGGGCTGCGAGAAGAATTTAGATCAGGTAATTGCGGCTTTGGAGCGAGGATTTCAAGCGTAGAGAAATTTATTGAGCAAACCAAAACAAGAGTGGCTTGCTTGGTAAAAAGAAAATTACCAGAAGCCAGAAATGCCAGTTGGGTCCTGCAAACATCCTAGCTTTCCCTTAACCAACGTTTGACAAGCCGAAGTGTTCGCTTTGGCTCTTTCCTCAACTGTTCCAATTGTTGCTCCCTCGGGAAGCTTTCTTCATCTTCAGGAATAAAAACATCATTTTCTAGATCCAGTGGATTTGGGGGTTTTATTAGAGGGTTCAGCTTGGTCATTCGCTTTTCAGCCATATTATTTTCCAAATAGTGGAACATAAAATGCAGATTTATCAGACAAATAATAAGTCAATGGAATGGCAGTTTGTACAAAAGCACAGGATGTGACTCATTCATACTAACATCAGATGAGACATCATTATGCGAGATGCACTGCACTTCAAGGAATTTTGCAGGTTCATGCGTCAAACCTGCAGTAACGAACCTTCCCCTTCTTTTTTAATGGAGGAATGGAACCTATTAATTGAAGACCAACAAGAATGGCTTTCGACAGAAAGTAAATCTTTTCTGGAGCAAAGAATTCATCGCTAGTTGTTCCCATTTCAAGAGTAGTCGGCCAATGAAATCTTTGGCTGAATAATGTGTTTTCTCCAGCCTATATGTCCCGATAATTCTCTTTTCAAAAAAAATCTAAGACAACAGATTTCAGCTAGATTTACTCAATAGAAAAAAAATTTGACAAAAGTCAGATTCAATTGCGTTGTGTGTCCCCGCGTCAGACAAGTAGTTTAGCATGTTGCCGAGCTGCAATTTTTGGCATTACAGAACTGGTACCACTAAAAGGGGGAAGATAATGAAATTTAGCAAGCTCTTCATGAGCGCGGCGTTAGCGCTGACGATGAGTGCCTTTACCGCGATCGCTGGAAAGCCAGAGGCAGAGCGTTGGATCAACAGTGAATTCCAGCCTTCTGCACTTTCAAAATCTGAGCAGATGGCCGAAATGGAATGGTTCATCAACGCAGCTGAGCCTTTCAAAGGTATGGAGATCAATGTTCTCTCAGAAACCATTCCGACTCACTCGTATGAGTCCAAGGTTCTGACTAAGGCATTTGAAGAAATCACCGGCATTAAAGTGAACCACCAACTGCTGGGAGAAGGTGAGGTTGTTCAGGCTGTTCAGACCCAGATGCAAACAAAGCGAAACCTTTACGATGCGTATGTGAACGACAGCGATTTGATCGGGACACACTCCCGATTGCAGTTGGCTTATAACTTGACCGACTTCATGGCTGGAGAAGGCAAGAATGTAACGTCACCTACCCTAGATCTCAATGACTTTATGGGTGTTCAGTTTACTACTGGTCCAGATGGTGACTTATATCAGCTGCCTGATCAGCAGTTTGAAAACCTTTATTGGTTTTGCAAAGATTGGTTTGACCGACCAAATCTTCAAGTGGCCTTTAAGCAGAAGTATGGCTATGATCTAGGTGTTCCAGTCAACTGGTCTGCCTATGAAGATATTGCAGAGTTCTTCTCAAATGATGTCAAGAACATTGATGGTGTGCAGATTTACGGACACATGGACTACGGCAAACGTGCACCAGACTTGGGCTGGAGGATGACTGATGCGTGGTTATCAATGGCTGGAGCAGGTTCTAAGGGTGAGCCAAATGGAATACCTGTTGATGAGTGGGGTATTCGAATGGAAGCTGGCAGCTGTAACCCAGTGGGTGCTTCTGTAAGTAGGGGTGGCGCCGCGAATGGTCCCGCCGCAGTTTATGCAATTCGCAAGTGGGATGAATGGCTCCGGGCATATGCTTCTCCTGGGGCTGCTTCATATGATTTCTATCAATCATTGCCTGCACTATCTCAGGGTAACGTGGCCCAGCAAATTTTCTGTTACACTGCCTTCACAGCCGATATGGTGAAGTCACGTGCTGATGGGAACAATACCGTTGATGAAAGTGGTACTCCGCTTTGGAGAATGGCACCAAGCCCTCATGGTCCATACTGGGAAGAAGGTCAGAAAGTTGGTTATCAGGACGTAGGTTCCTGGACTATTCTGAAGTCAACACCAGTTGATCGTGCAAAGGCTGCCTGGTTGTACGCTCAATTCGTCACCTCCAAAACAGTTGATGTCAAGAAGAGTGACGTTGGTTTAACATTCATTCGTGACAGTACAGTTCGCCATCAGCACTTTACGGCAAGAGCAGCAAAGCTAGGTGGACTTGTAGAGTTCTACCGATCACCAGATAGAGTTGCGTGGTCACCAACTGGAATCAATGTTCCAGATTATCCAAAGTTAGCCCAAATCTGGTGGCAACAAATCGGTGACGTCAACTCCGGTGCTTTTACTCCTCAGGAAGCTATGAACCGGCTGGCTGGCGAGATGGACCAGGTCATGTCTCGTATGCAGAAGGCTGACGAAGCTGCTAATGTTTATGGCGGCTGTGGTCCTCGGCTGAATGAAGAGCGTGATCCTTCCTACTGGCTGAACCAACCAGGTTCACCGAAAGCCAAATTAACTAACGAAAAGCCTAAGGGTGTAACTGTTAGTTATGACTCTTTGGTCCAACGCTGGAGCCAGAACTAATCAGTTCGTTCCAGACCATCCTTTTCTCGGGGGGCTAGCCCCCTGAGAATCTGCCGGGTAGGATATTAATCCTACAATCAGCGACTACTCCAGATGTCTCTTGAATTTCATGAACTAAGTAAGCAGGTGTATGATGAAGTACACATTGCACACACCGATTTAAGCCTTAATCCTGGTGTGTTCAATGTTTTGCTTGGCCCTACCCTTTCGGGCAAAACTTCATTGATGCGTTTGATGGCTGGTCTTGACCAACCCAGTACGGGGTCAGTGTGGTTCAAAGGTCAGAATGTAACTGGTATTGCTGTACAACGCCGAAATTTGGCAATGGTTTACCAGCAGTTCATCAACTTTCCCAATATGTCCGTGTTTGAGAACATCGCTTCTCCTTTACGAATCCAAAAACTCTCTGAAAGTCAGTTGCGACCTCGCGTAGAAAAGGGCGCAGAATTGCTCAAGTTGACCCCATACATGCATCG
This sequence comes from SAR324 cluster bacterium JCVI-SC AAA005, assembly GCA_000224765.2. Classification (GTDB taxonomy): domain Bacteria; phylum SAR324; class SAR324; order SAR324; family NAC60-12; genus JCVI-SCAAA005. Next base: position 6,200 of record AGAU01000097.1, on the reverse strand, counting down.
TAAACCAAATGAATTATCAGGGGGGCAGCAACAGAGAACTGCATTAGCCAGAGCTCTGGTAAAAGGCGCAGACTTGGTGTTGCTTGATGAACCGCTGGTCAACCTCGACTATAAACTCCGAGAAGAACTAAGAGAGGAATTACCTCGTCTCTTTGCAGATACTGGAGCGACCGTAGTCTATGCGACTACAGAGCCTCATGAAGCTTTGTTAATGGGCGGATACACAGCGACGATGCGTGAGGGGCGTGTTACTCAATACGGTCCCACTCACGAGGTCTTTAGAAAACCTCACGACCTCGCTACTGCAAAAGCATTTTCAGATCCTCCATTGAACATTCTTAATTTAAAACGTACTGCACAGGGTTTTGAGGGTGAGCAAGGTTTATCACTGAAGTTACCTCCTTTCCAAAATGTGCCTGTTGACGAATATATACTTGGATTTCGTCCTCATCATCTCCAGATTCAGGGCAACGCCAAAGATATCCTTGAATTATCAGGAGAAGTTACAGTTACAGAAATCACTGGTTCGGAGAGTTTTATACATTTGAAGTGGGCTGAGCATGATTGGGTAGCGCACACTCAAGGAGTAATGCACCTCCCTCCCGGCGAAAAGCTGGAGCTCTACGTTTCTGCCTCAAACTGTTTGCTCTTTGATGACCAAGAACAACTTGTGCCGGCTCAGGTTTGACATGTCTTCGATAACACTAAAATCACTCCGACATAGCTATTCACCAAATCCACAGACTGAAGAAGACTATGCCCTCAGGAAGATTGATCTGACCTGGCGGGATAGAGGTGCGTTTGCTTTGTTGGGGCCTTCTGGTTGTGGGAAGACAACATTATTGAATTTGATATCGGGGCTACTCAAACCTTCGGAGGGTCAGATCCTCTTTGATGAAAGGGATGTAACTACACTTCCTCCTGATCAGCGAAACATTGCACAAGTTTTCCAATTCCCAGTGGTCTATGACACGATGTCTGTCTATGACAATCTGGCATTCCCTCTGCGAAACAGAAAACTACCAGAAGCCGAACTCGATGAACGTGTACAGCGGATAGCCAAGATGCTCTCGATGCAAAACCAGTTGAAGCAACGAGCTTCAGGCTTAACCGCTGCTGACAAGCAGAAAATTTCCTTAGGAAGGGGGTTGGTTCGCTCTGACGTGAACGTGATGATGTTCGATGAACCACTGACTGTGATCGATCCGCACCTGAAGTGGGAGTTAAGGTCTCAATTGATGCGACTTCATCAGCAGGTTGGATTTACAATGATTTATGTTACTCACGATCAGACAGAGGCGCTGACTTTTGCGGATGAGGTGGTTGTAATGTATGAGGGACAAATTGTGCAGATTGGCACTCCCGAAGAACTCTTCTCGAAACCAAGACATACCTTCGTTGGTCACTTTATAGGTTCTCCTGGAATGAACCTGCTCCCTTGTGAGTGGAGTGCTGGTGCAGCAGTTTTTGCGGGACACCGTATTCCTTTGAATAAAAATCTTCCACATCCTGCTTCTTCCAATCTCCAGCTTGGCATTCGTCCAGAATTCATTCGGCTAGCATCTGAAGGTATCCCAGCTCAAATTCAGCGAGTAGATGATGTCGGCCGATATCGGATCATTAAAGCAGAAGTAGGGGGCACAAACCTGAATATATACGCTGGTGAAGAAGTCGAAATTCCATCCGATTCTTTACACTTGGATTTCGACCCTGATCACACGCATGTCTATTGTGATGGGTGGATGCATGAGGCCAAAGGTTAGTCATGATCAACAAGACGAACAATCAAAAAGCTTGGTTCATGGTTTTGCCAGTTTTGGCATTAGTAGCCTTTAACGCCATCATTCCATTGATGACAGTGGTGAATTACTCTGTTCAAGAGACCTTCGGGGATAATCTTTTTTTTGGGAGGGTATCAAGTGGTTTAAGGAGGTAATGCGATCAGAACGTTTTCATGATGCATTGGGACGCCAACTTCTCTTTACCTTGTTGATTCTATTGATTGAGGTTCCTCTCGGAGTAGGGATTGCTCTGACAATGCCACGTCAAGGAATTGGGGTTACAATTTGTCTTGTTTTGATGGCACTACCTCTTTTGATTCCTTGGAACGTGGTTGGAGCCATGTGGAATATTTTTGCTCTGCCTGATATTGGGTTGCTGGGTAAGATGCTCAATGGGGTTGGCTTTGACTATAATTTCACACAAAACCCTTTTTGGGCCTGGGCTACTGTAGTTGCGATGGACGTTTGGCACTGGACTTCCCTAGTTGTATTACTATGTTACGCAGGTTTGAGATCTATTCCAGATGCCTACTATCAAACCTCCAAAATTGATGGTGCCACTTCCTGGCAGGTGTTTCGTTATATCCAACTACCTAAGATGAAACGAGTCCTAACCATCGCGTTGCTGTTGCGCTTGATGGACAGCTTCATGATCTATACAGAACCATTCGTTTTGAATGGGGGTGGCCCCGGAAACAGTACTACGTTTCTTTCAATTGACCTTGTAAAAGTTGCTTTAGGGCAGTTCGATTTGGGGCCTGCTGCAGCAATGTCAATCATCTACTTCTTTGTGGTCCTGCTACTTTGTTGGGTCCTTTACACCCTCATGATGCGTGACGAGACCAACTAATGAAGAAAATCACCTGGTTAATTCCCACAGTTTATATTGTATTCTTGATGATGCCAATCTACTGGCTCGTCAACATGTCCTTCAAGACAACCAATGAAATCCTTGGTTCGTTTACACTCTGGCCAAATAATTTTACGGTCGAAAATTACGTTACGATTTTCACAGATCCCACATGGTTTATGGGCTATGTTAATTCTTTGACCTACGTAACTATCAACACCATCATCTCTTTGCTTGTTGCCTTGCCAGCAGCTTATGCCTTCTCCAGGTATCGATTTCTTGGAGATAAGCATCTGTTTTTTTGGTTGCTCACAAATCGGATGGCTCCACCAGCTGTGTTCGCGTTACCATTTTTTCAGTTATACTCTGCAATTGGACTGTTCGACACACATATCGCAGTTGCCTTGTCACACTGTCTTTTCAATATTCCTCTGGCAGTCTGGATTCTTGAAGGATTTATGTCTGGTGTGCCAAAAGAATTAGATGAAACGGCATACATTGATGGCTACTCGTTTCCACAATTTTTCTTTAAAATTTTCATTCCTGCGATTGCAGCGGGGATTGGTGTAGCCGCCTTTTTTTGCTTCATGTTTTCATGGGTGGAATTGCTCTTAGCGAAAACGTTGACAGCGGTAGATGTTAAACCTATTGCTGCAACAATGACCCGCACAGTGAGCACAGCAGGATATGAGCTAGGCCTTTTGTCCGCAGCAGGTACCCTTACGATCGTCCCTGGAGCTTTTGTGATCTATTTTGTGCGGAATTATATAGCCAAGGGCTTTGCTTTGGGGAGGTTATAAAGATGTTTCTTTCGTGGATGGCTTGGACTTGGCAGACCGCACTGTTTTTTATCCTCATTGTGGTGGCACTGACCTGCATGGCAATCTGGGAATACAAATCACCAGGAGGCGGACCACGTTATGGCGTTTTGGGTTTGCATACTACTCGCGGTGACCGCCTCTTTATCACTCTATTAGGAAGTGGATTCATTCACATCTTTTGGCTGGGTCTTACAGATTTATCCCTTTGGGGTGCTTCATTCGTCTCTGTCCTCTACGCAATCTTCGTTTTCCGCAAAGTTTGACGATTCAAATCGTTTTTATTTCCAAACAAGATTTAAGTAACTTTTAGTGCAATTTTTGTCTGTCACCTTACAGTAAGTTCATAGAAAAAATCTCCTGTGATTGAGCAACTGATCTGATCAAAACTGAATCTATTGGTGTTTTGTTACAAAGGTTAATTCGCAAAGTTACTGCAAGAAGAAGGCTAATGTGACAACGTAAATATCTGGTGGGAGTCGTAGGTGAATTCTCAGAAGCGGTAGGGATTTATTGAAGCAGCGCCTGTGCTGTGCGTTCGTCAGTGATCAGAGTAGATATCAAATTGCCTCTCAAGGTACCGCGCAGTGCTTCCAGTTTTCGTTTTCCTCCAGCGACACCAACGACTTGTTTCATTACCCGCAAATCTGAGAGACGTGTAGCAATCAGTCGATCGTGCTGTTCGAGTTTCAGTGACTGTCCTTCGGCATCGAAATACTCTCCATGAATTTCTCCTACTGCCCCTAATCTTGTCAATAATTCCAGATCTTCTTTACTGCTGTATCCAAATTGGGAGAAGCTGTTGCTGGGTTCAAGGGCGCCAATCCCAACAAAGCTTAAATCTGCAGTAAGGGCCATTTGTAAAACTCGCTGAACCTCCGGTTCTTCCAAGAGGAGGTCCCGAATTTCTTTTGAATTGACAACAAGTGGTGTTGGTATGATGTAGAAAGGGTAGCGAAATCCGGAAAGGAGTGAGCCGACAGCCCTTTCTGTAATGCGAGTGCTCAGGTAGGTAGTTACACCTCCACACAAAGTGATGAACGAAGTCTCCGACCGCGTAGAATGTGTGATGTTCCTTGTCATCCAGGAGATCGTAGAGCCCCAGCCAAGTCCAATAAGTTGCTTTTCATGGTCTGGAAAGCGCTCCATATACTGAGCTGCTGCCAGACCAATGTTTTCGTTAATATTTTCAGGAGAAATCTCTGGAACAAGAAGAGCTTCTTTGAGGTGCCAGTTTTCACAGAGCTGATGCGCCAAATCACTCAATCTAGCATCAGCACCGTGAACATGAATGGTAACTCGACCTGACAATCTGGCTTCATTCAGTACACTGATCACGCGGGCACGGTTCAGACCAAGCTTTTCGGCAATTTCATTTTGCGTCCATCCAGCTTTGTAGTAATACCAAGCAATCCTGGACGCATAAAGTTGCTTGTCCCTTTGGGCGGTATTTAACTTTTTCACAATTTTGGGGTCAGTTCAGCGCAGCTTTGTTGAATCTGAGCACATTCAACAAAGCTTGTCCAACGATCTTGAAAATGATCACCAAAGAGAAGCTGACAGGCCTGCTTGGTTGCGGGATTTTCCTCAAGGTTCTGTTGGGAAATCATCATGGAGATCTTTGTTCGTCTTCTTAGAAAATCTTCCAAGTGAACAACCATTTCATGGTCTCTGGCGTAGAGCACTTCTACAGTCAAGCACTCCGAGCCTGGAATCAATTCCTTCTTCAGTTCTGGGTTCGCTTCTATCTGATGCAAAATATCGAAAGCTTTATTTCCATAGCGCCGCCAAAGTCGGGTCGAGCTTGGTTCGCTGGCATTTAGAGGAGTTGAATCATCCAGTTTAATTTCAGCTGCTCTTTGTAGGAATCGATCGTGTTCATTCTTGTTGGGCTCACCGTACCAAATTGTAGTATTTCCTTGAACATCTACCCCACAATCTCGCACGAATTCGACCACCTCTTCACCAATATTTAGGCAATCTGTTAGCTTTCCACCGAAGATACTGATAGTTTTCTGAATTGTGTCAACATCTATTTCGTGCTTGCGCGACATCTTCACCCAGTCAGTTATAGTCTTATCTTGCTGACGTTTGATAACAAGGGGTCGAACCCCACAGCGCTCCGCAATAATATCGGATTCTGTCAAAGGTTTGTCCAATTCAACACGCTTATTGATGTTGCTCAGGACAAAAGATCGATCCTCCGATGTAACGTGTGTCTCAGGTTTGGAAACTTGAGTGTCAGTGGTACCAATGACAGATCTCTGTCCCATAGGAATAGCAAAGAAAAGTCTGCCATCGTCAGCAAAGAAAGTCAGCACTCGCTCATGCGGCGTTAATCTCCTAACGATCAGGTGGATCCCTTTAGAAAATACATGCTGATGCCTGGTGTTTTGAGCCAAGACTTTATTCTGAAAGTCGACAAAAGGGCCACAAGCGTTTATAAGCACTTTGGCTTGAATCTCATGATGATCACCGCTGATTTGATCTCGAACTTTGACTCTCCAAAAACCTGAATCCGCATTCTGTTCACCTCCTAAAGATTCAACATAATTTAGGGCTATGCCCCCTCTGTCCATGGCACCACGTATAAATTGGAATACAAAGCGAGCATCATTTTCAGGTAAGTAGGCATCAGAGTACTCAATTCCCCCGATACTTTTATCTGTGCTTACAACAGGTTCTTCACCTCGAATTTTACCGGTGGTCAAGAGTCGGGGGGGGCGTGTGAAGCAATTACCAATCAGCCAG
>AGAU01000098.1 GCA_000224765.2 SAR324 cluster bacterium JCVI-SC AAA005 | reverse complement strand
TTTTTTGGATGCTGACGGCTCGAACAACTCTAATTGCTCAACTCCAAAAGCTGGACATGTTAACAACAAAATCGTCAATGATGTTATGAGGTGTTTTTCCATATTAGCAGTCTCTAATGACACGATTTGATATTGCGCTTCGCCAACTAATGCAAGGGATGCAAACTTATTTCTCGAAATAATCAATTACACAACGCCTCACCCGGTACACCGTCCCCATCTCGATCCAGATTCTTCGTCCCACATTGATTCAGAAAAGCTTTCGCTTCTTCAAAGAATTCATGTGCTTGCAATAGCGGTTGCTCCCACAGACCACTTTCAAACTTGCTGAGGGCGATGTTAGCTGGCTGGACTACCCAGTAGCAGTGCAGTTCATCTCAAGTACTTCAAGCAGTAACTCGACTTGATCTCCAAGTAACATTCGTAAAGTTGTTCATTCCCGCCGACCGGCTGCCAATCGCAAGTTCAGCACTTCTCAACAGTTTCAAATTAAAGATTTTCAGCAGGTCCTAAACGTGACCTCAATTGTTGAGTGAAATAATTATAATTATTTATAATCCATCCATTTGGATGGAAGCATAACCAATTAGAGGCTTTTCAAATGTCAAAGTATATTGAACGATTTACGATTAAGATTACAAAGAAATTATAGATGCAGTCATTTCTTCTGGAACTGTCAATTCTTTAAACTAGAATTGCTACAGATTCAAAATCCGCTCAAGTAGTATGTAAACCCACCTCTGTTTATGTATGGAGTCGGTAGACCTATTAAACCAAACTAATCTTCACTGGCCGCGATGAGAGTCATACTTATCAATTAGGCACCACGAGAGACAAAAACGCGTCTCCGTACTGTTATAAAATCGATCCACCAACCCATAGGGTAAGTCACAACTCTCATCCAGTTTTTATCTAAACAGAGGTTCCTGACAAAGAATCCAATATGAAATTTTTTCAAGTCACTGGACTGATTCGAATTTTGTCTTGCATAAATAACAAGAAGAAATTAAATGAAAGACTCAACCCTAACAGGAGGTCGTTATGTGTAAATTTTACAGAATGAAACTAGCTCTTAGCTGTTTACTTATAATCACCATTTACCCAACCACAATTCTCCTTGCACAACAAATCAACTTTATTGACAAATTTAACGCAATAAATTTAGGAGAATATCAGAAAAAAAATAGTCCTATCAACAGCTTCCAGGAAGCTCCATTGCTTCAATCCAAAGTGAAGAAAGGACTGATTCCAAAATTGCAGGATCGGCTACCGAATAAAGAGGATGTATTGGTTGTAAGTCCCCGAGAGAGCATAGGAATTTACGGTGGGGAAATTACATTTAATGCGACTAATCCAACATCATTTGGGAATACAGGCTTTACGGCATGGGATCAACACTTGATGGGATATACTACAAACTGGGAAGTTCTAGTCCCGGAAATTGCAAAAAGTGTCGAGTTGAGTGACGACTTCAAAAGTGCTGTTGTTACTCTTAGGAAGGGCATGAAATGGAGTGATGGCAATGCATTTGCTGCGGATGATATTTTATTTTGGTATGAAGACATCGTTCAGAACCAAGATTTGCCAAACATGCCAAGGCAACTAGCACCAGGGGG
>AGAU01000099.1 GCA_000224765.2 SAR324 cluster bacterium JCVI-SC AAA005 | reverse complement strand
AAAAATCTTGTAATTTCTACTTTAATTGAATCGAAGAATGTCAATCTTGTAGATCAACTTACATTTGAATTGTTACCTGGTGAAATTTTATCAATTGTCGGGGAATCAGGGTCAGGTAAAAGTATTACAGCAAAATCTATTTTAGGCCTCTTACCAAAAAACTTTTCTGTTTCTGGAGAGATTAAATATCACGAAAGAGACTTGGTTTCTTCAGATGAGAAGGTCATGGTGTATATTAGGGGTCATGAAATTGGATTGGTTTTTCAAGAGCCAATGACAGCCCTTAACCCTGTATTATCGGTAGGTGAACAACTAACAGAATCAATGATCATAAGTGGGAAAGCAAATTCCAAGCTTGCATATGATTTAGCATTGGAGATGTTGAATCGTGTAGGCATTCCATATCCAAAAGAGAGAATGAAGCAGTTTCCCCATGAATTCTCTGGTGGAATGAGACAAAGAATTTTGATTGCAATGACGATGTTGCTTGAACCAAATATACTGATTGCTGATGAACCTACCACTGCACTTGATGTTACTATTCAAGCTCAAATCCTTGATTTGCTCTCCGAACTTGTAAAAGAAAATAAAATGTCAATGATCCTCATAACTCATGACATGGGTGTCGTAGCACAAACTGCTGATAGGGTCCTTGTGATGAAGGAGGGAAAAAAGGTTGAGGAGGGCGTAGTTGAAGAAATATTTGCAAATGCAAAAGCAGATTATACAAAGGAACTTCTTGCTTCTGTTCCAAGGCTTAAATCAGACTCTTCATCACAAATTTTTATACCAAATTCCAATCTAATTTCGATAGAAAACTTATCAAAGTCTTTCACAAAGAGTACTTTTTTTTCAAAGAAAAAAATTATAGTAAATGCTCTTGAAAATATAAATTTAGAAATAGGATATGGTGAAATTGTTTCGTTAGTAGGTGAAAGTGGATCAGGAAAATCTACTCTTGGAAGAATTCTGCTTAAGCTAACAGATCCGGATAGTGGAACAATAAAATTTGATGGACTAAATTTTTTAAGTAACAAATCTGCAGATCAAAAAAAATTTAGGTCTACTATTCAAATCATATTTCAAGATCCTTACAGCTCACTTGATCCCAAGCGTACTATTGGGTACAGCATCTCAGAACCATTGGTTATTCAAAATGAATTCAGCAAAAAGATTATCAATGATAAAGTGTGTCATCTATTGAAATCAGTTGGGTTAGATCCTAATTCAGCAAAAAGGTATCCACACGAATTTTCTGGTGGCCAAAGACAACGTATTGCAATAGCTCGAGCAATCTCTACAGAGCCCAAAATCATTGTTGCTGATGAGCCCACGTCTGCACTGGACGTTACAGTTCAAGCTCAAATTCTTGAGTTACTTTTAAAATTGAAAGAAGAAAAGAAAATTTCTTATTTGTTCATTAGTCATGACTTAGCTGTAGTTCAGCAGGTCTCAGATACAGTAGCTGTTATGTGTGAGGGGAAAATACTTGAAAAAGGTGCAACTTCGCAAGTATTGCAAAATCCATTAAATAGTTATACCAGATCACTGATCAATTCTGTACCCATACCTGACCCAACGAGAAAGCAGAAATTAAAGTATACTAATTTTGAAAGATCTTTTAATAGGGGGCCACTCATCGAATTAGAGCCAAATCATTGGGTAGCCTCTTAAAATTAATTTGGACTTTCAAGTAAATTTTTGCTGTTAGGTTTTTACGAAAACCAAAAAATCAAGTTTGTATGCTTTACTCAAATAATTCATTTGCTCCAAGATATACGATATATTGAGTGCTATTTATCCAAAAATACTAATTAGAATATTTTTGGATACTCATTTAAATGATATGGCCTGACGTGCCTTGAACGCTCCCAAAAAAATGACCAGATTCATCATCACTGCAGCCCAAGCTGAAGTGCTGTAGCCACCAGTAATTTGTTGAGAAATTCCAAAAAAAGCTGGGCCGATCGCGCTTGCAAAAATCATTACTCCCATAAAAAGCCCTGAAATGGCTCCAAGGTGCTTCCTTCCATAAAATCTTGGCCAAGTCACTACTGAAAGACATCCCCATACTCCACCTTGAATACCGTAGCCAATAATCACCAGAACTCTTCCCATTGTTTCATGCAAATACAACATTCCGGAACTACCTAATCCAAGCGACAAGACTAGAGCCATCAGTAGGTATTTCAGTGGAATGCGGTCACTTAACCAGCCGGATATAAAATTTGTGACAACACTGATGATTGAAATCGGAAGGAATATCGAATAGATGGTAGATCTATCCAAGCCAGCGATTTCTCCAATGGAAGTGATGTGAAAGGTGAAGCCCGTAATAATTAGAGAGGAAGACGCCATGCCTAGGGTAAAAATCCAAAAGGTGAAGCTTTTGCGTACTTCTTCGAGTGGTAGGTCTTTCGAAGTGGTATTTTGTAGTGAACCCCGGTTTGAACTGATATTCTCAAACTTTTGAGTGGAAGTCCCATCCATTTCCATTCCACAGTCTTCGGGCTGATCTCTGAAAAACATCCAACCTAGCAAGGCGGTTCCTAAGCCACAGGTGATTGCTAAAATAACCATACTTCCCAAATAACCTTGCTCAAGGATCAGCGTGTTCAAAAGAAGCGGTGCTGAAGAAAAACCAAAGGACACAAAAACCCCGTTGATCCCCGTAACTATACCGCGCCTACGGTCAAACCACTTTGACAAAACAAATCGACTGACCATGGTCATCAATCCTTGTCCAAACTGACGCAAGAGTAGGAAGATCAAAGAAAGTATTACAAAATTTACTTGCAACGGCGAAAGCCATGTTAATTGTTTAAGAACCGCTAACAGACCCCCTGCATTTTTTAGAAGAAAGAGGGCAAATGCCAACCCCAATCCCGAAAAGATAATCATGATTCTTGAACCCCAAAGATCCAATAACTTCCCTCCATATGGAATCAGTAAGCTACTCCCAACAGTACCAAGCATATAGGCAATGCTTAGATCAAGACGACTCAAATTCGATACATGAAGCAAATGCTCTGTGAATACTCCGACTCCAATCGTTTGACCGGGGATACTCGCGAGCATTCCCAATGTTGCAACTACTAAGATCCACCAACCATAAAAAAATGGGAATTTCTTTGGGTCAAAAGGGAAACTCGGCTTGAAAAACCTATTCAAACCCTCTTTTTGTAATAAATTCATTCAACTCGTATATTCAACTCAAAACAGTAATAAAGCCATCAAATCCATTTCAGCAAATGTCAGGACTTTTGGAGGATATGGAGAAGAATTGCAAATGATTCTGATCAGGTTCATCGTTGAGTGAACAACTGCTTTTCGATGAGAATTCGTGTCTTATTTTATAAAAGAACTTCTTCTTCAAAAAGACGACGACAATCCATCTCAAAATCCAAGCCAATCACAGGGGGGG
>AGAU01000100.1 GCA_000224765.2 SAR324 cluster bacterium JCVI-SC AAA005 | reverse complement strand
GATCTTTAATCCGTTGCTAAATAGAACAGTTTTTTTTGTCAGAGAAATCTCTACAACTTCATGATCAAACAAAATATTAGGTGGACGTAGCACTGCACAAAAGGAATTAAATCCACCATAACGTGGATAACGAACTTTATTAATATAATGAAGTTTTTTTAAATTTAATCGAGAATATCCATTAACAACATCTTCTTCAGATGGTTTCAAAATTCTATTGTGAATCCAATCAGTAGCTAACAAGTCGGGATTACATGTCCAATATTTTCTAGTATAAGGTGTAAAAAAATGAGAGTTAATTTCTTCTCCAAAAGTATGATTCAACCAATGATCATAATTCAAAAAAGGGTTAACACTTGTATTTCTCCTCAGATAACCTGATAAACAATTCTCTCTGATATCAATTGGCACATCCCGCAAATTTACCTGGACAGGGTGAGTAATCCATTTGCCTTGAAACCAGTTAGAAATTTTAAATTCAAATTCATCAAATTCATTTTTAGTACTTGCAGCAAATAGTTCTTTTACATATTTATTTTTTGTGAAGGAAATATGCGGACCTTCATCCCAAAAAGAATCATTCATGAAGTGAGAAGTAGCATGACCACCAGAATTTATTCTTTTTTCGAAGATAAGAGTATTTTCAAAACTACTATGGTAAGATGCACTCAATCCTGCCAACCCAGCCCCTAGTATGACAAGCTTGTCCGTTTTACTCATAATTAAGAAAATATAGAATTACGATACGCGCCCACTGAATCAGAAATACCAGATTCAATCGAAAATTCAGGTTTCCATCCGAGTTTGTTCAAAACGGTAAGGTCTGCAAAGGAATCTTGTATTTCATCTTCAGCAGTTTTTATTGCACCAAACCTTAGAATTGTTTTAGAATCAGATATTGAATGAACCATGTGAACGAACCTCTCTAATGATATAGAAAACCCATTTCCAAGACCTATATCACAAAATCTTTCTGAAATTTTATTCATTTTTAAAAGAATTGTCGCTAGAGCATTTATGATATCTTCAATATAGATAAAATCTCTCTTTTGATGCCCCAGTGTTAGATCTAATACTTTTACATTATCGAGGCAGTTTTTAAACAACCATCCAGTGAATTTGTCTTGAGACTCAAGTGGGCCATATGGATGCTCAAGAATAATATTCCAAAATTTGATTGATCCAGAACTTGAAAATCGTATCCCCCAATCACGAAAATGACTTTTTGAGATTACATAACTACTTTTGTAGGAAAAGTTATTTTTGTTATTTTTACAGAAATACGAATCCATATTAATAAATACACCTATCTTCGAATCTGCTGCATATCTCAACAATTCTATTGAGAAAAACAAATTAGTTTGGATAACTTCATCAATAGTTTTATTTCCCTTTTCATAGCATGTAGCGGTGTGAATAATTGCGTCATATTGGTTGTGAGAGAAATTGCTAACTCTAACCAATTCATCAATTGTGATTAGAAACAAGCTTGATAAAATATGATTGACCCTCTCAAGATTGCTTTCATCTCGCACAATCCCATGAACTTCATGCCCAGTTTCAACGAGATAATGAGCTAATTTAGAGCCGATATAACCCGTAATTCCACTAATTAGAAATTTAGCCAAATTATAATCTCTTAAAAAAGCTGGTCATAGAATCAACGACGTATTCAAGCATTTGATGATTCAGTGCAGGTTGTACACCTAACCAAAACGTATTTTTCATCACAATTTCAGTATTATGTAGATTTTCAGCTATCCTGAATTTCTTGTTGTGCATGTAAGGCTGTCGAGTTAAATTACCTGCAAATAAAAGGCGTGTACCAATTTTTTTGGAATTAAGATAATCCAGCAAGATAACTCTGTTCAGACGACCTGAATCTCTTAAAGTGACTGGGAATCCAAACCAAGAAGGATCAGAATCATTTGTTGGTTCCGAGAAAATTAAGAAATCATCAAGGTGTTTCAAATTTTCTTTTAGAAATATGAAATTTTCTTTACGTTTTTGGATGAATAAACTTAATTTATTTAATTGAGCTAAACCACAAGCGGCTTGCATGTCAGTTATTTTTAAATTGAAACCTAGGTGGCTGTAAATGTATTTATGGTCATAGCCATCCGGTAAAGAACCGCCTAACCGATCTGAAGTCCAACAATATCTGTTATTACAAGTATTATCTACGCCCGGAGGACAATAACAATCACGTCCCCAATCCCGAAACGATTCTACAATTTTTTTTAGCCTTCCACTGTTCATAAAGACTGCGCCACCCTCGCCCATAGTTATGTGATGAGCTGGATAAAAACTAAGAGTACCTATGTCTCCAAAAGTTCCAACATTTTGATCATTATATTTCGATCCTAAGGCATCACAACAATCTTCAATAAGCCACAAATCATATTTTTTGCAAATATGGACAATTGATTGAACATCAAATGGATTTCCAAGAGTGTGTGCGAGAAAGATTGCTTTAGTTTTTGGTGTTATTGACTGTTCTATATTATCGGTTTTAATATTATAGTTAGATAAATTTATATCAAAGAAAATAGGAATACAACCAAATTGAATGATAGGATTTACTGTTGTTGGAAAACCAGCAGCAACCGATATAATTTCATCACCTGGTCTAATTCGCTTATCACCCAATTTATCCGATGTGAGTGCTGCAAAAGCCAGTAAATTTGCTGAAGATCCAGAATTACAAGTCAATAAATGCTTTACGCCAATAAATTTTGATAGTTGTTTTTCAAATGAATTATTAAATCGACCTGTAGTTAGCCACCCATCAATTGCAGCTTCAACAATATTTTTTACTTCTTCATGATCGACTAATTTTCCAGAAGGTGGAATAACCGATTTTCCGGGAATAAACCTATCGGACTGTTTGTTCTCTTTTATAAATTTTTCGACCTGATTAAGAATCTCAATTTGTGTTGTCATTTTTTCAAAATTTGGTGCTTAGAAACTCGTTTAACTGGTTAACTGACAATTCTTTGATATCAGATTTTGAAAAGAAGCCATCGTACCAATCACAAGTCAGATGTATCGCTTTCATTATATTAATCGATGAAATCCAACCTAACTGAGTTTGTGATTTTTTAGAATTGAGTAATAATGTTTTAGATTCTCCAAATGACATTTGTTCCTCAGCTTTTATTATTTCTTTTTTATAATCTAAAATATTGCAAATTTTTCGGGCTAAGTAATCAACTGTTTTTACTTCTTTTTCTGGTGGTCCAAAATTCCAACCTCCAGTATAATTAATTGGATTGTCGTAAAGAGCCTGTGCTAATATTAAATATCCATACAATGGTTCGAAAACATGCTGCCATGGTCTGGTGGAATATGGATTACGAAGAATTATTTTTTCATCTTTGTTTATTGCTCTCATTAAATCTGGAACGATTCGATTTATAGCCCAATCACCACCACCAATGACATTACCTGCACGAGCAGTTGCCACTCCAACTTTTATACTCTTCTTACTAAAAAAACTCTTTGCATAAGATCCGGTAACTAATTCTGAACAAGCTTTGCTAGCACTGTAGGGATCATTTCCACCCAATTTGTCATCCTCAATATAGCCTGTCATTCTTTCATCGTTATTGTAGCATTTATCAGTCGTTACATTTACAATCACTCGCAAAGTGTTAAGATTTCTACATATTTCTAATAAATTAAGGGTCTCAATAATATTATCATTAAAAGTTTCAAAAGGGTTATCAAAAGAGCGGCTAACAATTGGTTGTGCAGCTAAGTGAAAAACAATCTCAGGGTTTGACTCATTAACGCAATCCTGTAATTTTTTTTTGTCTTTGATGTCACCAATATACTCATGTATATGATCAGATATAGACAAAGTATCATAAAGATTTGGATATTCAATTGGTTTCAATGCATATCCAGTAACGACGGAATCTAGTTCTTTAAGCATCAGTGTTAACCAACTACCCTTGAAACCTGAATGACCAGTAATTAATACTTTCTTCTTAAACCAAAAATTATTCTTCAATCCCATATTTTCCATGGAGCTTCATTGTTAATCCACAAACTATTTAGTAGATTCTTTTCTCGTAAGGTATCCATAGGTTGCCAAAAGTCATTGTGTTTATAAGCAACAAGTTCTGATTCAGAGGCTAAGGTATTCAAAGGGTTTTCCTCCCAAACTGTGTTATCATTTTCAATGAATTCGAGAGTAGATTTTTCTAATACAAAAAAACCAGCATTCACCCAATTATCTTCATTTGATTTTTTTTCCTTAAAGGATTTCACATTAATTTCATTGTCAATTGTAATTGAACCATATCGACCCGGCGCCTTTGCGGCTGTCAACGTCGCTTTCTTTTTACTATCATTATGAAAGCTTATCAATTTCCTAATATCTATATTCGCAACACCATCACCATAAGTGAAGCAAAAGGGTTCATTATCAGTTAGAAATTCATGTACTCTTTTGAGCCGGCCACCAGTCATTGTATTTAGTCCTGTATCTACAAGTGTTACTGACCATGGCTCGGAGCTATTTTTAAGAATTGTTAAATTATTATTTCGAAGATCTATTGTAAGGTTTGATTGGTGAATAAAGTAGTTTGCGAAATACTCTTTTATTACATACCCTTTATAGCCACAGCAAATAATGAAATCGTTCAAACCAAATGATGAATAAATTTTCATAATATGCCAAAGTATTGGTTTACCACCTATTTCTACCATTGGCTTTGGTCTACTATCAGTTTCTTCTGACAAACGTGTGCCAAGTCCACCCGCTAAAATTACTGTTTTCATAATAATTGTACTTTACCAAGATGATTTTTTTTTGTTTCCTAGAATCCCTTTTTTGACATAAAATCCTAAAATTTTGATTCCTTTGACTATTTATTATTATGTTACATGATCTTAGTCCTGAACTTTATAATCTTTTTGTTAACTTTAACATCATTCTGCCGACACCTCATTCAACTTTTATATTTTTTGATAATTTTTAAAAATTATTAGATTTTTTATTACAACTTATAAATTTAACTTATATTTTTAGAGTTTCACTTTTTATCCACCGATTCTCCTATTCTTAAATATTTTATATTTTTGAATATCTTGGTGCGTCTGGTCATTTTGATAGTGCCGTTCATCAATTTAGTCAAATGATTACCGCTTCCCAGTAGATACCTACCATAAAAAAACTTTGACTCATTTATTGTTTCGGGGGAGCAATCCCCCGCCTTTGCTTCAACTTCCCAATTAAGTTTTTTAATTCAGATGTTGCCCATGATACTTGTCTCGGTCAAACTCCTAGGTTCTTTTCGATTGGACTTCGGTGGAATCACTTCTTCCACCCGGCGCTGTTCTTAGTGATGCCAGAGTCTTACCTTTTTAGGGTAAGCTTTGACTTCCAACACGGCCTACATCTGATCCAACATGATTCTTAACAACTCGGTAGCACTGTCTAGATCATGGGCTTTACCGAGCCTCTGATAGTAAACCATTGGATTTCCGAGCGCATCACTGGTTTCCTTGATCTAATTTCTCAAGCACTTACTGGTGCGAGCAATACATTCTTAGGTACGATCAATTTTTTTGCGCCGGCACTAGGTTGATTTGCTTCCACAATTATGCTGCCAAATTGGGCATACTCGTTTTCTTCTTCGGCAGCCAACACTCCAAAGACCCGTTGCCAGACTCCCCGTCTACACCAGCGCACAAAACAAGCGTTGATCATCCGAAGATCGCCAAAGCTTTCTGGCTGGTCACCCCAGAGCTTAGCAATATGACAATAGTTCTGTTGCCATTGCTCATCACGGAGAGCGTGGCGTCAGGTAGTCATTGGACTTATCCTAAATAGGGACGAGGGAATAGAAAAAGTTTTCGTCTAAGGGGAAAGATGTTCCTCAGACGATCCAGTTTTTATTTGATGACATGCCCTTATTCTTTTTTCACGAAACTCATTATTCTCTTTAATTTTTACTTTTTGCCAAACTTTTTAAGAAGTCAATCCATTCTCTTGTCCACACACTTGAAAAATCTTTGTACCATTTCTTTGATTCTTCTCCTAGTTTTTTACGAAGCTTTGGATTGCAATAAAGTTCCTCTAATGAATTTGCAACTTCACTTGAAGTTTTGACTTTGACGTATGGATATTTATTATCAATTGTTTTTTCATATTCATCTTTGATGTTGTTTATCATTGGAATTCCTGAGTTCAATATTTGTGCGATGGTTGAACTGTAGTGAGTATTCTCAATTGGAATTTTACCAAAAGCGACATCAGCAATATCGAAAAAAAATTTTAGTTCATTTAATGCTACACATGGCAATAAAAATATTTTCCCTTTTTCAACCAGTTTTTTAAATTCCTCTGAACAATATTTAGTTGCCCACTGTAAATCTCCTCTTGAAGATAAAATTAACACCGAATCTATACTTATTTTCTGAGTAAATTTTATGTATCCCTCAATTAAGTATTGCGTCCCGTAAGGTTCATAATTTTTATTAGTTGAAATTATTATAAAATCTGAATTTTTCCTTATCTCTATTAATAGCTCAGTAAAGATACTCTTTCTTTTTTCGTCGCTATCAGAAGCGAGTGGAATTTGTAGTTTCACCCAACTTATTTCATTGATTAAATTTACCCATGTACTAATATAGGAATTGTCTGGTACAACAATAGTGGATTGACAGATACCTTTTTTTTGAAATTTTACGATATTCCTTAAAATTTTTAGAGATTGATTTCCAGATATTAATGTACACTTTAATATTTTTGGGAATTTTTTTATCCATGATGGCCAATTCTTAGGTCTTTCTGAAACTTCTTCCTTTAATTTTTTTTTTATCGTGTTTAAGATGCTAAAATTATATGAACGTTTAATTTTTTGGTAATCTTTATACCATTTCATGAATGGCATATCACGTAAATCGTCCCCTACTGCCAAAAACACATCCAATTTTACATCAGCATAATTAAATACTCCAGGAGCTATCCAACTACCAACTGTTATTGTTTCTTCATCTATATAATTTAGTAGGCAATTTCTAACCTTTTCTTTTTCCATTCTGAAAGGGTCATTAAAGATCTCCGAATCTTGGATTGCTCTGAAATCAAATAAATTATAATCACT
>AGAU01000101.1 GCA_000224765.2 SAR324 cluster bacterium JCVI-SC AAA005 | reverse complement strand
ACCAGACCACAAAGCTATATCTGGTGAGAGAATACTGAGAAAAACCCCTCCAATTACCACGGCATGTATCTGTAGAACGATGAAGCCAAGTACGCCATTTACCACAGACATTTCCAATGGTTTTCCATCAACCAAAATTGATTGAACAGCGTGTGGTCGGGCCATTCGATGTAGTAAGCGTTCTAAGAATCGCACCAACAGCACAATATGGACGATGCGGATCCCACTTGTTGTTGATCCAGAGCAAGCACCAATAAACAGGCAGAAAAACAATAACATCTGTGCAGTCTGTGGCCATAGTTCATAGTCTGTTGTGGAGTAGCCTGTAGTCGTGAGTAGGGAAAGCACCTGAAAGAATCCATAGCGCAATGAATCCAGCAGATTTGTGTTTGTCCCGCTTAGCCAAAGAATTCCTGATACGCCAACCCCAAGGACAAAGCAAATTATCAGATAAGCCTTGAGTTCTGTACTTTTGGTCAAAGGCTTCCAATTTCCTTTTAGAACTTGGTAGTGAAGGACGAAATCCATTCCTCCCAAAAACATGAACAGGCACAAAATCCATTCGACATAAGCACTTCCAAATCCACCCGCACTGGCATTCAAAGTTGAATAGCCTCCTGTGGCAACAGCGCTGAAGGCGTGGCACATTGCATCAAACCAAGAAAGGCCCCCAAACCAGAGTAAAATCGCACATAGTCCATTCAAGAGTAGGTAAATGCCCCAAAGCCACTTCATAGTTAACCGAACGTTGGGAAGCATCTTATCACCAGTTCCCCCTTGACCGGGGGCTGACTCAATTCGGTACATCTGAAGGTTTCCACTTCCCATGTAGGAGAAAATCAAAAGATATAGTCCAATCATTCCCATACCTCCCAAAAAATGAGTCATGGAGCGCCAGAACAGCAACCCATGTGGAAGGGATTCGATGTCATTGAGAATTGTGGATCCGGAGGTAGTAAGTCCTGACATGACCTCAAAAAAAGCATCAGTCAGGCTAGGAATACTTCCGTGAAAAACGAAGGGGAGACAGCCAACAAGGCAAATGCTGAACCAGCCGAGGGTGACAATCAACACCGTGTCTCGGAATTGTAAACTGCGTGATTGGCGATTGAACCACCAAAGAGGGCCACCGATCAAAAATGCAATACCAATTGCTGCTAGGATCGCTGGTGTATCATTTTCGCCGTGTAGTAGAGAGATCAGCAGGGGAGCAAGAAGAACAGCGGCAAGCAGGAGTTGAAGCGCGCCAATGCTCTGGAGGGTCGGGCTTAATTTCATGAAGCATGCCGGGTTTACTTAAAAATCCGGCAGATTCTTACAGTGGAAATTTAGACCAGTCCATGTCTTTCATTTCCTCTTGGATTGCTTCTTCGGAGACTTCTTTGGAAGTGGGCGCGCTTAAACTGCGACCCTCCGCATTGCTATCTCCTCCGAGTTTTTTCTGTTCAAATTTTTCATAGAACCCAAGTGGTAAACCTAAAACTCCGCGGATAATATGTTTAATTTTCTGCTCATCTTCTAAGGAATCAACACGATTAGAGACAGGAAAGCCCTTTGGGTTGACTTGATCCTCTCTGGATTCGATGCCCGCCATGTGAGCAAGTAGGGTGTCTTCCCCTTTCTGGATCTGTTTTCGGAAGTTTTCCGACATCAACAGCAAGACTGGAATTGGGGCTGCCAAGGAGAGATTTTTCGCATACAAGAAACGCATAATATCTTCAAACAGGTAGCATTCACAATCCACCACGTAGAGCAGAAAGTCCTCTGCCTCGAATTCTCTTTTGCCCGGAACATTTCGCATATAAACAAGCCGCTCTGGAAAATCTCCAACACTGAGCGCGGCTCGGATACCCTTTTCTTCAATAGGTTTGTCCTCACTTACAATGCATACTCGGCCGAATTCGAGCAATTCCTCTAGGGACATGTCTTGAGCTTTTGGCTGAGTCTTTAGGAAAGAGATAACCTTCCTGTTCTCAAGCATTGTCAACCAGCGAATTCCACATGCAAAGCTATGCATTTTCAAAGAGTTGAGACGGTACTGAATAATTGAACCAAAAAGTTCTTCTTCTGGATTCAGTTTTTTTGAAACCTCTTCTTCCTCAGTTTGGTCAGTTTTCTGTAGTCTGGAAGAAGGAACACTCTTCGCAGTGATTGCGCCTGATAACTCCTGACCGTAGTTGTTCTCAGAAAGTGCTTTTTCAATTTCGAAAGTTTCATCCGCTCTCATTTCCTCAAGTAGTTTGCTTTCTTGGTCATTCAAAGACTTCACTTTAAACGAGTGACCTTTCTTTCTAGCCATCATTTTCGCTAAGGGGGTCAATTCTGTCAGCGCAAGAGTGTCATTGAGTGTGTTTAGTACGTTGTCTTCTTTCTCCCGATCTTTATCCGTTTCCTTGCCGTCTTTATCCGGCAAAATCATACGGAGCAGTTTCTCTTTAGGAGTAGAGAGAAGTGTGTGCATGTTTTCAGTGCTAACCGTTGGGGTAGGATTGTGGTTCTCGTCATCCGCTACAGCGCAAGTTCGGAGTTTGATCACCAAATCTCCACTTTCCTCTAAATTCCATCCGTTGATCAAGACCACCTCAAATTTTTTGAAAAACTGGGCGTTTTGAAGAAAATGCATGTAGGCTGATTCTGTAGGGGCATTGACCAAATTGGGATTCTCTAATTTGTGTTTCAGGAATACCTGAAGAAAATCGAGAGAATTCATGTACGTCAACTGATGGCGAGGGAACCCTTTTTTTGCAAGATGGTCAATAACATCAGACGAAAAGTCGTCTACAATAAGATAGCGAGTCATTTGTAACATAATGCCGCCAAAGCGAGTAACTACATGTGCCCGCCTTGTGCCTAGTAGCAAGATTGACTCAACGAGATTAAAGTAACCTTTGGCAAGCTTGCGGCCGAAAGCTTCTATTTTGGTTAGCTCTTGATCAATCTCATACTGATTTGCAGCAATATCTTGGTAAGACTCATACTTTTGAAAGATCAGTTGGAAGTATTCACTGTAGCGCTCCTCCTTAAGGTTCTCTCCTAGTTCTAGGTAACGCTTTTCCAGCTTATTGGTCATGTTTTCATAACGGCCTGCTACGTCGGGTAATCCCTTCGGATGATCCAGATCAACTTCGTAGATTCTTTTTTGTCGCTGCTGATATTCCTTGGTTTTCTTAAGTTCTTCAGAGGCCTCAAAGCCAAGCAGGATCATGAAATCGCATTTTCGCAACACTTCGGGCTTCAATGCAGACTCTTTGATCACCATGAATTTATTGAATTTATTGTTCCTCAGTACGGCATTAGCCCGTCTAGCGTAGGTGTCATGAAGCTGGTTTTCGATGCAGACGATCAATCTCATGCTGGTTTGACCATATTGCAACGACTCCAAATGATTCTGAAGATCTTGTATCCACGTCTGATTCTTAATTTTTTGTGTGGTATGCTCTCCATCAAGATAGGACTGTAGAACACTTGTGGATGCCAATTGTTGAGCAACGAGACGAGTTATGGCACCCTTGTTCCCAATACCTCCCAACTCACGACTTAGTTCTCCCCATTGGTAAGAGAGCCGATCTTTAAGTCGAAACGGTGCATGCTTGGTTATCGTAACAATGACGGCATCTGGATTGTTGTTTCGATAGAGCACAAGGATGTTTCTAAGCTTTGCTAGGAGTTTTGGTCGTTGAGGAGGCATTACCCAGGCAGGAAGTGACAAGCTCACGAAGATTAGATCTGCAAAATTGTAGGGATATTCCTGAATTTCAGCAGCGTTGACTAGTTTAGTTTCCATTCCAAACTTAACCCAGGGGAAGGAATCACTTTGCAGAACCTGCTGCATAATGTCCTGCTCTCTCTGAATAGCTTTCCTGAGGGCATCAATGTCTAGGCCCCGAGTGTTCAATTCCCAAGTTGAATCGTCATTGTTGTTAGGGAATTTGATTTCAACCATCAGATATGAGAAGAAAAATTCTAGTCCTGGCTGCCCTTGGCGCCAAGCAGCTTCTTCCATTTGTTGCAGGAGTTCTTGTGGATCTTGATCCTGACTTTCCAGAGTGTTTTCTTCTATGGTCATATCGTAAGAATTGATTGAAGCGGTATAGAAACCGGAAGACTACCGGCCAAAGCAGAGAGTTTCACTGACGTTATCACAGGTACCGGAAAAGAGCCAAGAGCTTTTGAATTAGTGATGGGCGGCGGGATGAATACGTTTTGCGCCTCTTGAGCCCTTCAGATCCTTTATTACTGGCGCAGGATTTGAATCTCAAACTGAAATCAGAGTATTCGTTTACAACATTCGGCATTAGGTTTAGATGCAAGTCAAACAATCAATGATTAGTGGAAATGGAGATCAGAAAACTTCCAAGACTTCAAAAGTAGAAAGTGTTGCTGTTTCAAAAAAGGGTTCATTGAATGCTTTGGGAGGTGCTCAAAAATCATC
>AGAU01000102.1 GCA_000224765.2 SAR324 cluster bacterium JCVI-SC AAA005 | reverse complement strand
TAATTCAGTGCAGAAAATCGATCACAATCAATGGGCAACATTTCTCGACCGGAACCTAATAACAAATGATAAATCAAATATTCATCTTATGCGCTATTCACGAGTCACAGATAAAGACAGAAATATTTTACAAAATTATCTACAATACTTAGAAAATATAAACATTTCAAATTATTCGCAACCTGAGCAATTTGCTTATTGGATTAATCACTACAATGCTAGAACTGTAGAATTAATTTTGGAAAATTATCCAATTGATTCTATCAAAGATATTTCGTTTAGTTTCTTCAGTTTTGGACCTTGGGACGAGAAATTAATTACAGTTGACGGCATCGATCTTAGTTTAAACGATATTGAACATAGGATACTCAGGCCCATCTGGAAAGATCCAAGGATTCACTACGCTGTCAACTGCGCGAGTATGGGTTGTCCTAACTTGTTACCAAGACCGTTTACTTCTGAGACAAACGAAATACTACTGGATGAGGCAGCCAAGGGTTTTATAAATCACCCACGTGGAGTAAGATTTGAAGATGAAACATTAGTTCTATCTCAAATATTTGATTGGTACCTTGTTGACTTTGGCGGATCTTCTGATAATTTACTTAAGCATATTTTAGAGTATAGTGAACAGCAGTTTTCTCATACGATTGAACACTATAAAGGAAAATTTGAGTATGATTATAATTGGCAATTAAATGAAAGTAAATAGACTTTGAATGATGTTTTTGCATTAATTCAGCCGCACACGATCTTTACAACATGTAAATTAAGAGTCAAATTGTGGTAATTTGGATAAACGATTTTTCTGAATTGAAGATTCAATAAATTTTGGAAATTTTTCTAAAAATTTGGTTCTGTGAAAATTAATTTTAAGTTTTGGCAACGTTTTAATATTTTAGAAAATACTTAATTCAGACTTGAAATGCGACAATTGTGATATCATCTCTCTGCGTCTTATGACCTTTAAATTTTTCTAAATCATCGAGTATATACTGTACCAGAAAATTAGTGTTTAATCCCCCTTCTTCTATTGTTGAAATCATCCTTTTTTTAGAGTAAATTTTATTAGCAGAATTATTTTGATCAAAAATACCATCTGTAGTCAAAATAATTATATCATCTTTAAATAAATCGACAGTTTTCTGTTGAAAAACCACATCTCTTTTATATCCAACAGTCTTCCGAGTTCCATTATATTCATCAACTTTTCCGTTCTTCCTTTTGATAAAAAGTGGTGTTTTAGCACTCACAAAATTCAAACTTTTATTATTTTTATTTAATTTAAATATAAGACCGTCAAAGCCTTCATTTGAAATTTTATATTTATTATTTTTTTGAGTATTTACAAAATTATTATTTATTTCTGAAAGTACCTTTGAAAGATCAATAGACCCTTTTGTTCTTTGGTTGATAATACTATTAAACATTGTCACTGTTATCATTGATACTAATGAACCAGGTATGCCGTGCCCAGTACAATCAATAATGGCAAAGTAAAAATTTTCTTCATCCGAAAAATTCCAATAAATATCTCCTCCAAGACTATCTTTTGGTTGCCAAAAAATATAATAATCCCTGAAAAATTTCTCGTGGTTATCACCTGTTGGTAATAGACTTTGTTGAATTGAAGAAGCGTATTTTACACTATCGTCAATTGTTTTTTTCGCTGCCAATAAATCTTTTGTCCTTTGATCGATAACTGATTCAAGCTGTCCTTTTATTAAATAATTTTTATAATTCAAAAGTATAAGTAGTAGACTTGAAATAACTAGTAATAATAATGGAATGATTATACTTTTAACAAAATTTACTTTTTCAGCTGCATCAGAAACTGAGGCAATATATATTTTTACTCCATTTCTTTCAGGCAAGATTAATGTGTAAAGATTTTTACTATAACCCATCCAATCATATCTTAGAATGAAAAGATTCTTACTTAATTTAGTATAAATAGCATTATCGAATTTTTGGCTGAGATTGAAATTATCTTTAGGGATGCTACTATTTGTTTGAGAAACAAATGTTGCAGCACTTTCAATTTGAACCAGGACATTCTCAACTAAATGGTTAAATTCTTTGCTCGGCAGATTTGAATATTCTTCTCCATACTCTTCCAAAAGATGATTCTGAAATCTACTGCTAATATTATTTTTTTCTATTGAAAAAAAATTTCCGCTTCCAGGCCAAAAATAAATATTATCTTCTTCTGCATCTTTTTTGAATTTCGGAAAGAGATTTGATTCTATTAATGTTGATCTCGCTAATACACTTATTGCTTCAGTTTGAACTGTGTTAGAATCTAAATTTATTTTTATAGTTAAGCCTAACCATCCAATTTCTATGAGAATCGCTAAAAGAATTATGGAATTTTTAAAATTTCCTATGGTATTAATAATCAGCTTCATCCGGACCCCTGTTTCTATACGTATCTGACGGAAATGCCTAATGTGAGAATTTAATTTGCGTTGACCGGCGGTTTCTCCAAAAAAAATAAAGCTGCTTGTTCACATCGCTTCTTTAAACCAACTCACCAGCTATTGCACCCACAAGGCCATGACCCCTGTACCATTCTCACGAGCAGATGCTCAATTAGTCTTAGTCTCTATTGCCGTTTTGCCGGAAATTTGAGTTTCACACTTTTTGGCCAGTCCCCCCTCTATTGTTTCAAGAGAGTTGATGGTAAAAGCCAATGAGATAAATCAAAAAACCGCACGTTCTCATAATTCCTGAAAGAGTGGAAATGCTTTTCTTTTATTTTTTACCGGATGCTAATCTTCATCTCTAATTCATTCAAGTGTCTCCGATTAATTTTTCTGGTATTTCTGAGCAAAATTAACTGATGGGGTTAAAATCGTATAGGGGAGTTAAGAATTGAAGTGGGTCTTTGGTCCTCTCCCCCTTTCTCTACGATCCAACATTTTGAAGTTTGAAATTAAACATTTCTATCTGTCCATTGTCTCATCTGAAAGAAATCTATTCTCCGTCTTTCCAGTAAACTTCCTGCTTTCTAAGTACACCTGCAACGACTGGCTCCGATTAGCCCAAAGCGTTCCTTAACAACAACCTCCCATCGTGCAGAACCCTCTCCTCCATGACAGAGTTTGCTGCACCCTAAAAGGCTTTTCGGTTGTCTAAGTATGCATCCGAAGCTTAACGCTATAAATTCTGAGTAGTTAAAGGAACAATGGACAAGTCATACACGATCAAACTCTTTGTTCCAGATGGGAATCTGGATCCCTGTAAGATCCTCAATAAGACGAACTTGACAGGGACCAGCCTGGAGGTATCGAGAGATGCTTTCAGCACCTTCAATGGTAGGGAGGAGTTTCAGCAAGCGGGAGTCTAGATATTCTTCGGGGTCACAGATTCTGATTATAGTACATCCTAATTAGAAGAGTCTGATGACCGTCCTACAGCCTACATATGGCAGGCTGACGCAAAGATACGATAGAATTAGCTACCACTATGCCCAACCTGACTCATCGAATCTTGGAAAGAGCCTGAGGTGTGTTTGGTTCCACATCAAGCCAACTAAAAACATTAACAACATTCATTTTCTATTTTCAGATAAGAATTTACTGTCCTCAGAAGAGAATAGGTGTACTTGCTTTGGATTAAACTGTAGCCCAATCTCTTTTCCATTGCTTAAGATCTGGTCCTCACTAATTGCGGCAATCACCCTTTTACCATCTTTTAAAAGAATCTCGACGATTGTTTCAGCACCCAACCTCTCAGTTAGGATAACTTTTCCGTTAAGTATTCCATCTGATGGCTCTACTAATCGAAGGTATTGCGGACGCAAGCCAAGTATTGCCTGAGACTTCTTTGAGATATCCCTACCCTTGTGTGGGACTTTGATTGGACTAAGTGTGGGATTATATACTGTTACATTTTCTTCATTAATGTCATGCACTTCCACATTTATAAAGTTCATTGATGGTGCACCCAAAAAACTTGCTACAAACATATTTGCAGGCTCCTTGTAAAGTTCCATTGGAGAGCCAGACTGCATTACCTTACCGTCATTGAGTACGACAATTTTGTCAGCCAGAGTCATTGCCTCGACCTGATCATGGGTAACGTAAATCATTGATGCATTTAGAGACTGGTGCAATTTCCCAATTTCCATACGCATGTCCATGCGCAGGGATGCATCAAGGTTCGACAGAGGTTCGTCAAACAGAAAAACCTTAGGATTGCGAACAATTGCACGGCCAATCGCCACACGTTGGCGCTGACCACCAGAAAGTTCTGACGGTCGACGATCCAACAGATTTTCCATCTGAAGAATCCGGGCTGCCTCATCTACCTTGAGGTCTCGGGTTGCCTTATCAATCTTGTTGATGGTCAAGCCAAAAGCTACATTTTCTCGAACCGTCATGTGTGGGAAAATTGCGTAGGTTTGAAACACCATTGCTATACCACGATCTTTAGGCTGACGATCATTCATGCAAACTCCATCGATCTCTAGCGTACCTTGAGTGATATCCTCGAGACCGGCGATCATTCTAAGCAGTGTTGATTTGCCACAGCCTGACGGGCCTACAATAACTACAAATTCACCATCTTTGATCTCAATATTGACCCCTTTGATAACCTCCACCTTACCAAAAGACTTGTGAACGTCCCGAAGTTTAATCTCCGCCATACCTTAATTATTGACAATAGTACTGATTGGTAATTTTCTATTCAGAATCTGGTTTCAGATTAGAATATGTAAAGTTAGCTTCTAGCTCAGAAAATTTTCAGACTCACTCTGTAAAACACAATGTGTGGCAGCATCGCTTAAAAGGGAATTAGATCTAACCCTTGACACCTGTCGCTGCAACCGAGGCGATAAAGGCTCGTTGTATGTACAGATAGAAGGCGAGCACTGGTACAGTAATCATTGATAAGTAAGCCATGATTTCTCCCCAAGCGATGCCACCTTTGGTAAATGTCTGGAAAAAATATTGCAGCCCAACCATTACGGGCCGATACTCTTCTTGCTGTACTACAATCATAGGCCACAGATATTGGTTGTACATGACTAGAAACTTCAGGATAGCTGCGGTGGCTAGCACCGGCCCGGACAAGGGTATTACAATGAGTCGATAAATCTGCCACCAGGTTGTTCCTTCGACGCGTGCAGCCTCAATTAATTCTACGGGCAAGTCCTTGAAATATTGAACAAATAGAAAGATAGTCAGGCCATCTGCAATAAATGGTACTATCTGGACCCGATAAGTATTTAGCCAGCCGATGCTGAAGCCATCCAAACCAATCCAAGGTAGTTTTGACGTTATCAATAGCATCGGAATTGCGATTGTCTCAAATGGGATAATGAAAGTGGCCAGGATGATCGAGAACAGCAAATCTCTACCTCGCCACTTCAGATAAGCAAATGAAAAGCCCGAGAGGGAACATACGAATAGAGACAAAACAACCGTTACACTCGTTACGAGCATAGAGTTGAAGACGAACAGACCAACTGGCACACGGGAAAATGCATTTTCGTAATTTTGGAATGATATGTCACCAACCGGTAAGAACGCTTTTAAGCTGGAAGTATCAGCCAGCAATTGCTGGTCTGGCTTCAGCGAGGACATAATCATGAAAACTAGAGGAAAGGCGAAGATAATAGCGATGACTGTCAGTACAACATAGCGGGTGACAAGACGAAGGCCGTAATTGTCCGGGTTATTTGGCATTGACATCACGAACGTCCCTGAGTTAGCCAACGTTGCAACAGACTGATGCAAAGGACCATGACAAACAACAGAACTGAGATGGCAGAGCCGCCTGAGATATCTTGTTTCCCGTAACCTCGTTCAACTGCCTGGAAAACAATTGACTGGGTTGAGTCGAGAGGACCTCCGTTGGTCATTACGTCTATTTGGGTGAAAAGAGCAAAGGCCTGCATTGTGATAACAACAAAGACAAGAACAGCAGTGTTACGTAAACCCGGCCATGTTACATAACGAAAAGTTTGCCATTTAGACGCACCTTCTATCCTAGCAGCCTCATACAATGAGGGTGGTATGGTTTGTAAACCAGAGAGCCATATTACCATGTGAAAGCCAACAGCTTGCCAGATTGACATCACTATAATTGAACCTAAGGCAAAATCAGTGTCACCAATCCAGTTAACTGATTCGAATGCTCCAAACGTCAAGCTGGACAGCAGGTTATTTAGTAGTCCGCTTTCGTAGTCATAAATAAACCGCCACAAAAGTGACACCACCACTATTGAAACAACAACTGGCATAAAGTAAATTGCCCTGTAGATGTTGATGCCCCGAAGTTTTTGATTGATCAACAATGCTAGACACAGTGCTAGCCCCCCCTGCCCAGGGGCTACAATCAAAACAAATAAAAGTGTGTTAATCACAGCTTTGATAAAAACAACGTCTCGAGCCAAGATATACGTTCTCTGGTTGTCTCCAACATTCCAGGAGAATAACTCTCTCATCCCTTTAATATGAGGATATTGAGGATTGTTGCGTGTAAAGTTACGAAGGCGCGGGTATTTAAGTGCACCATTTTTGTCACGTACAACAGCTCCGTTACTATTTCGCTTAGGGTCAAGCGTGAGAACACCAACGCTCAACAACTGTTTGTAGTTCGCTAATCCAACGTACTCAGTAGGGTTGGGAGAAATAAGTCGTTGGTTGGTGAAGGACAGTATAATAGCAGATAGGAAGGGGAGAATTATGAAGAAGACAATGAGTCCGAATCCAGGCGAAATCATTGTCCAACCCTCGCTATTCGAGGTAGTTAGATTAGTGGTAGGTGGCATACGACTTGACGTTCTTGTGAATGCTAGGACCCACCCTGCGGTTTTCGAAGATGGGCTGAGGCATGAGCCCCAGCCCTAAAGATTTACTTATGGCCGTAACCTTTGTTTTGCTGGATATTTGCGTTTATTTCGTCGACAGCAGCATCAAGAGTATCAGCCACGTCTGCGCCATTTGCAATATCGGCAAGAGCCTTTTCAAATACCTTGGCCATTACCGGATAGCCTGGCGTGACCGGGCGTAGCATCCCCTGACTATCTGACAACTCAAAAAACACTTCCATAGATCCGCCAGCTCGATAATTGTTGGTAAGTTCGGCGGCTACTGCAGTGGCAGGAATTAAGCCCGTTCCTTCGGAAAACCTTGCCAAATTGTGGGGTTGCAGAGCGAAGTTGATAAATGCGTTGGCACCATCAGGGTGCTTAGACGTTGAAGAAATACTAAGCTGCCAGCTTGCTGCGCCTATCTTCGAACCATAACCAAGATCAGGTGCTGGTAGAAATATTGTATCATCATACGCTTCTAGGATGCCTAAAGCCGCCCAATTTCCATTCCAAGTAAAAGCATATTTTCCAGTAGTAAAGCCAATATCACGATCTGCGCTGTCTTGCATGGCTTGAGCATAGCCACCTGTAAAAAGGTTTTGCCACCATTCACCAAATGCCAATGCCTCCTCACCATTCAGTGCGCCTTCGGCTGTTTGATAGTTTGAGCGATTTACTATGTCACCACCGAAAGACTGGAGGAATGGTGAAAATGCATATGGATACCATTCACCTGTCCAGGCCATACCAAGATCCAATGCATAATCGAATTTTCCAGAGTTCTTAGCAGCATCAAGAGCTTGTTGGAATTCTTTTGCGTCCCAAGGTTCTTCCAAAGTCGGAGTGCGAAGTTCCAATTCCTCAAGATAAGATTGGCGGGTCACAAGCGCAATAGCTGCATCCCACATCCCAATACCATACAGTTTACCGTCCCAAACACCCTTTGGGCCTGGTAAATAATTGGCAATCAGACTTTCATCGATGTCAAGCGGTTGAATATATCCAGCCCATGCCCAATTTGGTAGAATTGGCCCATCTATATCAATTATGTCTGGCAAAGTTCCAGCAAGTCCAGCAGCTACTACTGCATCATTATAAGCAATTTGTGGGAAAGCGGTTGTAACCACTTTCCATTCAGATTGGCTGGCGTTAAATTCGTCAACCAACTCTTGGACCAATGCCATCTGTGCTGGTTCCCCAGCGGCATGCCACCACATTGTCAGTTCAGTCTGGCAAGAAGCGGCTTTAGTAAAAAACAGGCTCAACATGAGCACATTGACTAGAGAAAATATCTTTATTCGACTCATAGAACTCCTCTTTATGATTAAAGATTTTTTGCTCCTCAAGGATGCAGAGGAGCCACATCATTTAGTCCATCTTTGAAAGACAACTGAGGTGAGATTTGTCAAAAATTTCTTGTCGCTTATGGTAAAAGAGCCCCAACCTTGCGTCGCATTAAATTAATTATCCAATATCTTCCTATGCTCCCATTTTCCTGTAAAGTAGGCTTTCTGTTGTAAATTTTGGCTGGAACTCGGCCATAATTGACAGTTAAGAAGCCCTGCTGCAAACTTTTCTGCTCGACCAATAATACTAGGTGCTTAGGTAAGCTTGGACTCATACCCCAACGATGTTGTTGCCACATCAAATCACTATTGGAATTTAAAGAAAAGAGATGACCTGTCAGTGTTATGATTTCGCTAACTCTCAAGTGCACCACCCACAGGATGAATCAAAATCAATCTAGCAAATCACCTCGTTGAATTTTTTCGTAGCTTAAGGTTGATTCTCAAGAAAAAGCGACTTGAAAAGCGATTCTAACATAACATCAGATACTTTTTCATAGCGTAAATAGTATGCTTTGATTATTACCTAATGTGTCGAACAACTTTATGATATTTCTTTAGACTTTTGTCAAGTCTTGGCAAAAATTATGAAAAATAATTAAGTCATAGCTTAGGCAGAAAAAGTTTATCATTCCAGCATACATAGTTTTTTACAAACTCGAAAGGAGTTTTGGATAACCAGAAAATCCAAAACGGAATCGTTCAAAAAGCCAACATTCCAGTAAATAAACTAATTAGGCTTTGCACCAATCTAACCTCACTTCTGACAGACGATCTATTATTTATTTTAAAATTTATCTTAGAATCTCTAGTGCTACCTTTGACATTTGTGGAAGATAAAGAATGTCGAGCAGGTTGTTTTATTATGAATTTAGCGGTTAGATGAGATGCCGGTAAGGAATAATCTTTTCACGTCATTTGAAACCTCAGTGTTTGAAAAAGGATAACAAGCTAAAATAACCTAAAATTATGAATTCTTTAGTTAGACTATCATACTTGCCCGACTGCTACTGTGGGTATCTGTAGGTTACAAAACCAAACTTTCAAAAAGCTGCATTGCCAGTGTCCTCCTTCTCCCTACCTCCATACCCAACTGATAGCAATAGGAAAGCACGGATCTCTGTATGACAAGCCTACCGATTCTAGGAGATTTATATCCAGATATTATTAGCAATACAACTTCAAAGTGTTAAAATTCATCTAAATATAAATTACCGACGATCTGATCTTAAACTCTTAAAATTGAATAAACTCTTTGAAAAGGTTCTGCAATAGACAACTCAATATTTGAGAGTGTTGGTATCAAATCGATTAACTAACTACAAAGAATTGAAAGCTTAACAAATATTAAGAACTTTAAAAAAACTAAGAATTATTTAAATAAATGCAAATTCCTATAGATAAATAGGGAATAGTTATCTGTAAAATAAAAAATTCCAAAATCAAGTACAAAATGCATCTTAGAAAAAAAGAGAAATATTCATATCTATTTTTACTTTTTTTAATATTTCCTTTTTTTACATTCGGAAGCGATATCTACCGACTAAACAGTGACAGTTTTTCGAAGATTCCACAAAAATACTTTCGATATTTAGAAGGGCAATCATATGATGTTGATTTTCAAACACTTAATCGAGCAAATTGGCAAAAAAGGCTACAAAGTCAACAATCGATTGTAGAAGGTTATTGGGTCAAATATGATATAAGTAACAATACTAATTTTGAGGATGTTGGGTTTTTCTTTAATTATAACACTGAGAAAAAAATTATAGTTGAAAATATATTCGGTGTTAAGGAATATGGATATTGGAATCTTTATCAAAATCATATGATAAGCCCTGATCACTTAATGGCGCATAGAAGAACATTTCTACCAAAGGATGAAGTTTCTACGATTTATACTTACTTTCGAGTAAATCCTTTTGTACGGTATTTTCCCAACAATGAAGGTGTAGAAAGGACGTACATTAGTAATTGGAATAATGTGTTTATTCGGGAAATGATTGCCTTAGGTATTGAAGTTTTGGTAACTCTTCTTGCAGTATCATTTGCTATATATTATTTATTTTATTACCTTGTAGCAAAAGATGATTTTATTTGGATTTCACTTACCCTTTTTTCTGTATCTATTTTTCTTTCAAATAGTAATTTAGGCTTGTATTTAGGCTATCCAAAAATTTTCAGTATTGGTGGTAGCGCACTTAGTAATATTCCAATTTGTATAAGTCTTTTGACTTGTGTTATTTTTTTTAGAAATATCCTTAACATAAAAAAAATTAATAAAAATTTATATTTGATTTATAATGGAGGAATCGTATTTTTTTCTATTATGATACCCTTTTATCTTTACGAATCTTTATATTGGCCTAACTCTGAAAAGAATTTGGATTTGGTTAGTTTTCCACCAGATGGACTTGGCGAAGGCCTTGTACCGGTAGGTGGCTTAATTTGCATTTGGGGAATTTTTGCGTTAATTACATTAATAACGTCTTTTTTGTCATGGAAAAAAAACAATCCATTTTACGGCTATCTTTGTGTATCATTAATTCTTCCAATATCAATTCCAATAGTTTGGGTCTTATTCTACTACTTTGAGTTCTACCAAATTTGGGAAGTAAAAATTTTGTTTTTCGGCTTTTCCCAGTTAGTTTTTTTGTCGATGTTTATACTTTTTGGATTTGTTGTTGCGCAGAAATTGAATAGTTTAAAACAAGATTTAATCAGAAATCAAATTGAAGCGAATAGAACTTTAGAAAACACAGTTAGAGAAAGGACAGCTGATCTAACCAGAGCAAATCAAATGATAACAGACAGTATTAATTCTGCTAGTGCTATCCAAAATGCGATACTTCCAGAGATTAATGCTGTTAAGTATGGCTTTAAGGAATTTGAATACATTTGGGAACCCAGAGATGTTGTAGGTGGCGACTTCTACTGGATTGGTCAAAAAGCTAATTGGACAAGTTTAATAGTTGCTGACTGTACTGGACATGGAATTCCAGGTGCTTTTATGACGCTAATTTCAAGTACTCTCTTAGGTAGGGTGTCACATCTAAATGACTCCGGTAATCCAGATCAAATCTTGAGTCAATTAGACAAATTATTAGAAGAAACTCTAAGATATAAAGAAGGTAGCGATACTAGTTTCGGTTTGGATTGCGGTGTTATCTGTTTTTCTAAAGAAAAAAATCTTCTGCGTTATGCAGGTGCAAAAACTAATCTATATCGAAAAATTAATTCAGAGGTAATTGAAATTAAGGGAGATAAGAAAAGCTTGGGTTACGAAATGAAAAAACATCCTATTGATTTTAAGGTT
>AGAU01000103.1 GCA_000224765.2 SAR324 cluster bacterium JCVI-SC AAA005 | reverse complement strand
AAAAAAACTGAGATAAACTCAGCGGCAAGGTTTTTACATCATCATTAGTTAACAGGGTAGGTGCAAGAATATATTCAGACTGCGCAACTGAAAATTAAGTAGAAAGCAGTTGTGACTAAACCGGGATAAACTAAAATTAGTATAACGAATATTAATATTTGAAATCAAGAAGTACTATCTAAGCTTGCTATTTTATCTGAAATAGTAGAAATATTTTTGTCAAATATCCGACCGGCAAATAAATTTAAAAAAAGTTTTATTACAGCAGCATAGATAAAGATGATACTTGATAAAATCTTATTAAAAACAGCACTTGTGGAAATAGTAAAAATTGGATTAATTAATATTATCTAAGTAAAAAATTGTCTCCTAAGGATATATTATAAGAGAATACTTCTGCCTTTAAATCTAGATCGAGAAATTGTATATGCAGCAAATATTGAAACAATATAAACAATAAAGCTGTTGGTAATATAAGTTTGATAATTTTCACTGAATATATATATATAATTATCTAAAGTCCAATTATATCAATTATTGAAACTCACTATTACTATTAGTCTGAAAAAGTAGTAATACTTGATGATAATATTATTTTTTGGCTCTAACCTTTTTGAAATTGGTCCTGGGTTCAGAGATATTTCCTTCATAAAATCATGAAATTTGGAGTTAGGTGTGTCAGCAAAAACAATCCTGATGAATGAACAACTGGTGCAATATTTACGAAAAAATTCTGTGAGAGAGCCAGAGGTGCTAATAGAACTTCGTGAAGAAACACAGAAGCTACCCAATTCAGGAATGCAAATCTCTCCAGAGCAGGGCCAGCTGATGTCAATGCTTGTCAAGCTGGTCAGTGCACGGAAGATTGTTGAGATTGGAACCTTCACAGGGTACAGCTCCACAGTGATGGCTTTAGCGATGCCTAAAGAGGGCAAGTTGATCGCTTTCGACATTAGTGAAGAGTACACTCGAACAGCACGTATATTTTGGAAAAAAGCCGGTGTGGATCAGCAGATCAAACTAGTTCTGGGTAATGCTAAGGAGAGCTTAAAAAACTTTTTGCAGGCGGGTGAACAGGAAAGCATTGACCTAGCCTTTATTGACGCTGACAAGACATCTTATATAGAGTACTATGAATGTTGTCTGCAATTGATTCGGCCTGGTGGGTTGATTTTAGTAGACAATGTCCTATGGGGTGGTCAGGTGGCTGATGTTTCAAGTCAAAATAAAGATACAGAAGCTCTTCGAGTTTTCAACTCAAAGTTATCTGATGACCAGCGTGTTGATCTGTGCATGGTGCCGATTGGAGATGGACTGACCATCGCTCGAAAACGCTGAAGACCCCTCAGCCCAATGAATACTGTAACATCAAAACAAGGAGCGGATTCTCAACATATCTTCCGTGTTTCCGGAAAGCACAAGATCTGCATACTTTTGAGGTTGATCACGAAGCATATACTCATCTTCTTCTACCA
The DNA here is from genome assembly GCA_000224765.2 of SAR324 cluster bacterium JCVI-SC AAA005. Taxonomy (GTDB): domain Bacteria; phylum SAR324; class SAR324; order SAR324; family NAC60-12; genus JCVI-SCAAA005. Next base: position 1,563 of record AGAU01000103.1, on the reverse strand, counting down.
TCCACTGTTGCCAAAGTAGCAGCATTTCCTCACCGTCACGCTCTATTCCACGCTTCAGCCGTAATTCTCGATTTGTCTCAATGTAGATTGAAAAACTGAGATAACGACGAAACTCTGATCTCGAAGCACTAACACCCTCTAAGATCATAACATAACAGGGTTCTAATGTTTCCCACTGCCCCAGTTGGTTAGCCTGCCAATCGAACTTCTGGTAGTGAGCTACATGGTTTTGCCGTAGAGGTTCCAAAACTTGTTCAATTAGCCGTGGGTACCAGTCGACAGGATGATCCCAGGAAGCAAAATCATCGGTATGTACAATAGAGCAGTTGTCGAGAGTCCCAGCTAGACTTGTAGCAAACGTTGTTTTACCAGCCCCACCGCAGCCATCGATTGCTACGATACGAGTGAGCATTTGATCTGGAGATGTGGCTGCGGAGATGAGCTTTTTAATCTCTGGTAAAAGTTGCATAGAGTAGAAGCTGTCGCAGAAAGTCGAAAACAAGTTTTGAGGGCACCGTAATATAACAGTCTGACAAATTATCACAGAATTATGGTTGCCCCAAATGCGCAGTTGACCTTAGACAGTTCGACACTAATTGGATAGACTCAAAATATTGGGCTATTTTTACGAGTAGAGATAGAAATTTTTGCAAGTAAAAAATTTATGTTTGACAAATAAATATTTTTTCGATTAATTAATTGAAAATCATTTATAACAACGTTGTCATAAATGTAATTCTTTTAGTAGAGATGAGTTTGGCGACAATTTCTGATGTTGCTAAAGCGGCTGGGGTATCGGTGAAAACGGTGTCGAGGATTTTAAATAAGGAGCCCAACGTCCAAGCATCAACTTGAGAGAGAGTACTTGGGCTTATGCGTCAACTAGACTATACGCCGTTCATAGCAGCCCGAACGATGTGCACTAAAAAGACTGGATTGATTGGTGTAATAACTAGAGCGATAACCTCGGTGTCGATGACTCCCGATAGTGCAGGTCTTCCTGTAGTCAATCTGCTCAAAGGAATCTAGACCGTGATGGATCAGTCTGAAATGTTAATGATGGTCGCAGATACGGGAGAAAACTCAGAAAACTTTATGAAATTAACACAGACTTTTAGGGAGCACCAAGTAGAAGGAATTCTATATGTAGCCAATTACCACCAAGAATTTGATCCGCCGACAGCACTTCTTGAAATCCCAACTGTGTTAGTTAATTGCTTTGACAAGCAGCAGAGGCTCCCTGCAGTGGTGCCAGATAATTTAGAGGGAGGTTACCTTGCAGCAGAGGCGGCACTGTCAAAGGGACACCAGCGTATCGGACTGCTAACTCTTCCAGAAACCATTGTAGCTTCAAAACAAAGAAAAATAGGGTATATCAGAGCGCACAAGGAGCGAGGTATACCGGTAGATCCAGACTTAATTTCAAGCATAGGGGATGTAGGAGATTCTCCGGATGTGGAGCAGCAAACGCTAAAAAAAGAGTATTGCAGGTGATGCTAAGTTTAAAAGCCACCAACCGCTATATGCTCTGTGGAAATGACAAAATGGCAATGAATGTCTACA
>AGAU01000104.1 GCA_000224765.2 SAR324 cluster bacterium JCVI-SC AAA005 | reverse complement strand
TTTTTTTGGTGATGAAACTGTTCGATGAGGACCTTTAACGGTAGGTTGTACGATCACAATTATTCTAACTCTAATCTTAATTTTTAATATTTTAGAAAAATTAATTTTTAGTTTAACTCAAGGTGCCATCAAATAGAAAATTTAATTATAATAATTTTGGAATACAATGAAAAAAAATGTGATTGTAATTATGACAGATGATCAAGGGTATGGCGATTTAAGCTGCATGGGTGCAACTGATTTTAAAACTCCAAATCTTGATCGCTTGGCCAATGAAGGAGCTAGATTTAAGTGTTGGTATTCCAACTCTCCAGTTTGCTCTCCCTCAAGAGCTGCTCTCCTTACTGGCCGATATCCCGCTAACGCTGGTGTTAGAGCAATTTTAGATGGTCATCGCAAAGCTACTGGCTTGCCCAAAGAAACTCTAACTTTACCTAAAATTTTAAGAGACCGACTAGGCTATCATACCGCTATGAGTGGTAAATGGCATTTAGGACTGGCAGAGGGATGTCGTCCTCAAGATCATGGATTTGAACAGTGGTTTGGCTTTCTTGCAGGCTGCGTAGATTTTTTTAGTCACATCTTCTATTGGGGAATGAACAGAGAGGGCCCCGGTATGAATCCAACCCATGACTTATGGGTCAATAACAAAGAGGTTTGGAAAAACGGAGAATATCTTACTGAGGTTATTACAGAATACTCCATTCAAGCATTACGTAGGGCAAAGAAAGATTCAAAGTCATTTTTCCTCTACATCCCATACAACGCACCACACTATCCAATGCATGCTCCTCAAAAATATATGGACCGGTTTGGAGGCCTACCTTGGGATAGGCAGGTAATGGCTGCCATGGTTAGTGCTGTAGATGACGGTATTGGTGAGATTTTTAACGAATTAGCCCGACTTGATTTCATTGAGGATACAATAACTTTTTTTACCTCAGATAACGGTCCGTCAAGAGAAAGTCGAAATTGGTTAGATGGGACCCTAGATCCTTATTATGGTGGTTCGTCTGGAGGATTTAAGGGACACAAGTTTAGTTTATTTGAAGGAGGAGTACGTGTTCCTGGAATTGTACATTATCCTGGTGTAGTGCCTGCCAGTAAAATTGTTGAAGAGCCTTTTTGTTCTTTTGATATGTTGCCTACTATTTGTGAATGGCTGCACTTGGATATATCTGATATGGAATTGGATGGAATTTCTCAGGCTGGTTTCCTTGAAGGAAAGCAACCAGCCTTAGAAAGAGATCTTTTCTGGGAAATGGATGACCAAACGAGTATTCGAAGAGGAGATTGGAAGCTTGTTTTGAATGGCCAAATTGTCGAAGGACAGCCTGACGAAGACCATGTTTTTCTTGCCAATCTATCTAAAGACCCTACGGAATCTAAAAACCTGAGTAAATCAGAACCATCTCTGACTACAGAACTAAAGTATGCTGCCGAAACTTGGAGAGCTGACCTAGAAGTAAATTGGAAAAATAATTTTAAATATTTAAATCAGGGTACTACATGAATTAACCATAATTTTTCAAAATTTATTGATTTCTTTTACTGCGGTCTGATAGCTTCTATAGTAGTAATCTTGTAATTTTTTTAGATAAATTTTCTTTTTACATCATTAATGTAAGAGTTTTGGTCTAATTTTTTAAAACTTTGCGTTTTACTCCTGCTAATATTGACGTTTACTGAACACTCCTCAAAAGTTCATTATTTCTTATTATCCTATCTGAAATTATTAGCCCAATCTCTAGTGCGATATTGACTTTGAATATGCCAATTAAGAAGAGCTTCGTGTAGTGATCTTTTTTCGTGATCAAAACTAGTGTCCTCCCACAAGTTTCTACTCTCTAGGGGATCTTTTTCTAAATCGAATAGTTGACCAAATGTTTCTCCAGCATAATGAATCATTTTCCATTTTTCAGAATGAACCATAGTTACCATTTGGGCATCCGTTAAATTGCCATCACCGCCCTGTTCTGCAAAAACGTATTTTCTTCCTGATTGTAATTTTCCGAGTACACCATTCATCACCGACTCGCTTTCAAAGGAGGAGGGGATTTGAATCCCAGCCATTTCAAGCAGCGTTTGTGAAATATCGAACTGCTGGCAAAGACTGCTAACCTCATGACCCGCCTTAACAGTACCAGGCTTCCAAACAATTACAGGAACGCGCACTACCTGATCATAGCCTGACCACTTCTGGCTAAGGCCATGTTCACCAAGGCAGTCTCCGTGATCAGAAGTAAACACAATCATTGCATCATCTAAGTAACCCTGTTCATCAAGTGCCTCAAGAATTTCACCAATCTTTTGATCGATCATTGTGATATTCGCCAAATAATACACCCTTTGTCTAAATCTTTGTTGTTTGGTGGGGAATAACTGATCAAGAATTGAATCATGATCTACTTCCGTACAATGCTTCCTGTAAGCTTTGAGGGGAGGTGGAAGGGATTCTAGTTCAGCAGCGCTAACATCGTTGATTGAGAGATCTTTGCTCAAATAACGAGAAGAAAAAAGTGGTAGAGGATCGTAAGGTGGGTGAGGGCCCGGGAATCCAATCTGGAGAAACAGCGGCTGTGAAACTGGATGATTTTTTATCCACCAAGTAGCCATGTCACCAACAAACATATCAGCATGCATTTTTTCAGGTAACTCCCAATCGAACGCACCTAAAGAGACTTTATAGTCTTCTCTAGTTCTGTAGCTCGATCGCTGCTGCTTCACTAGACCATGTGAAGCAAGCGCTTTATCCCACTCATCAAAATAGTATCTACCTTCAAGAAATCGATCCTTGTTTTCTACATTGTAGCGCTCCTTGAAGCCGCAGGGGGTATTGAATGGCCAAGTATGCATTTTACCAATATTTACAGTATGATATCCTTTCTCTGATAGAAGTTCGATCCAGGAATGCTTCCAGCTACAGGCATTTCGGAAAATTCCAGTCGTATGCGGATAGTAACAATTGAAAATTGAAGCTCTTGAAGGAACACATGACAGACCTGTTGCAAAACAATTTCTAAATGTACAGCCTTCTTTAACCAATCTATCAATATTAGGTGTCTCCATGAAAGGATAACCTAGTGCGTTAATTGTGTCGTATCTTTGCTGGTCAGTGATTATATAAATAATGTTCATAGTTTATAATTATCAAATATTATCACTTCAAACATCGAGTCCAACTTGTCATCAAACAGATTAGAAAGATAGGAGATAATTGGGATGTTTTTCTAGGCTTGTATTAGCAGATTTACGTAGTAGTACTTGATGGCTCATTTTCGATCCTAGTTAACCAATAATCTATGTCTATCTCAGGATCATTCAACAACATTCGCTAGAACCGGATTCTGTTCATGTATTCAAGTCGACCTGTGTTATCAAACCAAGGTTCAGAAGACATGAGAGTATTGGGAATTTCATCAGAACCAGCATTATCAAAGACACTTAATTTGGGTCTTTGCCAACTCCGTATTCTTTCCTTGGTGATATCAGTAGTATCCCATTGGAGAGATTGAGATCCAGATGGTTGTATTCGAAGTTTATACATGATTCTTGGGACATCACTCGTATTCTTCCCACCACCATGCCAGATTCCATGGTGGAAAAAGATGACGGTGCCGGCAGGACATACCACACGGACTTGGCCAAGGGTATTTTGGTATCTT
>AGAU01000105.1 GCA_000224765.2 SAR324 cluster bacterium JCVI-SC AAA005 | reverse complement strand
GGGGGGGCCATTTTGTTGCTTGGTCAACTCGACCTCCACACCGGTCACATCAATCAGCCTGTCGCGTACTTGTTCGATGACTGCAGATGGTTTTTCTTGCCAATTTATCCAATCAGGGAAAGGAACTACAACATGGCTAATATGAGTAGTTGTACCTCCTGAATCCCCAGCTCCAAAGCCACGTCGCTGTCCAATATTCGCAACTACCGCTTCTACACTTCCTCCAAATGGACGGACGATATCTTCCAAGTCATTGACATATTTGTCAGACACCTGAAGTGTCGTTCCTACAGGGGCTTTGATGTTGAGAACAAATTCCTGTGGCTCAGAGGGAGGAAAAAACTCCATTCCATTTCGAGGAGCAGATACTGTGGCGTAGATGAAAATGATTCCAAAAATTCCTCCCAGCGCGGCCAATAAGGCGATAAAGCGAAACCGAATCAGCCCTTTCATGAAACTCAAATAACCCTGCAGAAAACCTGAGTTCTGCAGGACTGCGAGTTCATCCTGACTTTTGCCCACCTTTTTGGCACTGACTTTCATCATCGTAGAGCACAAGACTGGATTGATGAATAGTCCGACAAACAGTGAGCAGGAAAGTGTGATTATCAAGGTTTGCGGGAGATAGGTCATGAATTCGCCGATAATCCCCGGCATGAAGATTATTGGTCCAAAGGCTGCCAGGGTAGTCAGTGTTGAAGATGTAATTGGACCGCCCACTTCCTTGATTCCAATCAGTGCAGCCTCAAATCGATTTTTCCCACCCTGCATGTGTCTGTAGATATTTTCTACTACAACAATCGCGTTATCCACCAGCATTCCCATGGCTAGAATCAGGCTGAACAACACTATGAAGTTCAGCGTGTAGCCCATGGCCTGCATGATCCACATGCTCATTAGGAAAGAAATTGGTATTGAGACTGCCACAAAAAGGGCGTTGCGTATCCCCATCACTACCAAAAGCACCACAAAAACAAGGATAAAGCCGGAGATAATATTATTTTCCAGGTCTGAAACGAGCTGGGTTACCCACTTTCCAGAATCAGCCAAAATTGTGAAGCGAATCTCGCCCTGTTGATTTACTTCAAACTCTTTCACCAAATCCTGAACTTGTTGTCGGATTGCCAGCAGATTTTCTCCACTTCGCTTGATAACGCTTAGAGAAACAGATTCCTGCCCATCCAGACGGGAGCGATTTGAGAGTTCTTTGAAACCAAATACGACTCGACCGAGATCCTTGACCCTTATAGGTACCTGATCTCCAGAAACTGCAACTAAGGCCTCATTGATGGCCATCGGTGTCTCAAATTCACCTGGTACCCGTACTAAGTATTTCGTGGGGCCCATTTCGATCGTGCCACCTGGGATATTGGTGTTTTCAGCGGAAATGGCACTAGTTACTTGGTTCAGATCCAGATTGTGATACTGCAGTTTGTCTGGATTAACGTAGACTCGAATTTCCCGTTCCACTCCTCCAACTCGACGAACTTCCAAAATCCCAGGAATCGCCTCGATCTGTTTCTTCAGATCATCTGCAACTTCGGTTAAACTTTGCAATTCCAATGTGCTGGACAGATTGATCAACAACATCGGCTGCTCTGACAGGTTGACCTCACTTATAACGGGATCTTCTGCATCATCTGGAAGCTCTGGGGCCACGGTATCCAGCTTTTCACGAACCTTAGTTCTTGCCTCACTAATTTCATAATTTGGATCAAATTCCAGCGTAATGACTGCAATTCCCTCCGACGAAGTTGACTCCAGTTTTTTAAGACTTTTGAGATTTTGGAATTCGTTTTCAACCCTGTAGGTAATCAAGGATTCAACATCCTGTGGAGAAGCTCCTGGAAAAGGAATCGCAACAATTAAAATGGGCACTGTAATATCTGGGCTGGCTTCCCGGGGTAAGCCGCGATAGGACTGAAAACCAATCACTGCAACTATGATCACCAAGACGAAAATTGAGGCTGCATTACGAATGGCGATGTGACTTGGGTACATAAAAAAACCGTTCAGGAATCACTGCGTGTGATGTTGATGGGCTCATTATTGATCAGCCTCGTTTGGCCTTCGACAATAAGGGATTCCCCGTGTTCAAGGCCAGAGATTACCTGAACTCGATTGCCTTCACTGATCCCTGTTTCGATGACTCGACGTTTGGCCTTACCATCAGATGCAACAAAGACCACACGTTCAAGTTCCCCCTCAATGATGGCATTTCTTGGAATTACAACCTGATTTTTTGACATACCCAAATCAATGGATACCTTTGCAAGCATTCCAGACCTTAAACGTTGTTTGGGATTAGCCATCTGCGCCTCCACTGGGAAGGAACGTGTTTGGGGGTCAGCTTCCACTCCGATACGATAAATTTTGCCATCGTATAGTTGACCAGGTTCAGCGTATAGTTCAATTTTTACAGCCTGCTCTTTTCGAAGCTTAGTGATATCCAATTCGGGTACATCCAACTCTACTCGCATCTTCCGCAAATCCAAAATTTCAGACAACTTCATACCAACTTTCAAATATTCACCAGGCTCCACCGCTCGAACCTTAACAACTCCGCTGATCGGAGCCTTGACCAAGGATTTTTGCAGTTGCACCTCTGCTAAATCCCAATTGTACTTCGCGATCTGTTGTTGGGTACGGCTTTGGTCAAGAATTGAGCGAGCGATCAATTGCTTGCGATCCAACTGTAGATTTCGATGGTAATTGATTTCAGCTAATTGAAAGTCTGCCTTGGCCATGTCACGTCGAACAGTTAATTCCTTCGTAGAAATATGGGCAAGGACACGACCTTTCGAGACCTGCTCCCCTTCCTCAAATTTCACTTTTTCTACAACCCCCGCAAGCTCGTTGTGAACATCAACACGATCGTTTGGTAGCAACTTCCCGACAAATTCAATCTTGTGCTGTAGTGACTGCGGCACCAGAGTCAATGTAGCTACATTGACTCGCTTAGGTGGGGCAGGCGCTTCTACCCTCGGGGCAGCTTGGTTAGCAAACTCTCGTGTGTCTTGTTCAGCAGGTTTCTCACAAGCAGTTATCAGCCCAGAAACCAGGATAATCCCAAGCAGTATCAGAGTATTTCTATGAAGATTCTTAGACATTACGAAACGTCTCCTAGGACTTAGTTCGATTGAGGTTGAATACTTCGTAAATCTGACCTGTAAGGGTCAAAAGACGGAGGTAGGCTTTTTCATAACGGACACGGGCAAGAATCTCTTGTGCTTTAGCCTGCGACTGTTGTTGCTGGAATTGTGACACCTGAAAACTTGTACCTTGCCCCAAACTAAAGCGGTCAATCTCATTTTGCAATTGCTCCTCTGCCAACTTAACCACTGCCTGAGCAGTACTAACTTCCTGCTCTGAGAGTTCCAAGTCTCGTAAAATTGTTTGAAGACTAACATCGAGTTCGGACTTACGGCTATCGATGTTCAGTAAGATTTGCTCTTGTTGAATTTTCTTTTGCTTGATTCGCTCAGGTGTAGCCTGGTCACCGAGAGGAACAGTCCAAGTCAATGAAGCCTCAAACCCATGCAGGCCCAATTCTATGAAATCACCTGCACCAACCAGTGGTGTATTTGCATAACCTGTCACCGTGTAACTCAAGTCCAGATCCAAGTTGGTTTGCAGCCTGTTTTCCTCCTGCTGAACCTCCAGTTTGTTGCTGTCTATGGAAATTTTGAGCAACCTCAATTGTGGATCATTTTCGAAAATTTGAGTTCGGAGGCTCGCAGGTTCTGGAAAAAATTCTCTCAATTCTGGGCGATTGCTTGGATAAAACCCAAGCTCTAGTCCACCTAAATTCAAGACTGCTCGCAGTTGATCTTCTATTCTCAATGCATCCAGTCTAGCTGAAAACAGTGCTTGACGATCTCTAGAAAGCTGGGTTTCAGCCACCAGTACATCTGTTCTATTCAGTGTCCCAACTTGCAGCCTTGCCTGGTTGTCTTGGAGCAACTTTTCAGAGAGTTCAACAGATGACTTTTGAATCTCGATGTTTTCTAGAACTGCAACCATATCCCAGTAGGTGGAGGCTACCATGGCTAATTGAGCCAATTCAGCTAGTTTTGTGGATGCTTTGCTGCGTTCAATTCCTAGGTCTGCAAAACTTTCTAGGAGATTGTTGATTTCCTCACCTGCATCCTGAAAAAACGGGATACTGGCGAAGGCTCTGACTGAGGCTATATCTCTCCAATTTCCTGAAGAGCCTGAATCTAATGAACCCATTTCTTCTTGACGGCTCAATGTTTCGCTTTTATAAAATTGTTCTTGCAGGGTAAAACCAAAACTGTTGCCAGTTCTTAATCGTCTTACAAAAGTAGAGGAAAATTGGATGGAATCTGAACGACTACCAACCGCATAGCTGTCTTGGGGGACCTGGGTTGGATCATTGGTCAAGATCGTGTTTCTCTCGAAACCAGTGCGAGTCGTGACTTGGTCAAAGTAACGCGCCTGCACAGACTTAAATTCCCGGTTGGCAATATCCTCTGAAAGACGTGATGCTTCTAGGCTCAAACTACGACTTATGGTCAATAGTAGAATATCTTCAAGAGAAACTTTTACTACATCTCGATCATCATAGCGAATGATCTCAGCTCTTTCGGCTAATTCCGCAACCAAGGGGTCACTAATTAAGTCATCTGAGATTTGGGCTAATAAAATACTAGGTAAGCTGAGCAACAGACCAAGAAATAAATACTTTCGCAAATTTCTCCTTCTACAAAAGACTTTAAAAAGCGGGTGTCTCATCTCGATGATTAACTACGGACGATTGCTCTCGAAAGTGTAAACCATACCAAATGAGCTCGTGTAATTGCTTGACTTCCTCACAAACCGTCTCCCAATCTGCAAGGGACAGCCAGCGGGGAACCCATAGTCTCTCTATCTGCAACAGTAGTTTTGCAGTCTTCAGCTTTTCTAGTTCAGGGCGAATAGCCCCTCTTTTCTGACCTTCATCCACCAACAGCAGAGTCTCTTCAAGTAACTCTTCCTCGTGATCACTCAGTAAGAAAGTGGCTTCGACCAATTCCTTCATCACAGATTCGGTGACAAGACTGGTACCAATCAAATTGCGGATAAATTGTAAACGCAATTCTACCTTCTGAATCCAACGGGCTGGTTGTTCTAGGCTATCCTCACAATGCTTGTGCAGATATTCATTCACTAAGTTGCGCCAATGCCGTGAGCAACTCTCAAAGAGCTCTTCCTTGTTTCGGAAATAGTTGTAAATCGTTCCCTTTCCAATACCTGCTTCCCTGGCAATCTGATCCACACTGGTCTTGCGAAACCCATAGTGGAGAAATAGTTTTTCAGCTGCGGCTTGGATTTGTTTCTCCATCACGATCATAATTTAGTGTAGTTAAATTAGGGAGATTTAGTTTGTTGAGTTTTGCAGCACTATGATAATTACTTTTTATTTGTATGACCATATTAGTCATCCGGTCAATTACCTTTCAAATCAAAATTTGGACTGGTGACCAATTTTTTCAATTGGTCATAATCTTATAAGAAATTTTCTCTCAAAGAAAAGATTTTTTATGAAATTCTGGAGAAATTTGTTGATAGGAGAAGCTAAGTTGAAATGGATGGACCCAGCTAATTTTGGAGGTCTGTGACTTTGTAAGATTCACTGTCAAGTAGCACCATGCAGTCGGAACCACTGCTGCATTCGTTGCCAGTCATTCTTAGCTACCTCTCGTTGTGAATTGTAATATACCACCGTTTGTCGCGGTAAATGAAAGAATCGTTGGATTAGATCTCTCAAAGATAGCAGTTGGAGGATATCATGGAACGCAAAAGGTGTTTTATTACCCAATAAGTCAAAGCCTCAAAAGAATCTGGCATATTTCTGACAAAACTGAGAAGACCTTATTCCCAGCAGAACGGCTGAATGGATTTTAGGGAATTTTAAAAAATTCTGATTTAGAAGCTTACTGGACTTCTAACATTTCATACAACATTAAACCGTGCGCTTTGGCAGCACGAGAATTCATAAAATTGCCAGAGCAAAATACAACTGTTTCTGCTAGTGCGACGAAGCGGCGTTTAGCTCAAAATTCACTATTTACTGAAAGGAATTCTGTTTACCCAAAGATTTCTCAGATTTTTGGATTTAATAACGTTCTTTTGTAAGAATTTTCGGTTCCTTCATTGACAACCATTCGAAAGCTGTATTTGAAATGGTTACTGAGGTGGTAAAGCTGATTTTTAAGTTGATTGAACAACCACCTGAGCAACCTTAGAACATCTACCTCACAGGAGATCTGATCGTTTCGGAAAGTGTCCTCTGCTCTATTAAGTGAGCAAAATTAATGGTTGAAGTAGTATTTTCATTCATACTTTTTCTATTCCAAACCTGCCTTTAAAACCTCCTCGGTTAACTCCAAATCCGCGCTAAGTTCTCGAAGAGGTCGAATTCCTAATTTCTCAAGATCCGCATGATACGCTTTTGTCGCCTCCACAGAATCCAATCCTTCCTCGATAGTTCGACGCATAGCTTTTACCATTTTTACAGAATCTTCTGCGTAATAAATCTTCCTACCGAAAAGGGCCACTCGTGCTCCATATTTTTCTGCCTGTCGAATCAGTTCCAAGCAATCCCTTGTAGTGCCGGCACCGCCTCCCAAAATTCCAAAAATTAGATTTTCAGGATCATAAGAGGCCATTTCCTCTGTAGCAGCTGGTCCATTATAGGCAGCTTTAAGGAACAAAGGCCGATCATGCTTGGAAACTGCCGCTAAACAGCGCACAACTGCGTCATTGTTGTATGAACCAAAATCGGCACCAGGAGTCACTACCTGAGTCTTTGGATTGAAGACTTCTAGAAAATGCCTAATTCCTTTGGCCGATGCCTCGTCCCTGAAACGGGCGTACTCCTCCAAAGTGCGGTGATCCTGATGCAAATCGTTATAGAAAGTGATCGCGTATAAGCCCAAATCTGAAACTGGTTTGACATGATCTAAGCGTGCTGTGCGAAAGGGAAGAGCAGGTTGAGAATCATATGCAGCACCTCTACCCACCCAAATATCAGTTGTGTCGTTAAGCCGAATCGCAGGCGTGATTTCTGTCTTTGAATAAGCACCCTGATGAGTCAGAGCTTCTGCTGATGACAAAGATGTAAGCATAATATCTACCAGGTCACTCTCCATAATTTTAAGCATATCATCCCGATACACCTTAATTGGGTTGTACCTGCTACTAGAACCCTTTTGCAGCCCTGCTGTTTTACAACCATTCGCCATGTCAGCATCCTTGGCGTCGGCGATGATGAAATCTTTTGGAGTGTATTGGCCATTTCGAATACTGGCCAACTTTTGGTCTAGCCTTTTGCTCATGAGATCTACTTGGGCTGGTGTTGATAAATTTTTCCAAAAATTGGATATTTGACAGCTATATCCTGATCAAACATTGGAGAAAAGTCACGGGGCGCTTTGGGTAAAAGAGACATTTAGTGAATTGGTTGATTTAAGAAATTGAGGATGGGAATGCGATAAATTTTGATCGGTAAAAAGTCTGAAGACAAGGAAGTAGGATTGCCTCTCGGTAGAAATCATAAAATTCCGCTATTTTTCATCGACAGATTCCAAACAGCGGAATCAAAAGAATCATCAACAATCGTCGTAGGAAACTTCACCATTGGGCATGGTGGTATTGCAAAATTCGGCATTGTTCAGCAAGCTCAGGCGCAGATCAGCCCCCATCAAAGTAGCTGCGCTGAGATTTGAACGACTCATGTCTGCTCTGATCAAGTTGGATTCGCTCAAGTCGGTACGAATGAGTTTTGCCTGCCTCAGGTCCGCGTTGTTTAGGTTTGCCTTACCTACAAATGCCTCGGTTAGGTCTACATTATAAAGCTGTGCGTCACGCATATCTGCACCACTCAGGTCTGCAGCTCCCAAGTAGGCTCCACTAAGATAAGCTCCCGTAAGTTTAGCTGCCTGAAGGTTCGCACCCCGCAGTTTGGCTTGCTCCAGATTCGCGTTACTCAGGTCTGCCCCTCTCAAATCTGCACTCTGAAGATTGGCTCCCAAAAGAATTGCATTGCTCAAATCAGCATTGCGAAGCTCTGCTCCGCTTAGATCGCAGCGGACACACTTCTTCATTGATTTGACCATTCGGACATCATCGTCATTGAACGCTAGGGCTGTAAAGCTGAAGGCCAAAGCCATTGCGAGCACCAAATATTTCATCGAATCTCCTTTGAAAAAGATTCTCCACAAATTACTTAAATTTGATCCGCTTGCGAATCCTCTGATCTCAGAAACCAGAGCTTTATTGGGAAAAATGATTCCAAGCAACATCTATGCAGTCTACAAATTGTAGTTCTTTGGATTCATTCAGATCTCAAGCAAGTACAAATTCGAAAAGGTCGCAAACAAATAAATTTTTTGTTTGACATATCAATTCCACAATGCGAGTTTGCCGAAATTTTTTCCCAAATGAATTTTGGGGAAAGGCCGGTCTGGGAAAGTTTAATCAACAATCTAATGCGGGAGGTAACGATAGCCAATTCATGAAAAAGTAGAGTTTTTAAGCAAAGAACCAGAGCGGATCAGATCAGATCAGATTATTATTTCAATTCTTGATGGAGTCAAAAATATGAAATTTTTTAAGTCTATTCTAATAACAGCTTTATTAGCTGGATTGAGTGTCACAGCTTATACTGCCCCAAGTGGCCAAGACTTGGGAAGTCAGTGGTGTAAGGATGTTAAGATGCATTTTTTTGCAGGAGGACCTGAAGCAGGAGGATTTGCTGGCATTGTTGCAGCTGGTGCTGCGAATGCGATTCGCGACACAGGTGCAGATGCAGAAATTCTTTATTCTGAGTGGGACTTCGAAAAGATGGTACGACAATTAAGAGAGTCAATAGGACTTGGTGTTGATGCCATCGCAATGATGGGCCATCCCGGAGATGATGCACTTACGCCGCTGGCAAAACAAGCCGCTGCAGCTGGGATTATCATGACTTATCAAAATGTTGATCCAGCCAGAGTTCGGGCAAAATTTGGTGGTGGCTATGTAGGCGCAAACTTAGCCACACAAGGTAAAGCATTGGCTAGGGAGGCAATCCGTCAATTTGATCTTGAAGCCGGCGATCATGCAATCGTGATGGTACCCGTTGGAGACTACGCACGTGCACAACGTGAGGATGGTGCTCGCATTATATTTGAGGAGCATGGCATGACAGTTACGGTTCTTGATGGCGATACAATATATGCGTCTGACCCAAACCTGACTATTCCAGTCTTTGGAGCTGCATTGAACGCTAACCCAGAGACGAAGGTGATTGTTCATTCAGGCAGTGACATCATGAATGTTGCAGAAGGTATTGCGAAAGCAGCAGGTTATGGTCCAAACGAAATTCTGCAAATTGGCTTCGATACAAGCCCACAGATTATGGCTGCTTTTGAAAAAGGGTATGTTCATTTGACGTCTGACCAACAACCATTTTTGCAAGGATATCTACCAGTTCTCTCTTTATGTCAAACTGCAGTTTTAGGAACAGGAGCAATCAATCAAGATACTGGTGCAGGATTTGTTGATGCAACCAATTATAAATCAGTGAAAGCCCTGGCTGATGCAGGTCTTCGATAACCTTTAATTTGAAAGATAAGCTGGCTTGTTAAGCAATCAGGCCAGCTCAATTAGTATGGAAAAAATTATTGAGCTAAAGTCAGTAACAAAAAAATTTGATGGTGTTACAGCTCTTAGAAATGTCTCATTTAGCGTAAATAAAGGTGAGGTAGTAGGTCTAATCGGGGACAACGGTGCTGGAAAATCAACACTAATAAAAACTCTCGTTGGGGTTCATAATCCTGATGATGGTTCCATTGAAATTCATGGAAAGCTAGTCGCAAATTGGAACGCCCTTAAAGCAAGGCAGGCTGGTATCGAAACAGTTTTTCAAGACAAAGCACTTTGTCCCCAACAATCAATAGTTTGGAATATTTTTATGGGGAAAGAGCTGTCTTATCCTTTCGGATTTATCAGGCAAAGAGAGCAAATTGAGGTAGCAAATAAACTTATTAGAGAAATCGGTTTTACATCTAAGTTAATCGATGCAGAATCGCCTGTTGGAAATCTTTCTGGGGGTGAACGTCAGGGTGTTGCAATAGCCAGAGCACTATACAACGAGGCAGAACTTATCGTTTTGGATGAACCAACTAACAATTTATCATTGAATGAAACTCAAAAAGTTTTTGATTTTATTTATAATGTCAAGAAATCAGGCCGTTCAGTTTTGTTCATCGGACATAACATTTACCACGTTTACGATATATCTGATCGATTCGTGATTCTTGATCGTGGGGAAGTTATTCACATGCTAAGTAAAGAAAAAGTCCACACAGCAGATGATTTAATGAAAATCATGCGGGAAACAATTAAAGGGCATTAATTGTGTTTGATGAAGATAATAAAAAGTCAAATTTAAAAAAATATTTTCATAAAAATGGAAGAGCCCTGGGTAGTATGGGGTATTTCCTACTTCTAATGATAGTTTTTTTGATCGGTGCTCCTGAAGTTTGGATTCGGCCCAATCTACATCAATCTGTTTTTGTGATGATGCCTACCTTGTTATTCATGGTTATTCCGTTAGTTTTTTTAGTAGCATCTGGAGAAATTGATCTTTCTTTCGCATCTACATATGGTTTATCAGCTTACGTTTTTGCTTTGATAGTGTCCGCAGGGATAGATCCAATATTAGGACTTTTTGCTGGCGTGTTTACTGGAGCAATCGTTGGTGCAGCCGTTGGTGCCTTGATAGTATTTGGTAAGCTATCTTCACTTGTTGCTTCATTAGGTGTCTTATTTTTGATAAGAGGATTTCTTTTTGTCTCAACTAACAGTAGATCAATTACACTTTTGGAAATTGATTCCCATTGGATGTATCCGATACTTGTAGGGAAAATATATGGATTCCCTGTCCAAGTTATCTGGGCGGTATTATTCGTTGTATTTAGCTATTTTCTTTTTAATCGACATGTGTTTGGTATTCATATACATCATGTTGGGGATAATGAAGTAAGTGCTTCTCAAATGGGCATAAATGTTAAAGAGATTAAGATTAAAGCTTTCATGTTTGTTGGTGTTGGGGCTGCAATCTCAGGAATCTTTTCAACACTAATAACTTACACTTTTTTTCCTACACAAGGCTTTGGTTATTTGCTTCTAGCATTAGCAGCTGTATTCATAGGTGGCACTCCGTATTGGGGTGGTCTTGGAACAATTGCTGGTGCTGTTTTTGGAGTCGGAGTCATCGCATACATGGAGATCGGTGTTGTTGCGGTCGGTATGAGTGGTACATGGCGCCAGTTTTTTAATGGACTCATAATTTTATTGGCTTTACTTGGACATCGTCTTCATGGAGACCGGGTGAGATGACTTCTATCATGTTTCGACAGTTTTTTTCTTCGTTCTGATCTCTAAAGGTAATTCAGAATTCAAAAGTGAGTAACTTTAAAGGTGGTTATAAATTTAACGGATTTGTTGTTATCCCATGTGTCTTTTCTGAATCGAAAATAGATGAGTTGCTCCTTGAGACTGTGCGTCTCAGTCGAGAGGAAACTAGTCATCTACCAAAGACCCATCTTATGAACTATGAACCCATTCTCCAAAAATCTATGAGGAGATGAGTGAGGATGAGTTACTCTCCCATTTTATAGATCTTCATTTTCCTCATAAGATGTCCTATTTGTTTAGGTCAATGCTGGATTCTGCAGAGTTGGTTCAATATTTAGCTGAACTGGTCGGACCTAACGTCAAGTGCACGCAATCCATGTTGTTTGTAAAGAAATCTGGAAAGCTTGGCCAGGCTTGGCATCAAGATAAGCATTCCATTCCGACACGTGTTCATTCTTTGACATGTGTCTTGATTGCGCTAGATGACGCCACGATCGAAAACGGTTGTCTGTAGATAATACCTTGTTCGTATAAGGCAGGGGTACTCTACCCAGTGCATTCAACAGTAATTGCAGAATATGATGGTGCTCCTAAAGCCTTTAATTATCCGTACTCACCAGACGAAGCTCTCCCAGTTGAAGTATCAAAGGGAAGTGTTGTGCTCTTCCATGGATACCTGCTGCATTCTTCCCTGAAAAATCGATTTAAAGAACAATACCGGAGGGCTCTGGTCAATAATTACATGAACGCAGAGTCACTACTTCCTTGGGATTGTGGAGGACAGATTCCCACCACCAGAGACAATCGTGACATTGTAATGGTCTGCGGAAGGAATCCTTACAATTGGAAGGGCATTGAGGACGTACTTAAGCCATATATCCGTGGGGAAGGGAACCCACTCAAATCATAGAGAATTCGGCCTGATGGAGATCAAATGAGTAGACCGACTGTTCGCGAATTACTGGACCTAAAAGGAGTTCGCCAACTCTCTGAAGTGCTTGTCCGAACCGAAGATGAAGCCCTGGCTTGTGAAGAAGCTGGAATTGATTTGCTAATTACCGTTGCAGGAGATCAGGCACGCAAGATCAGGGCAGCAGCTCCAAATACGTTCCTAACAATGGGGATACTTTATGGAAATTGTTCATCCTCGACAGAAGCAATCAAAGCAGGCTTTGCAGCGTTAAATGATGGAGCTGACGCGGTTTATGCTTGTATGAGCATTCCCTTCATCGAGGCAATGTCAAAAGAGGGGATTCCAGTTGTCGGCCATGTTGGTTTGGTACCACAAAAACGAACTTGGACAGGAGGGTTCCGAGCTGTTGGAAAAACAGCAGAGGAAGCTCTAAACGTGTATCAAGCCACCCTAGCTCACCAGGAAGCGGGTGCTTTTGCTGTTGAAATGGAAGTGGTTCCTTTCGAAGTTGCCTCAGAAATTTCAAAACGGATGGAGTTACTTGTGATCTCAATGGGAAGTGGTAATGGCTGTGATGCACAATACCTCTTTGCTGAAGATATACTCGGAACAAACCGTGGGCACGTACCCCGTCACGCCAAAGTTTACCGAAATCTAAGTTCTGAACTGGATCGAATTCAAAAGGAACGAGTGCAGGCTTTTCGTGAGTACCAAGCTGATGTTCTTTCAGGAACTTTCCCAGGAGCAGGCAACACGGTGAAGATCAAAGCAAAAGAATACAAAGAGTTCTTGAAAAATATTCCTTCTTATTGAACTTTCAACAATCAAGATCTACACAGGAAACTTGTCAAAATCAGCTAAGAAATGATCCGCTTGGGGGTGGGCATTGAGTTGCTAGATTCTCATTGATGATCAACTCCTCGAATCTTTGAGAAAATTTTTCTCCGAGAGGATCTGATTGTGGGAACATGGACTCAAACCTGACTTTAAATGCACTTTGTAACTGTACCAAGCTGTCCCGACTGCATCCTCGATATGCGAACAGCCCTTCAAGGTGTAGTCCTCCACCAACAGCTGCATTTTCAGCAATCTGGTCGTAGTTACTCTTCAAATAGGCAGTGTACATATCGCAAGATGTGGTTGTAGAAGAAAATGCAACAATAATTTCAGTACTTACAATTATCCCTACTCCAGTCTTGGGCTTATGGCCATCCAGATTGGTGTCTTCTTCATGACAAGCCCAACCTTTGGAGACCAAAACGACCAAAAAAATGATTGCTAACAAATAACTGGTTCTCATTGGAAACTCCTAGAGAAAATTGCTGAATTAGGAAGTAACCATCTCATGGCTTTGACAAGCCAGACGAAGTTGACTGTTGTTTTGGATAACTAGGCTGATTTCGGTGCGAAGTCTAGTTGGATCATCGGGTACGTTGAACAATTTTTTATAGTTTTGGCTCAACTCAGTTTTCAACATTTCTATCATGGGACCTTGGCAACCAGCGAACCGAGCTATGGCTTCCAGGTGTTCCCCTCCTCCCTGCGCTATTTGCTCTTGGATCGAGTCATACTGTTGCCACAAATAGGCAGTGTACAAATCACAACTTGTGCTGGTTGAACTGGAAATCGTAATATTTTCTGTGTATTGGAGGATACCTGCACTCTTTCCCCACTTGTAATGTCCCTTACTCAATGCTGTAAAATCGCCTTCGTGGCAAGCAAAGGTCGCAAAAGCCCCCCAAGAGATAGATATCGATACCATTATTGCGAACTGAAAAATTTTTATCATTGTCATTACTCACTGAACAAAGGTTTGTGGTTAACCCGATTAGTAATCAAAAATCCATTGAAGAAAATTAAATTTTCGAGGTCTGTGTTACTTGACAACCATTACGAAGTTGGTCGTGACCCTCAATGAGTTTGTTGATTTCTGCTTCAAGTTTTGATTGAGAATCTTCACTATTAAAGAGTTACCGGTAGTTAGCATTTAGCTCAAACTTCATTGCATCTATCAAGGATCCTTCATACCCACTGTACAAAGCAATGATTTCCAGATTTTTTCCTTCTCCTTGCGCTACCTGTTCTTGGATCTCGTCATCTTGATCTCTCAAAAAAGAAGAATGTCGATTTCTTGAGGTAGTAGAAGAGGTTGATCCAGTACTTCCCTTCGTCATCTGAAATAGGCCAGAGTTTTCACTACCTCTTGTAAATTTTGCCTGGCTACTGCGCATAGAATGTCCTCCATCATGTCCCACATGCCCCAAAGGAATTTCTATTAGACAAAACGAAAACATAGCTAATCCTAATATCAACTTAGTCTTCACTGTTTTCTCTTTAAACTCACTATGAGGTACTACTTTTGGAGCTTTCACAGTGGTCACGCAGTTTATCGTTTTCTTCAATTACCACTCCAATAGCTTCTCGCAACGAATCAGGATTCCCTCTTGCCATGAATAATTTTTTGTAATTTGTGCTTAGAGCCAAATTGGTCTCTGCAAGAAATAGATCCCCACAACTATTGAATTTTGCAATCACCTCAATGTAGGGGCCGCCTCCTTGAGCAACTTGTTCCTGTATTTCATCATAGTGAAGCCTCAGAAAATTAGCGTAAGGATCGTATTTATCCTGTGTTGTGCTAGAACTTGAAGAAGAAGAGTGCTTAGTTGTTGATAAGATACTGGAACCCCTTGAATTCCGTATATTGGCCTTGTTAAATGAAGGTGGCCCTCCATAATGTGTTGCGCTTAGATGAGTGCTTGACATTAATAGCCCTGCAAAAAATGAAAATACTATTACTGAGAGCTTTACTGCAAACATTTTTTTATTTAAAGCTTATTGATGTAGCACATTGACAATTTTAGGCCAGAGTTTGTTCAAACATCAGCGCTGTCTTATGATACAGTTGTCAACTTTTTAAATTTTGAAGCCTTTGATTCTCTCGAATAACCAGATGCGTGTAGGCCAATTGCAAGCTGGGGCAATTAAGGCTAATGGCTTTGCCCCTTCGAAGCATGGATCCAATGATATGCTCATGTTCTGTTTTGTATCCTGATTCCAAGTCTCTTAGCATCGAAGCAGTGAAATCTGAGTTTGGCTTTTGCAGTATGCTCAGGGACTGAGCCTGAGTTTCCTCTGAAATGCGATATTGGCATTTTTGTGCAACCGAGCAGCATTCATTAAACATTTCTTCGGTGACATGTGCCCCAAACTCAGCTGCCATAATCTCTCCAATATTCGCTCGCATTAGAGTATTGATTCCTGCTAAACTAGCTAAGAATGTCCATTTATCCCACAAAGACTGCTCAACATTGAGACTTCGTATGCTTTCAAAAACAGCCACTTGGACCAGCTTTTCAAGGTCCTTTGCAATTAATTCTTGACAAGCATGCCTTGTTCCGAATGTAAATCGATGCAAATCGCTTAGTTGTTTGACCACCCCCTCCTCTGTTAACACTGCCGCAATGTGGGCCACTCCTCCCATGACTCGTTTTTTTCCAAACTTGTCATCCATCACTTGAAGATGATCAAATCCATTTAACAAAGGTAAGAAAATCGGGTTGCCTAAAACGTTGGTGACAGTCTTTAATGCATCTTCCAAATCATAGGCCTTTGGACTAAGCATAACCAAATCGAAAGCATCCACTAGCTCATCCAAAATAACTAATTTGGGTTGTAGTCGAATTCTTTCGCTGGGAGTCACGACAATCAAACCTTGCTTCTTGATTAACTGGGCTCTTTTGGGGCGCACGAGAAAGGTGACATCTGCACCAATTTGGTGGAGTCTTGCTCCAAAATAACCACCTACCCCACCAGCTCCAAGAATCAAAATTTTCATAGCCTATTTCCTTTAATTTTTAAAATTCAAATCAAAGTCATGTTTATCTTTTTGATTATTCAATTCTTCTGAGTATGAAGGAATAATCTTTTCAGATTTGAAATATCAAATAATATTTTCTGACTCAGAAATCAGGTAATTTTAATTTTATTTCAATTGCATTGTTGTTTTAAATTCAATCTAAAGCTACTTGGAACCACATGGAAATTGGTAAAAATAACGATGGCTCTAATCTTTTTCAACTCAACAAACCATTGGTTAGGCATCCTAATTCGGACAGATCATTTTGGCATCTTGCGTCATCAATGTGATCCTGAAGTTTCGTTTATTTGTTAAAACAGTTAAATTCTAAAGGACTATTTCCTAAAATACAGTCCCTGTGTTATTTCAAAACATTGGACTTGAATTCAAACCGATTACAGCCTAGTGCTCCACAAAATTTGTGAAATTCGAAAAAACCGATTTGGTGATAAACAATATTAACTAAGATATTAAATCTCATAGATTAGCAGCAAAAATTACGGAAATACCCATTTAAAAAAGTTGTGTATGGCAAGTGATCTAAAAATTATTTTCATCAGCTACAGGAACATCAATATTAAGTGGATCAAATACTCGTACTAGTTTCACCACGTTCAAAACTCTTTCCAGGTTGACTTGAATCGTAAATCAAAATAAAGAATTTACCAAATGTGTTCAATCAACCTTGGGAGACCTTCAAGTAACGCAGCCATTTAGCGCGATCGTGGCTAAATTCACCAAAAGGAATCCGGTTCACTCGATTCAGGAAGTTCTAAGCAACCGATTCAGGAAGTTCTAAGCAACATGAGAAAGTCATCTTAACATTTACACATCGGTGGGTTTGCATCAGCGGAACAGTATCTAAGAAATATGGCTGACTATCTTTGTTTAGAAGGTTGGGTCACTTTGTTGGTTCGTAGAGCCTTACTATTCTCTAAAAAGTACGGACATGAGAATTCTTTATTTAACAAATGAGGGGCCCAAATGCTGTCCCGAATTCTATGGATTCAGGTCGCGCATTCGGGCCTCTGACTTGGCAATCTTAGGAAGTTCTTCGATACAATTACAATGGACTATTGGTTAATCCGATCGAAATCCGTAAACTTGGGTCAAAGTCGATAAAGTCTATCAAAAAATAAGATCGACGATTTTGTTTAAATAATGCAGCAATCCGTCATGTGCTTAGGAAACAAAATCTGGCAACAGTTTGTCAGAAATTTTAAAACAACTTTGAAAATTTAATTAGTAAGAAAACATTTAATAATCAACTCGCAATTGACTGGAGGCTTACCCAAAAATTTCCTTAATTTTGTCGTACAGATCAGATTTTTCTTCGATGCCCAGTCCTGGTTCCTCTTGTGGCCTGATAAAGCCCTCTTCAATTTCATAATTATCCGCAAAACCACCAAAGGGTTGAAAAACTCCCGGATAGCTTTCAGATCCGCCAGTCTGAAGACCAGCTGCAATGTTCAATGCCAACTGATGACCTCCATGTGGAATCAACCGCCTTCTACTCCATCCAAAGGTTTCAACAAGTTTAATAACTTCTAGATAGTGTGTTAGCCCATATGATAAAGCTGGATCTAACTGAATCCAGTCTCTATCTGGTCTGAGTCCACCATGCCTTAATAGGTTCTGAAGCCCGTGTTTTGAAAAAAGATTTTCTCCTGTGGCGATTGGAGGGTTGTACTTTTCCGCCAGTATCGCATGGGATAGGAAATCGTCTGGGTCCAGTGGTTCTTCATACCAAAACAGATTGTAGTGTTGAATTGCTTTCGAAAAGGTAAGTGCTTCTGTTAAATCGAATCGTGCGTTCGCATCAACACACAAATTTTTTCCTTTGCCAACGACAGATAAGGCTGCATCAATTCTTTTAAGATCTTCATCAATAGAATCACCCCCAACCTTCATTTTGAGGACTTTATAACCATGATCCTGGTACTTTTTGAATTCATCCTTTAGTCCTTGATATCCCTTACCTGGGTAATAATAACCACCACCAGGATAAACAAAGATCTTTTCGTCTGATTGATTTTGATTGAATTGCTCTGAGAGAATTTTCCAGAGAGGTTTTTCGTATGCTTTTGCATAAGCATCCCAAAACGCCATATCAAGAGCACCAGCAGCAACTGCACGATCTCCATGCCCTCCAGGTTTTTCGTTTTGCATGTAAACTGACCAACACTTCACTGGATCAAGTATACCATTTTCATCAATCAATAAATTTAAATCAGAATTAATTATTCTTGGAATAAATCTGTTCAAAACAATTTCATTTTGAGCATACCTACCATTTGAGCAAAAACCGTAACCATTTAATAATTTTCCTAAATATAAATAGCTAATTCTAATAACTGAAATAGTCATCTCATTAAAGGAAATTACTGCATTTCTAATTGGAGATTTAATGGAGCATGTAACAATTTCAGTTTTGAATCTATTGTCCATAAGTGTTTATCTCTTTACAAAAGTTTTTAAAGAATAAACCTTTCAGTTTCACTAATTCGTCATAGGAACCATACTCTTCCGGACGCCCTTTATCAAGAAACAAGATTTTATGTGCATATTGAATATTCGAAATTTTATGTGCGATAATAATTGTGGTTCTATTTTTCTGCAAATTATTTAGAGCGGATGTTACTAAATTATCATTCATTGGATCTAAAGCACTGGTAGGTTCGTCAAGAATCAAAATCTTAGGTTCTTTTAAAATTGCTCTGGCAATAGATATCCGTTGTCTTTCTCCACCAGATAATAATTTTCCACGTTCACCTACATTTGTTTCGTACCCAAATGGAAGTTGTGCAATCTTATCATGAATAAATGAAAATTCTGCAGCTTGAATGACATCTTTTTTCGATGCTAAGGGATTTCCAATTAGTATATTTTCATATATAGAACCAGAAAATAGAAAGGGTTCTTGGGGTACAATTGCTATCATACTTCGTAAAAATTGGACATCATATTGTTTAACATCTAAATCATCAATAAGTATATGTCCATCTTGAACATCATAAAATCTGGGTATCAACGAAATAAGAGTAGATTTTCCAGAACCGGATTTACCTGTAATTGCAAGTGAAGTGTCAGGTTCAATATTAAAAGTGACATTATTAAGGGCTATATTTTGATCATAACTAAAGGAAACAGACCTAAAAGAAATCTTACCAATTTGTTTATCAGGTTTTTTTGGCTTTTCTGGATTTTTAATTTCTGGTGTTAAAGTAAGGATATCATATATTCTTTCTAAAGCACCCTGAGACTGAGAAATAGTAGCCTGCATTGCGGCTAATTTACTCAGAGGTTCAAAAAGCTGTCTTTGCATTAAAATAAATGTAACTAATTCACTAATTTTAATTTCTAACCATCCATGAATGTATGAAATCGATCCAACTAGTATTACAATCAACGGAGCAGTGTGTACAATAAGTGCGTTAGCTACCTGCGACCAAGAAGTTAATCTACCCATTGTTGTACTCTTATCCATAAGATTTACACTGAGATCAGAAAATCTTCTGTTAAAATATTCTTCTGCAGTAAAAATTTTTATAATATTAAAATTAATAAAACTTTCGACACTTGCAGCAGAAAGAATAGAGTTCTCTTCTTGAGATTCTTTTGCGTACTTCTTAATACTCAAACCAATTTTTCTCAGGATAAATGCATGAACAGGTATCAAAAAGACACTGATCAAAGCAAGAATCCAGTTTGTAAATAAAAAATAAATAAAAATAAAAAATATTACTCCTATATGAAGCCATGAAGTCACCATTACTTCATTAATAAATTGTTCACATCTTGATATGTCAGAAATAACTCTAGCAGTTAATTTGCCTGACTGAAATTTTGTAAAGAATGAATGAGGCTGGAGTTGTATATGGGTGAAGAGATTAATTCTTAATCGATTTAGCACGCTTTCCATTGCAACAATGGAGAACGTATTCCTCCAGTAAACAAAAACTGGCGATATTATTATCAGGAATAATGAAGTGATAAAAAGTGTAATTATTTGATCTTGTTTTTCTTGAATAAGGAGAGAGTCGTTTTCCAGCACTCCAACAATAGTCCCAATTACCCACGCAATATATACTGGAAGAAGAAATTTATATAAACCACAAAGAATTGCGCCAAATAATTTAAATTTAACAGCCAATAGATATTCTTTTGTAAATCTTAAAAATATCATATAACTGAATCAGTATGGTAAAACTTTCACTTTTAGGAAACAATCAAACTATCAAATGATATTGATATTTTTTGGTAATATATTTAGATCAATCGAATTATAAATAATCTTTTTAAGTTCATTATAATTTTTTATCGTACTTGCCTTTCTGTTGTTCCATTGGTGATGTTCAATACAGAAGTAACCAGTATAATCGTGTTCTAGAAAATAATTAATCTCAGATGCCAAATCATAAGAGCCTGATAATATTGAACAATATCCTTTAATTGGTTCCCAATTCTTTAGGTGGATGTTTTTTGTGATTGGTAGAAGTTTGGGTAGGAGCACATTATGGTTAGAACATCCGGATTTTAGAGAATTACCTGGATCCCAATTAGCTTGTAATCCTGAAAACTCAGTTATATCTAGAAGATTCTTTGCATTATCTGCCCAGCAATTAGGGCTATTCTCAATTAATAAAGTTAATGAATTTTCTTCACATAAACTCTTAAGGCTTAAAAGGGGTGAATATATATCTTTTGGGATATCAGAGTGAATTGAGGCCCTTTTAAAAGTAAAGGTTGAGACAATCTGCACTCCTAATATTTTAGCTAAAGTAAGGCATTGATTAAATTTATTTAGTTGCTTTTCCGTTTTTTTAAAATCTTCTATTTCATGTTTAAAAAAGCCAGGGCTGATTAAAGTGTAATTATAGTTAAATTGTTCTTTTAGATACAAGAGTTGTTGTAAAGTCGATTCATCAATATCTGGAAATCTTCCCTCACTGAAACTTCTCAGTTCAAAGTTTCTTAAGAAAAGTGCATTTGCTAATTTGGATACTTCTAGAAAATCGTCTGAGATTTCATCAGAGACAATAGATATCTTTTGATTGATCCTCTCTAATATTTCATTCATCTTTTGGGAGCATATGAAGTATAAATGGTGTATATCTCATTTGTTGTGCTAGTGCTTTTCCAAGCCCAAGGTGGTCTAAGTTTTTAGGGTATTCTCCAATTGTTGGAATTGAATTCCTGAGATACTTCTCGATAAGATCACTTTTAGAAAAGTAATATGCATAAGCAAGACTTTCTATAACCCATTGAGTTTGTTGAAATCCTCCTCCCAGTGTTCGTTTCTCACATGATGTATAACGAAAGTGACCACTTAATTCATCGAAGGTATTATCAATAAGCCACATTGCTCCATTTATAACTGCCTCTTTAACATCTTCATTTCCAGTGTAGGAGTAATATCTGCTCAATCCAGAGAGCAAAATACTTAACATGAACCCTGCTTCACCAGAACACCGCGGAAAGCCACAACCGCAATGACTCTCAGTCAACATTCTGTTCCAACCACCATTGGGATTCTGGTGTTTAAGAACTTTTTCAACAATTATAGCGGCAGCGTTGAGACATTCATTGTCAGTGAAAGCTTCGTAATAAGAACAAAGGTGAATAAGGTGCCAACCAGCCTCCCGGCAGTTGCTAAATTCATAAAAGTTTAGCTTTTCATCATGTAAAAGCCACTTTCTTGTCAGGTCAATTGCATCTTTAACACTCTCGTCTCCACTAAGCAGATAATACAGGACCAAACCCTCTACCCAGGTATGTGAAGGTATACTAGTAGTACCTTTCATCTTACTTTTAAAATATGGTGGTAAATAGCCACCGAGGTGCCCAGGCATGTGCATAGCCTGGGAACCAATCTTCTCATTTTGAAAGTGATCAGAAATCGTATCAACATCAACTTGATGGCGAACGGCCTGGCGGCCAAGAGCCAACCATTCTTGGTTTCTACTCCTTAAAAACTCCACAAGCGAGCACAATGCAGTATCGTACTCATTGTTTCCCCAGGAAAAGCCACTTTCTCCATACCAATCACCAAAGTTAATATGTCCAAATGCTCTATTTTGAATGCGATCATCAAAAAATGAAGAAATAGCCTTAGGCATTAATTCTTCATATTTACTAGATGGGGAGCCAAATTTTGGATTAATGAATTTATAAGCTTTTGTTAAATTCAGATAATCAAGATCAATACAAGGTAAAATTTCATCGTTTAGTTGTTTAAAGTCATCAAAATCAGTAAAGACCCCACCCAAATCTAGTGAAAAGGAAGAAGAGAGGTTCATCCCCATCTTTAAAAGATAATTATTATCATCAAACCAAAATCCAAGCCTATGAATTTCATCCTCATTAAAAGAGAACATATCCTTTTCAATTGCTGGCAATATTTCTATCGATAGCTTTCCCGAGGATACGCTAATTGCTTTAGGATAAGTTTGCCAAAACTCTTTAAAATATAACAAATTTTGTTGCTGTCCTGTCTTTAATCGGAATAACCCTTCAAATCTCTGATTATTACATTCTGTATCCGTACTAGTTTTAACTCTTGAAAGAAGATCGGAAATTTGAAAAATCTCTTGGATTTCATTACTATTATTGAGAAAACTATGTTCTATTGTATCAGGTTGAAGAAAAGGTAAATTAAGTTTAAACTCTTTAATCCTTAAAATTTCATTCTCTTCAGAAAATAATTTTTTTTCATTTTTAAAGGAAAATTTATCTTTAAACTCCATACTTGGTTTTATTAAAAGTATTGGCTGAAGTTGAAAAACTCCCCTAGTGTCAATATCAATATAACATTTGATCTTTATTTCAAAATAATCAAAAGTAAAAGAAATCATTTGAAAGTAAATCTCTGTTTTTGAATTATTCTGATGAATGACCTCAAAGTTTGAAATTTTGCTAATTTTCTCTTTAATCCCATTTGAAAAGACAATTACTGCTTCAAGAAATAAATAATCTGTTCGGTGATAATTGATAAATATAGGGCAGTTTTCTTGAAAAGATACCTGAGAATTTTGACTTTTAATGATTATTTTACCAGATTGAAAACACTTTTCTTCTGATTTATAATATTTATTCCTTTTCTTTTGTAAGTAACAAATATCATTTTTAAAATAAGAACTATTTAAAAAGACTTTAGCCCATTTAATACTTCCATCTGGCCATAATGAAATTGGTTCATAATTTAATTTAGCATCACCATTTTTTGAATTAACAACAATCTCATCGCTTATATAAAGGAATCCTTCTTCCATTGGCACGCCAAAGACAAAGGTTTTCCCAAAATCTAAATCATTTGAACTTTTGTAAATTGGAATTTTCAAATCATTATTTTTATGCGATACTAATTTTTTTTCATATGTTTGATATGATAAAGCTTTATTACCAAACACACTGTTCGCGAATATTTTAAAAGTAAATTCTGTTACATCTTGTGCGTTATTAAAATTTACTTGGAAATTCCTCTTCTTCTTTTTATTTTGTAAAATTTCAAATAATTGATCTGATTCAATTCTTATACTTGACGGTTCTGAAGTAGTAAAATTGACAACAATAACTCCTGAATCGTTGTTTGGAGTGAATGATCTTTTAAAATTGATATTCTCTATTTTCAGGCTTTTTATAGAAGCGGTTGGAATATGATCAAGAAGAATAAACTTTTCAATCCGGTATCTGGATTTTTTCAATGCACGAAATTGAAAGACTTCCATTTCTCCTTCAAATAAAACCTTTTTTGTAGTAATTATTAAATGATAGTTATTGTCATTCATTAATGGTTTATAAAAACCTATCTTTTCGGCACCGAGAGATAATTCAAATTCACAATTATCTCCATCATAAAGATAAAAAAGTATACCAATATGTTTCAATCCCCTATGATCACTTTGATTTTCAACAGTACCCCAAAATCTATGGGATAATACATCAGAATCCGGAATTTTGATATTTTGGTACGGTCTAAATATACTTTTTCGAAAGAAAGATGTTAGGCCTATATCTGGGACCCAACCACCTAGTTTTTCCGAATCAACAGCTTCCCACATATATACAGAATTATCTGAAATAATTTCCTCAATTCTTTTGTGATCAGACAAATCAACATGTTCTTCATACAACATAAATTCTCTTATTAAAATAGCTAAGTATTATTACCTTTTCTGTTTATATTTTCGTAAAAGTATTTTTATAATAAAATATAATTTTTAATTCCTTATAAAATCAAAAAACAATTTCCAGACTTTTTTAGACCTCGGATAGAATACTTTTTAAGTTAATTTTCAAATTTAGACTGTGGATAATTATGATTTCAGCAAAGTTAAGTTAATACCTCTAGAAGAAAATGAACTAAAACATTTTACCGTCAATTCTATCAAGATATGTGATTTTGCACTTGATCATTAATTGTACCAGTATCTTTTAATGTGTAGGGTTCTGAAGGTCTTACAGCAAATTTTTTGGGAAATTTGATGATATTGAAGAGGGAATGAGGTCTAAATGTGCGGGGCTGATTGTTTGTACAGTTGGATTTCCATGCATTGCAAATACTATCTTTTATTCTAACTATACATTATTTAACTATAGTTGAATCATCCTCTCGTGAATGAGAGGATGGAAATAATTATACAAAATTTTAATCAATATTTTTTAAATCATTAGATATTTAAAATATATTTTAGATTTTTTTATGCATTTATCCGTAATCTTGATGAGAATTACTCAATTTCTATTAAAAGTATTTTCAACGAGTACATTTAAGATGTTGGTGCCTCACTCATTTGTCGCCAACATTTTGAAATATATTTTTTTCGTGCTCCTTTAAAGTGTAAAACCTTTGCGTTTTCAGGAAACTCTAACATTGGCTCATTAATTTCAGATGAATAATTATATTCACTGCATATCAAGAATTTTATCTTCAAATCATTATTTATTATATCAAAATTTTGATTTATTGAAAAATCCACCATCTTGAATTTGGAATGAATCAAATCTTGATCACCCCCCC